>CAZEZY010000251.1:0-1505 GCA_964516635.1 uncultured Tepidimonas sp. | reverse complement strand
GCCTCAGTCGTAAACGATCTGCGCCTGCCCCTGATCGGCCTGCGCCATCCAGCTGGCCAGCGCCGCATCCGAGGGGAAGAATCTGGCGCCTTCACCCAGCGCCAGCTCGGCGCGGGCGGACAATTGATCATTGCTGCGCTCCAGCACCAAGCGCACGGGCAAGCCCCGCAACAGATCACCCTGCTCGGTCTGTTCGCGCTGTGCGGGGAACTCTTTGACGATCCGGGCAATGTCCGGGGCGCGACCGTTCACCGCCACACGCAGGTATTTGCCGTAGCGGCAGCGGGCCGCGCCCAAGTCCATGATGTGCTCGATCTTGAGGCGAAAGCCCCCCGAAAACCGGTCAGCCTGCATTTTGGCCGTGACGATGATCAACTCGTCATCCTTGAGCAAATGCTTGGCCGAGTTGATCAGGGCTTCGTCGGCGGTGGCTTCCATGACACCCGATTTGTCGTCGAGCTTGAAGATCGCGACCTTGCCGCGCTGGCCATTGATGATGCGCAAGTCGCTCACGATACCGGCCAGCACCATGGACTCGCGGCTGTCGATCAGCTCGTCAATCTTTCGGCGGGCAAACTGGCGCACTTCCCGCTCGACCGCGTCAAACAAATGCCCGGACAGGAAAAAGCCGACGGCGGTTTTTTCGAGCAGCAAACGCTCCTTGATGCCCCAGGGCATGACCTCAACCAGGTCAGGCTCTTGCGTACTCGATCCATGCGAGTCGTCACCCAGCATGTCAAACAAGCCCCCCTGGTTGGCATTGGCGGCGGTGGCCGCGGCAAACTCGAAGGCTTTGTCGATGCTGGCCGACAAGGCGGCGCGGTTCATGTGCAGTGAGTCAAAAGCCCCGGCCTTGATCAGCGCGTCCACCGTGCGCTTGTTGATGCGGGTGCGGTCCACGCGCACAGCGAAGTCAAACAGGCTGGTGAACGGACCACCCAGTTCGCGGGCAGACACGATGGCTTCGATCGCCTGCTGACCTGTGCCCTTGATGGCGCCCAGACCATAGCGGATGATTTTGTCGGTCACGGGTTCGAAGCGGTGGGTGCCCCGGTTCACGTCCGGTGGGTCAAAGCGAATGCCGAACTGGAGCGCGTCTTCGTAGAGCACCTTCAGCTTGTCGGTATCGTCCATCTCCACCGTCATGTTGGCGCAGAAGAACTCGGCGGTGTAGTGCACCTTGAGCCAGCCCGTGTGGTAGGCCAACAAGGAATAGGCCGCCGCATGCGACTTGTTGAAACCGTAACCCGCAAAACGCTCCATCAGGTCGAAAATTTCATCGGCCTTCTCCTGCGGGATTTGGTGCGTGGCCCAAGCCCCATCGCGGAACTTTTCGCGGTGCTCGGCCATTTCTTCGGCCTTCTTCTTGCCCATGGCGCGGCGCAGCAAGTCGGCGCCGCCCAGCGAGTAGCCGCCCAGAATCTGCGCGGTCTGCATCACCTGCTCCTGATAGACCATGATGCCGTAGGTCTCACTCAGCATCTCGGCCACCGCCGGGTGCGGGT
>CAZEZY010000250.1:0-1520 GCA_964516635.1 uncultured Tepidimonas sp. | reverse complement strand
TCCCTCAAGACCCGCGCCGAGCGCGTGGGTGACAAATACATCGTCAACGGCCAGAAAACCTGGACCACACTGGGCCAGTATGGCGAGTGGATTTTCTGCCTGGTGCGCACCAGCAACGAAGGCAAGCCCCAAACCGGCATTTCTTTCCTGTTGATCGATATGAAGTCGCCCGGCATCACCGTGCGCCCGATCAAGCTGCTCGACGGTGAGTGCGAGGTCAACGAGGTCTGGTTCGACAACGTCGAAGTGCCCGCCGAGAACCTGATCGGTGAAGAGAACAAGGGCTGGAACTACGCCAAACACCTGCTGGCCCACGAGCGCACCAACATCGCCGATGTGAACCGCGCCAAGCGTGAACTCGAGCGCCTCAAGCGCATCGCCAAAACCGAAGGCGTGTACGACGACCTGCGCTTTCGCGACGAAATCGCGAAGCTTGAAGTCGACATCGTGGCACTGGAGATGCTGGTGCTGCGGGTCCTGTCGGCCGAAAAGTCAGGCAAGAACTCGCTCGATATCGCAGGCCTCCTGAAGATCAAGGGCAGCGAAATCCAGCAGCGCTACACCGAGCTGATGATGCAGGCCGCAGGACCCTTTGCCCTGCCCTTCATCTTCGAAGCCATGGATGCGGGCTGGCAAGGCGACTTCCCGGGCGGCACGCTGGCCAATGCACCGCTGGCCGCCAACTACTTCAACATGCGCAAGACCACCATCTACGGCGGCAGCAACGAAGTGCAACGCAACATCGTCGCTCAGACTGTTCTGGGTTAAGGAGACACACATGGATTTCGATTTTTCCGACGACCAGGAACAACTGCGCGATGCGGTGCGCAAATGGGTGGACAAGGGTTACGACTTTGACCGCCGCCGCGCCATCGTCGCGGCTGGCGGTTTCGACCGCGCCGCCTACGGCGAGATGGCCGAACTGGGCCTGACGGGCCTGTATGTGCGCGAAGAGCATGGCGGCATGGGCATGGGTCCGACCGAAGCCATGGTGACCATGGAGGAACTCGGCCGCGGCATCGTGATCGAACCCTTGACCCAGACCTTGATGTGCAGCGCCACCCTGCAAACCCATGCCCCGGCAGCCCTGCAGGCCGCCTGGCTGCCGCGCATGGCCGCTGGCGAAGCCATCGTGGTGCTGGCGCAGCAAGAACGCGGCGCCCGTTACCAGCTGAACCGCTGTGCTGCCCAGGCCAGCGAATCTGGCGGCACCTGGTCGGTGACCGGCACCAAGAGCGTGGTGGCCGTGGGCGATCAAGCCGACGCTTTTGTGGTGCCCGCCACCGTGCATGGCCAGATCGCCCTGTTTTTGGTGGAGCGCAGCGCCAGCGGCGTGCGCACCCAGGGTTACATCACGCAAGACGGCTCACGCGCCGCCGAGGTGGTGCTGAACCAGGCTGCCGGCCAGCTGATCACCCTGAACGGCCTGGCCGCCTTGGAAGAAGCGGTGGACATCGGCATTGCGTGCACCTGCGCCGAAGCCGTGGGCGTGATGGACAAGACCCTGGCCATCACCGTGG
>CAZEZY010000249.1:0-1538 GCA_964516635.1 uncultured Tepidimonas sp. | reverse complement strand
GCAGCGCCCAAGGCCACTACGCCTCGCTCATCCCCGGCTTTGAGCCCGACATGACGGTGATGGGCAAGGTGATCGGCGGCGGCATGCCGCTCGCGGCCTTTGGCGCCAAACGCGCGGTCATGGAACAACTGGCCCCGCTGGGCGCGGTGTACCAGGCCGGCACCTTGTCTGGCAACCCGGTGGCCACCGCCTGTGGGCTGGCCACGCTCAAGGAAATCCAGAAACCCGGCTTTTTTGAGGCGCTGTCAGCCCGGACCCAGCAGCTCACGGCTGGCCTGCAAAGCGCAGCCGACGCCTCGGGTGTGCCCTTTGCCACCGACAGCCAGGGCGGCATGTTCGGCTTCTTCCTGATGGACACCCTGCCACAGAACTACGCCACCGTCATGACCACCGACGGCCCGCGCTTCAACCGCTTCTTCCACGGCATGCTGGACCGCGGCGTGTACTTTGCCCCGGCGCTGTACGAGGCCGGATTTGTCAGCGCGGCCCATACCGAGGCCGACGTGCAGGCCACCGTGGCAGCAGCTCGCGAGGTGATCGCGACACTCTGAATCACGGTCACACCGGATCAGGCGGTCACCGGCTCCAGCAGACGCGCCAGCAAGGCCCCTTCCACCGGCCCCCCCAGCGGCACGAACACGCGCACCGGGCTGCCCTGCGCCACCTGGACCGGCTGGCCGTCGAGGTTTTGCATCTGGTCGAGTTGCACCACGCGATTGCCGCTGGGGTGAATCACCTCGATGCGGTCGCCCACCGAAAACTTGTTCTTGGTTTCCACTTCAGCCCAGCCATCCGCACGCACACCGCGAACCTCACCCACGAAGTGGCTGCGGTGCAACTCGGAGTGGCCACTGATGTAGTTCTGGTAGTCCTGCGCCGGGCGGCGCTCCAGCAGCCCGCCGGTGTAGCCCCGGTTGGCCAGGCCTTCGAGTTCCATCAGCAGCTCGGGGTTGAAGGGCCGGCCCGCCACCGCGTCGTCGATGGCGCGGCGGTACACCTGGGCGGTGCGCGCCACGTAGTACAGGCTCTTGGTGCGCCCCTCGATCTTGAGCGAATCCACCCCGATCTTCGCCAGGCGCTCCACATGCTCGACCGCGCGCAAGTCCTTGCTGTTCATGATGTAGGTGCCGTGCTCGTCTTCCATGATCGGCATCAGCTCGCCGGGGCGGCCTTTTTCCTCGATCAGGTAGATCTTCTCGGCCGCCGGGTGGCGCTGGCCGCTGCCGCAGGTGGAAAACGCGGTTTCGGCCTCGGCCTGGGCTTCGCCGAAATTGAAGTCGCCGTCCATGCGCGCCACCGGAATCGCTTCGCCCGTCACTGGGTCCAGTTGAGCAGACTGCGTGCCATATTCCCAGCGGCAGGCGTTGGTGCAGGTGCCCTGGTTGGGGTCGCGGCGGTTGAAGTAGCCGCTAAGCAAACAGCGCCCCGAATACGCAATGCACAGGGCGCCGTGGACGAACACCTCCAGCTCCATGTCGGGGCATTCCTGGCGAATGGCCTCCACCTCGACCAGGCTGAGTTCGCGCGACAGGATGATG
>CAZEZY010000248.1:0-1559 GCA_964516635.1 uncultured Tepidimonas sp. | reverse complement strand
GACATCAAGCCGCTGCTGCTCAAGGCGGGCGAGCTGACCCCGATCGAAAAAGCCGAGCGCCGCGTGCTGGTGCTGGCCAACCCGGGCCATGGCCTGGACAAAATGCAGGCCTCGGCGGCCATGTACCTGGGCATGCAACTGCTCATGCCGGGCGAATGGGCGCCCAGCCACCGCCACACCCCCAACGCGGTGCGCATGGTGGTGGAAGGCGAAGGCGCCTGGACCACGGTGGACGGCGAGAAATGCCCCATGAGCCGGGGCGATTTGATCCTCACACCCACCGGCCTGTGGCACGAACACGGCCACGACGGCACCGAGCCGGTCATCTGGCTGGATGTGCTGGACCTGCCCTTGGTCTATTACATGGAGGCCAGCTACCACATCAACGGCGACCGCCAGACCGTGGTGCCCGGCCAGGGCGACAAACAATACGCCCGTGGCGGCGTGGTGCCCTCGCATGTGTTCGAGCGCAGCAAGAAGGCCTACCCCATGCTGCGCTACGCCTGGAAAGACGCCAAGGCCGCGCTCGAATCGTTGGCCGCAGACGATGCCGGTCTGGAGCAAGTGCAGGTCACGTATACCAACCCCGAAACCGGTGCCGATGCCGAAAACATCCTGGGCTTCTACGCCTTGATGCTGCGACCCGGCCAGACCCTGCGTTTGCCTGCTCGCTCACCCGCGCAGGTCTTCCATGTGATCGAAGGCGCGGTGCAGGCGCACATCGTGGCCAGCACTTTCAAGCTGGCCGAGGCCGACACCTGCTGCGCCCCCGGCTACGAAGCCGTGACATTGACGAACCTCCAAGCGGACAAGCCCGCTTTCATCTTTATGGCCGACGAATCGCCCCTGCACCGCAAGCTGGGTGTCTACGAGAACCGCGGCTGACCTTTTCTTTTCATCAAACCCCATGACCTCTTACCTCTTCAATCCCCCCGCTGTTCAATCCCTGCCCATCCGCGGCCAGACTGAACGCTTCCCGATCAACCGCATCTTTTGCGTCGGCCGCAACTACCACGCGCATGCCGTCGAGATGGGCCGCCCCGTCGACAAAAGCGTCGAGCAGGCCTTCTACTTCACCAAGTCGCCTCAGACCTTGGTGGAAAGCGGCGTGAACCATGTTGCCGTGGTGGCCTACCCGCCCCGCACCCACAACTACCATTTCGAGATGGAACTGGTGCTGGCCATTGGCAAAGAAGGCTTTCGCGTGAGCGAAGCCAACGCGCATGAATTGGTCTATGGCTATGCCGCAGGCCTGGACATGACCCGCCGCGACCTGCAGCTGGTGGCGCGTGACAAGGGCCGCCCCTGGGACACAGGCAAAGACATCGAGCAAGGCGCCGTCTGCTCCGAGATCGTGCCCATGCCCGGCGTGGTGATCGAGAACGGTGCGATTGCCCTGGAAGTGAATGGCCAAACCAAGCAATCGTCCAACGTCGACAAGCTGATCTGGAACATCCGCGAAATCATCGCCGACCTGTCCACCTACTACCACCTGCAGCCCGGCGACCTGATCTACACCGGCACGCCCGAAGGCGTGGGTGCTGTGGTGCCTGGCGACA
>CAZEZY010000247.1:0-1577 GCA_964516635.1 uncultured Tepidimonas sp. | reverse complement strand
GCAGCAGGGCGCCATCGACGGCAAACGACAGGATGTGCGAGCGCTCCACGCCTTCCTCGCAGGCCTTCACGCAGTGCTGCAGGTAAAACGCCAGGTCGGTCGGCTGCGTCGGGTTGGGCGACTCGGCCAGGATCTGGCGGGCGGTGGCCAGGGGCAATTCGGTGTCGATCGGGTTGTCGTCGCTGGCCGGCTCATGCGGGTTGACGCGGATGCCCGGGATCTCGGTCAGGAAGATCAGCTTGTCGGCCTGCAGCTCTGCGGCCACGCTGGTGGCCACCTCTTCCATGGTCAGGTTGAAGGCCTCACCGGTGGGCGAGAAGCCAAAGGGCGAGAGCAGCACCATCGCGCCCATGTCCAGGGTGCGCACGATGCCGTCCACGTCCACCTTGCGCACCAGGCCCGAGTGCATGAAGTCCACCCCGTCCACGATGCCCACCGGCCGGGCGGTGATGAAGTTGCCCGAAATCACCCGCACCGTGGAGCCGGCCATGGGCGTGTTGGGCAGCCCCTGGCTGAAGGCCGCCTCGATCTCGTAACGCAGCTGCCCGGCCGCCTCCTGGGCGCAATCCAGGGCCACGCTGTCGGTGATGCGGATGCCGTGGGAGTATTTGGGCGTGTGGCCCTTGGCGGCCAGCTGCTCGTTGACCTGGGGGCGAAAGCCGTGCACCAGCACAATCCGCACGCCCATGCTCTGGATCAGCGCCAGGTCTTGCGCCAGGTTGTGCAGCTTGCCTGCCGCAATCGCCTCGCCCGCGATCCCCACCACAAAGGTCTTGCCCCGGTGCATGTGGATGTAGGGCGCCACCGAGCGGAACCAGGGCACAAAGGTGAAGTTGAAGACTGTGGACATGGGCAATCAGGTACGGCGAATGGGGCAGAGTGCCGGGCCGGGGATAATCCCGGGCTGTTCTTGCCTTGATTTTCACAGAAGTTTCCGCCTTGTCCGACGTCCCCCTGCAAATCGACTTCCCCGAAGGCCTGCCCGTATCGGCCCGCCGTGACGAGATCATGGCCGCCATGGCGCAGCACCAGGTCATCATCGTGTGCGGTGAGACCGGCTCGGGCAAGACCACCCAGCTGCCCAAAATCGCGCTGATGCTGGGGCGAGGCAAGATGAACGCCAAGCCGGGCGAGCGGGCGCGCCTGATCGGCCACACCCAGCCCCGGCGCATCGCCGCCAGCTCGGTGGCCAAGCGCATCGCCGAAGAACTCCAAACCCCGCTGGGTGAGGTGGTGGGTTTCAAGGTGCGGTTTCAGGACCGCCTGTCCAAGAACGCTTCGGTCAAGCTCATGACCGACGGCATCTTGCTGGCCGAAACCCAGACCGACCCGCTGCTGCAGGCCTATGACACCCTCATCATCGACGAGGCGCACGAGCGCAGCCTGAACATCGACTTCCTGCTGGGCTACCTGCGCCAAATCCTGCCGCGCCGGCCCGACCTCAAGGTGGTGGTCACCTCGGCCACCATCGACGCCGACCGCTTTGCCAAACACTTTGCATCGCGCCAGGGTCCCGCCCCGGTCATCATGGTCTCGGGCCGGACCTATCCGGTCGAACAGCGCTACCGACCGTTTGA
>CAZEZY010000246.1:0-1589 GCA_964516635.1 uncultured Tepidimonas sp. | reverse complement strand
TCTTGCTGCACCTGCCTGAGCTGACGCGACACCTCGGCCGCCGTGATGCCCAGCGCCTGCAGGCGGTTCACATCCAAGGCCACACGCACCTCACGCGTAACACCGCCCACGCGGTTGACCGCGCCCACACCGCGCAAAGACAAGAGCTTGCGGGTGATCTCTTTGTCGACCAACCAGGACAGGGCCTCGTCGTCCATGCGTGCCGAGCGCACGGTATAGGCCAGCACGGGCGTGCCTGCCAGATTGAGCTTTTTGACCACCGGGTCGCGCAGGTCGCTGGGCAAGTCAGCCCGCACCCCCTGAATGGCCGAGCGTACATCGTCCACGGCCTCCTGGCTGGGCTTTTCCATGCGGAACTCGGCGGTGATGGACACCACACCGTCTTGCACCTTGGTGGTGATGTGTTTGAGGCCTTGCAGCGGGGCCAGCGCGTTTTCAAGTTTACGGGCCACATCGGTTTCGAGCTGCGAGGGCGCCACACCGGGCAGGCTGGCAGTCACCGTGATGGTGGGCACATCCAGATCGGGAAAGTTCTGCACCTTCATCGAGCCGAAAGCAATCAAACCCGCCACCGTCAGCAGCACAAACAGCATGACCGCCGGGATCGGGTTGCGGATCGACCAAGAAGAGACGTTGAGCATGGCGTCCCTTTATTGGCTGGCAGGTGTCGATGCTGGCGCATCCACCACGCGCACCGAGTCGCCATGGTTCAGGAACGCTCCGCCACTGGCCACCACTCGGGCGTCGGTTTTCAGGCCGCTCGTCACCTCCACGCGGCCTGCGTTTTGGCGTCCCGTTTGCACCTTGATCTGACTGACTTTCTGGTCGGGCCCGACGGTGTAGACATAGCTGAAACCATCGCGCACCACCACAGCCGTTTGTGGCACGGTGAGCGCCTGGCTTTGACCCATCGCGATCTCGCCCTGGGCGAACATGCCTGCGCGGGCGCTGCCCGTGGCGGCGGGCAAATCGACATAGACCAAAGCGTTGCGGGTTTGGGCATCCACCGACGGCGCCACCATGCGCACCTTGCCTTGCAGCACCTGGCCGCTGGCGGCTTTGATTTGTACAGGCGCGCCCACCTGGATGCGGCCAACCTCGGCGGCTGTTACTTCAGCGCGCCACTCAATGCGGCCCTGGCGAATCAAGCGGAACAACTCGGTACCTGCACCCACCACACTGCCCACCGTGGCCTGCCGGGCCGAGATCACGCCCGCATCGGGCGCACGCACCTGGGTTTGTGACAGGCGCACGTTTTGCAACTGAACCAGGGCACGGGCCGACTGAACACGGGCCAGGGCTGAGGCCTCTGCGGCCTGCGCCTGGCTCAGCTGCGCGTTGCTGAAAAAACCTTGCTGCTGCAGGCTACGGGCACGCTCGGCCTGGGCTTTGGCTTCTTGGGCGCTGGCAGTCGCCTCGGCCAAAGTGGCCTCGGCCTGCGCCAGCTCAGCCCGTAAGGTGTCAGCCTGCAATACCGCCAGTACATCGCCACGCTGCACCCGGTCGCCCACGTTGACGCGCACCTCGGCGATCTTCAAGCCATTGGCCTCGGCCCCGACGATGGCTTCCTGCCAGGCAGCCAGGTTGCC
>CAZEZY010000245.1:0-1591 GCA_964516635.1 uncultured Tepidimonas sp. | reverse complement strand
TGGAGTTGACCCACTTCGGTGGACGGGAATTGGTTTGATTCTCAAACCGTTGCGGGTGTTGTCTCGGCATGCACGACGGCATCCTCAACAACGTCAAACAGGGTTTCGTGCCTCCTTTCAAAGTTCAGGGGTGAGAGGTATCCCAGGCCGCTGTGGCGGCGCCGGGGGTTGTACCAGCCTTCAATCCAGGTGAAGACGGCCATGCGGGCCTGGGCCTTGCTCTGGAAGGTGCTGCGCTCGATGAGTTCGCCTTCCATGCTGGCAAAGAAGCTCTCGGCCATCGCGTTGTCGTAGGCATCGCCCACCGTTCCCATCGAGGGCCGCACCTGCATCTGCCGGCAGCGCTCGCCAAAGGCCACGCTGGTGTACTGGCTGCCCTGGTCGCTGTGGTGGATGACACCCGTGGGTTTGCGCTGCTCAAGGGCCATGTTCAACGCTGCGAGCACGAGGTCGGCGGTCATGCGTTCTCCCATGGACCAGCCCACCACGCGCCGGCTCCAGACATCGATGACCACGGCCAGGTAGAGGAAGCCCATCCACGTCGGCACGTAGGTCATGTCCGCCACCCATAGCTGGTTGGGGCCAGTGGCGTGGAAACGGCGGTTGACCCAATCATGGGCCGGGGTCTGACGCTTGTCACGGTGGGTGGTGACGGTGAAGCCTCTGCGCTTGCTGATACCGTGGATGCCAGCTTCTCGCATGAGGCGCGCCACGCGCTGGCGACTGATGCACACGCCTTGCTCGATAAGTTCGGCCCGCACCCGGGGCATGCCGTAGGACTCGTAGGAGTCCCGGTGAATCTGGCGGATGCGCTCGGTCATCACCGCGTTGGCGATGCTGCGCTGGGACGGGGCACGCTCTCGCCAGGCATAGAACCCGCTGGCGGAGACACCGAGGACGCGACACATGGTTCGCACGGATAAGTCGGCCTGGTTCGCCATCACGAGTCCGAAGACTTCGTGGATGTCGCATCGCTGCGACCGGCGAACCAGGCCGTAGCCTTTGCCAGGATGTCGCGCTCCATCTGGACCTGGCGCAGCTGCCGACGCAGGCGCACAAGCTCTTCTCGCTCGGCGGTGGTCAGGCCTTCTTTGCCCGGTAAGGGCTTGCCCTCATCGATGGCAGCTTGGCCGACCCAGTTGGTGATGGACTGGGCGGTGACGCCGAACTCACGCGAGAGCTGCGCGGGTGAGCGGCCGGCTCGAACCAGCTCGACCATCTGCTGGCGGAATGCCGCCGGGTACGGCGGTCTGACTTTGGACATTGGTGACTCCTTGAACACAAAGCATGATGTGTCCACGGAACCGGGTCAACTCCAACTCCAGTTGCAGCTTTACCGCAACAGTGGCAAGCCCTCTGTAATTTTCGTTGACCGGCAAACCAAATGTGGATACACTAGATTTGTCAGAGATCGGAGAGGTAGCCGCCCTAGCATTGTGCTCAACGGCATTGATTGCTCCCTTGGCTGACACAAGATCCCACCCCTTAAAGGTGGGATTTTTGTTTTCTGGGTTGATGCGCCCGGTCACAGCCTCACCGATTTGCGCCTCGTCCACATAAAGCACGCTTCGCTTGGCATCGCGGCCATTCA
>CAZEZY010000244.1:0-1639 GCA_964516635.1 uncultured Tepidimonas sp. | reverse complement strand
GAAGCGGAATTTCATGGCCGCAAGTGTACGTAAGGTTTGTGTCGGAACCGCGAAACCGGCCTGCTTTTGCCCCACAATGGGGTTCACTGTTGCGAAGATCGCAATTTCACCCTGAACGAAGGAGCTTGCATGGCCGACTCGACGGTTTGGTGGCTACTGGCCGGAGGCGCGGTGGCGCTGGAGCTCATCACAGGCACCTTTTTCCTGCTGATGCTGGCCTTCGGCTTGGCGGCGGGTGCCTTGGCGGCCCACCTCGGCCTGGGACTGGCTGCCCAGCTGGTGTCGGCCAGCGTGGTGGGGGGTGGCGCCATTGTGTTGTGGCACCGCTGGCGACAGACTCGCGTGGGCACGACCTCGGCTCGGGCCAACCGGGACGTGAATCTCGACATCGGCCAGACCGTCACCGTGGCAGCGTGGGAACCCGACGGCACCGCCCGAATTCGTTACCGAGGGGCTGACTGGACGGTCCAGCTGCAAAGTGACCACCAGACCCAGACAGCAGGCACTTACCAGATTGTGGCTGTCGAAGGCAGCCGCCTGCTGGTGCGCCCACTCAACCCCTGAAATTCACCCAACACCGCAAAGGGACGTCCATGGAAATCGCAATTGCCCTCTTCATCATTGCCGGTATCTTCATTGTCAAGTCGATCAAGGTCGTCCCCCAGCAGAACGCCTGGGTCAGGGAACGACTCGGCAAGTACGCCGGCACCCTCACACCGGGCCTGAACTTTCTGGTGCCGTTCGTGGACCAGGTGGCCTACAAGCACAGCCTCAAGGAAATCCCGCTCG
The DNA here is from genome assembly GCA_964516635.1 of uncultured Tepidimonas sp. Lineage (GTDB taxonomy): Bacteria > Pseudomonadota > Gammaproteobacteria > Burkholderiales > Burkholderiaceae_C > CAZEZY01. The sequence continues at coordinate 850 of CAZEZY010000244.1, read as the reverse complement.
ATGTGCCCGAGCAGGTCTGCATCACCAAAGACAACACGCAGCTCAAAGTAGATGGCATCCTCTACTTTCAGGTGACCGATCCGATGCGGGCCAGTTACGGGTCATCCAACTACATCCTGGCGATTTCACAACTGGCGCAGACCACCCTGCGCAGCGTGATTGGCCGGCTGGAACTGGACAAAACCTTTGAAGAGCGAGACATGATCAACGCCCAGGTGGTCAATGCGATCGACGAAGCCGCGCTGAACTGGGGCGTGAAGGTGTTGCGTTACGAGATCAAGGACCTGACCCCACCGGCCGAGATTCTGCGTGCGATGCAGGCCCAGATCACGGCCGAACGCGAAAAAAGGGCCCTGATTGCCGCTTCGGAAGGCCGCCGCCAGGAACAGATCAACATCGCCACCGGCGAACGCGAAGCGTTCATTGCCCGGTCCGAAGGCGAGAAGCAGGCGGCCATCAACAATGCCCAGGGTGAAGCCGCCGCCATCACGGAAGTGGCCAACGCCACCGCATTGGCCATTGAACGCATTGCCCAGGCCATCCGCACCGATGGTGGGGAAGCCGCCGTCCAGCTGAAGGTGGCCGAAAAAGCCGTGGAAGCCTTTGCCAGGGTGGCGGCCGACGCGAACACCACCCTGATCGTGCCGGGCAACATGACCGAAGTCAGCAGCCTGATCGGCTCCGCCATGAAAATGATCAAGACGGCCCAGGCAAACCCCTGAAGCCCTGCTCCGGGGCCGAATCTGCCCCTGAACGGTGTACAATGCGGGATTGCGTCAGGAGAGGTGGATGAGCGGTTTAAGTCGCACGCCTGGAAAGCGTGTGTGGGTTAATAGCCCACCGCGGGTTC
>CAZEZY010000243.1:0-1741 GCA_964516635.1 uncultured Tepidimonas sp. | reverse complement strand
CCGCCGTCCACGGTGACGATCTCGCCCGTGATGTAGCTGGCCGCATCGCTGGCCAAAAAGGCCACCACCTTGGCCACCTCGTCGGGCTCGCCCAGGCGCTTCATGGGCGTGCGCATCATGATTTTCTTTTGAGCCTCTTCGCTGGTCAGCACCGCCTGGCGGGCCAGCTCGGTGGCGATCGTCCCGGGGGCCACGGCGTTCACGCGGATGCCATAGTCGGCCAATGCCAAGGACATGGCCCGCGTCAGTTGGTTGATGCCGCCTTTGCTCACGTTGTAGCTGGCGATGCTCGGGATGGCCAGCACCGCGTTGACCGAACTCATATTGACTATTGATCCGCCCCCGGTGCTTTTCATCGCGCGGGCTGCGGCCTGGCCCATCAGGAAGGAGCCCTTGATGTTCACGTTGATCACGGCGTCAAAGTCTTCTTCGGTCACGTCCAGAAAATCGGCTGCCTTGAAAATGCCTGCGTTATTGACCAGCACGTCGATGCGGCCAAAGGCCTGCAGCACATGGTCGACCAAGGCGTCGACATCGGCCTTGCGCGAGACGTTGCAGGCCATGAAACCGGCGCTGTGACCCTCGCTGCGCAATTCGGCGGCGACAGCTGCGCCGCGCTCGCTGTTCACATCGGCCAGCACCACATGGGCAGCTTCGGCGGCAAAGCGGCGGGCACACGCCTCGCCAATGCCGTTGGCCGCCCCGGTGACGATGACCACTCGGCCTTGCAGGCCAAATGAGAGGGTATTGGACAGGGTTGAGGGCATTTCAGGTCTCCAGGCAGTTGCATCAAATGGAAGGCCATGCTGCCACAGTCTGGCGCAGCGGTCTGTCACCTGCAAGCGGTAGTGGCGACAATGCAGGCCTCGCCCCCGCAGGCATTGTCCAGGAATCCCCGCTTCATGACCCCGCCGTTCTCGAGACCAGCCAAGAGTGCTGCCCCCGAACTGCAGGGGCCTGCGCATGCACGCTGGCAGGGCTTCAAGAAGTCTTGACCCGGCCAGGCCGTCAGGTATCCGCTACGATGAGGACCCAACAATTTCGCCCGGCAACGGGTCTATGAGGAGAGCGCAATGTTCAGTCATGTGATGCTGGGTGTGAATGACCTGGAAGTTTCCAAAAAGTTTTACGACGCCTTGCTGGGCACCTTGGGTTACGGACCGGGGGTGGCCAACAGAAACCGCTATTTCTACCGCAGCCCCACCGGCACTTTCGCCATCACCACGCCCATCAACGGCGAGCCCGCCAGCCACGGTAACGGCAGCACGATTGGCTTCACCGTCCAGTCGGCCGAACAGGGCGACGCCTTCCATGCCGCAGGTCTGGCCAATGGCGGCACCACCTGCGAAGACCCACCCGGCTTTCGCGAAGGCCCTGCCGGCAAGCTCTACCTGGCCTACCTGCGCGACCCCGACGGCAACAAGCTCTGCGCCTTGCACCGTCCTGCTTGATCGTTTGGTTTTTTGAACAGGAGCGGATGTGTCTCAAGCGGTCCACCCCCACGCCGTCATCGTCTCGCGCACCATCGAGCGCCTGGTCACTGGCCAGGCGACGTCGGACGGTGCGGGCGTCAAGCTCAGCCGCATCCTCACGCAAGACCTGCAGCACCGGCTGGACCCGTTTTTGATGCTGGACGCTTTTGGCAGTGACAAGCCCGATGAGTACATCGCCGGGTTTCCGGACCATCCGCACCGTGGCTTTGAAACCGTGACCTACATGATCGCCGGGCGCATGCTGCACC
>CAZEZY010000242.1:0-1756 GCA_964516635.1 uncultured Tepidimonas sp. | reverse complement strand
TCGGGGTTTTCCGAGGTGCGCAGCAACTGCATGCCCAGCACATGGGTGTAAAAATCGATGGATCGTTGCAGGTTGCCGACGCGCAGCATGGTGTGGAGCATTCGCATACCCGACATTGTGCCGCCGACTTTCAGGAGTGTTCGCCATGTCCAGCCAATCCCCCACGACCTCATCCCGCGCACGTGTCGGCCTGCAAGGCCGGGTAGCGCTGATCACCGGCGCCGCCCAAGGCATTGGCGCGGCCTGTGCCCGCCGCTTTGTGGCCGACGATGCGCGGGTGGTTCTGGTCGATATTGATACCACCCGTGGTGAAGCCCTGGCCGGCGAGCTGGGGGGCTTGTTTGTGTGCGCCGACGTGGGCGACGCCGCTGCGGTGCAGCGCGCGGTGCATGCGGCCGTGGCCTGGGGTGGACGTATCGATGTCCTGGTGAACAACGCCGGCATTTTCAAGGCAGCGCCTTTTCTTGAAGTGAGTGAAACCGATTTTGACGCGGTGCTGCGGGTCAACCTCAAGGGCGCGTTCCTGATGGGGCAGGCGGTTGCCCGTGCCATGGTCGTCGCCGGGATCGGCGGCGCCATTGTCAATATGAGCTCGGTCAATGGCGTCATGGCCATTCCCAGCATGGCCAGCTACAACGTGAGCAAGGGCGGCATCAACCAGCTGACCCGTGTGATGGCGCTGGCCCTGGCTGACCATGGCATCCGCGTCAATGCGGTGGCTCCTGGCACCATCGCCACCGAGCTGGCAGCGCAGGCGGTGCTCACGAGCGACGATGCACGCCAGCGCATTCTGGGGCGAACACCTCTTAAACGCCTGGGGAAGCCCGAAGAAATCGCTGAAGTGGTGGCGTGGCTGGCAAGCGACGCGGCGAGTTATCTGACGGGGGAGATCGTCACTGCCGACGGTGGGCGCAGCGCACTCAACTACACGGTGACGCTGTGATGGTTTGAGCCCATGCGCCGGTTCTGGCCGGCGCGTAAAGTCCCTTTTAAATTCGACCGTAGCTGGTGCGCAGCGGATCGGCGTCGCCACCCGAAGAGCGGGGACCCTTACCACCCGCACCCTTGCCGCCACCACCGCCTTTTTTGTTTCGGTTGCTGGTACGCATGGCATCGATGCTGGTGCGCAAGGGGTCGGGTTGACCACCAGGGTTGGCGGGACGCGGTTTGGGGTCACGGAAGCGCAGATGGCCCATGTGGGCATTGGGACCGGGCTGGCGCTCGGACCGGTTGCTGTCAAAGTGGTCCTCACGTGGTGCACGCGCCTCACGTGCGGCACGTGGCTGCTGTTGGCCCTGGGCCTGGCGATTCTGTTGCGCTTGAGCGCTTGGGCCACCGCTGTGACGACCGTTGTGGTTGCGGCGCCGGCCAGTGCCAGGGCCATGACCTCCATCGCTTTGCGCCTGACGCGGCACTCGCTCCTCGCCGCCTTCGGCGCGGGTTTGGCGGTTGCGGTTACCACCACCTTCGTTCTCTTTGCGTTCGCGCACCCGTTGCATCATTTCCTGGCGCGCGGCCTTGGCGGCTGCAGCCATTACCTCGCGGCTCGGCGGCTTGCCGGCGCCACCCCAGATGGTCTGGCGGCCCATGGCGATGGGCTCGGCCACTTCACCGGGTTCGGGCATGAAGTCATCGAAGATTTGCACCGGGATCTGCTGCTTGGTGAAGCGCTCGATGTCCATCATGAAGCCTTCTTCGTCCAGGCTCACCAGGTTGACCGCGTGACCTTCGCGGCCGGCACGGCCGGTGCGGCCGA
>CAZEZY010000241.1:0-1762 GCA_964516635.1 uncultured Tepidimonas sp. | reverse complement strand
AATCGCTGCATGTGTTTGCACCATTGGCCAATCGGCTCGGCATCTGGCAGCTCAAATGGGAAATGGAAGACCTCGCGTTTCGTTTTCTCGAGCCCGACACCTACAAGCAGATTGCGCGGCTGCTCGATGAAAAGCGCATCGAGCGGGAAAGCCACGTCGAACAGGTTCGTCTGCAGATCCAGAACGAGTTGCGAGCGCAGGGTGTCCATGCCGAGGTGCAGGGGCGACCCAAGCACATTTACAGCATCGTCAAGAAGATGCGTGGCAAATCGCTCGATTTCGAGCAGGTGTTTGACATCCGGGCGCTTCGGGTCGTGGTACCGGCCATCGACGATTGCTACCGGGTGCTGGCCTACACCCATGCCCACTTCAGTCCCGTACCGGAGGAGTTCGACGACTACATTTCCAAGCCCAAGCCCAACGGTTACCAGTCGCTCCACACGGTGGTGAGGGACGAGCAGGGCAGGGCTTTCGAGGTGCAGATCCGGACCCAGGCGATGCACGAGCACGCCGAGCATGGCGTGGCCGCGCACTGGGCTTACAAGGAGGCCGGCAGCAAGGGATACGAAGGCGTGACCGCCAGCTCCGACTACGATGCCAAGATCGCGGTGCTGCGACAACTCCTGGCCTGGCAGAGCGATCTCGGCGGGGCGCGACACCTGTTCGATGACGCCATCTACGTGCTCACGCCCCATGCGGCCATTGTCGAATTGCCGAGAGGCGCCACGCCCGTGGACTTTGCCTACACCCTGCATACCGACCTGGGGCATCGCTGCCGTGGCGCACGGGTCGACGGCGCCATGGTCACTCTCAACACCCCACTGCAGAATGGGCAGACGGTGGAAATCGTGGCGGCCAAGGAAGGCGGGCCTTCTCGTGACTGGCTGAACCCGGAGCAAGGCTATCTGGTCAGCCACCGGGCCAAAAGCAAGGTGCGCGCCTGGTTCAATGCGCTGGCCGCCCAAGACAACATCCAGCGTGGTCGTGAGGCCCTGGACCGGCTGCTTCAGCGCGAAGGCAAGACGTCCATCAACCTCGACGAACTCGCGACCGGCCTGGGTTACGAGCACCCGCAGGCATTGTGCGAAGCCCTGGGCAAGGAGGAAATCACCCTGCGGGCGGTGGAACAGCAGCTCAGCCCCCCGCAGCCCCTGCCCACGCCCGACGAGGTGGTGATCAAGCGGGCACGCAATCAGGACCGAGCCCCGCAGGGCAGTGTGCTGGTGGTGGGCATGGATTCGTTGCTCACTCAGCTGGCCAAATGCTGCAAACCTGCGCCGCCCGATGACATTGCGGGTTACATCACCCGCGGCAAAGGTGTGAGCGTGCATCGGGCAGACTGCCCCGATTTTGCAGTGCTGGTGCAGCGCCATCCGGGTCGGGTCATCGATGTCCAGTGGAGCGGCACCAAGGTCAAGGGCGATACCTCTCGCTTCTTTCCGGTGGACGTGGCCGTCGAGGCGATCGACCGACAGGGTCTGCTGCGCGATATTTCCGACACCTTTGCGCGCGAGAAAATCAACGTGATCGGCGTGCAGACCCAGTCGGTCAAAGGCATCGCCTGGATGACCTTTACCGTGGAGGTGCCGGATGCCACGCGGGTGGCGCGTGTCATGTCGGCCGTGGAGGATGTGCCCGGTGTGCGAAGGGTACGCAGGCGTTGAAAACCCACCCGAAATCCTGCTACAATGCAAGGCTGTTACCGACCCAGGCGCGTAGCTCAGCTGGTTAGAGCACCACCTTGACATGGTGGGGGTCGTTG
>CAZEZY010000240.1:0-1769 GCA_964516635.1 uncultured Tepidimonas sp. | reverse complement strand
CATGCGCTGGAGATCGACACCTACGACATGTATTGCGGCCACACCTGCTCGCTGGTGGCGGTGGATGTGCAGGCCACGGCCGCGGCCTTCGCGCGCCTGTTCGACTCGCCCGATCTCCGCCGCCAGATGGGCCAGGCCGGCCAGGCCCGCGCGCGTGAGCTCTATGATTGGAAGCCGATCATCGGCCGATACGAAGCCTTGTGGGCCCATCTTCATGAGGTGCGGACCTCCCGGGCCAAGGACATCCCGGCGCTGCCGCACCCCTGGCCAGCCCGGCTGGATCCCTTCCATGCCTTCGGCGCCTATCCCACGCAGACCCTGACACCGCAGACCGTGCTGGCGCTGGTGAAGGCGGATGCCGAGGCTGCACTCCGGCAAGCGCGGGCCTGTCGCGAACTGGCCATGGTCGATTTCGCCAAGGCCATCCTGCCGGACGATGCGGAGATCCAGGCGGTGCTGCAGATGGCCGCGACCGGGCCGAGGGCGGCGGCCGAACTCATTGAAGGCATCACGCCCAACCGTCGCCCGGTCGTGTTTCGATCCCTGGCCTGGCTGATGAAGATGGGCATTCTCAGGTTGAGTACATGAATATCTTATTCATTCATCAGAATTTTCCGGGCCAGTTCAAATTCCTGGCCCCCGCCCTTGTGCAGAAAGGTCACCGCGTTGTCGCGATGACGATGCAGAAGACCGAGGCCCGCGCATGGCAGGGCGTGCAGGTCGTCCCCTATGCCGCATCACGCGGCACGACGCCGAATGTGCACCCCTGGGTCAGCGACTTCGAAACCAAGACGATCCGCGGCGAAGCCTGCTTTCGGGCCGCCTTGCAGCTGAAGGCGCAGGGCTTCACGCCAGACCTCATCATCGCGCATCCCGGATGGGGCGAGAGCCTGTTCCTGAAGGATGTCTGGCCCGCCGCCAGGCTCGGCATCTATTGCGAGTTCTTCTACCACCCACAGGGGGCCGATACGGGTTTCGACCCCGAATTCCCGGCCACGGATCCCGGCGACGCCTGCCGGCTGCGTCTGAAGAACCTCAACAACCTGCTGCACTTCGAAGCGGCGGATTCCGGGATCAGTCCCACCCAGTGGCAGGCCAGCACATTCCCCGAGGCGTTCCGGCGCAAGATCACGGTGGTGCATGATGGCATCGACACCAAGGTTGTCGCGCCTGACCCGAAGATCGCGCTCACCCTCAATGGCACTCTCACCCTGACGCGACAGGATGAGGTGATCACCTTCGTCAACCGCAACCTCGAGCCATACCGTGGCTACCACGTGTTCATGCGGGCGCTGCCCGAGATCCTGAAGCGCCGCCCGAAGGCACGCATCCTGATCGTGGGCGGGGATGATGTGAGCTACGGGGCGAGGCCGCCGAACGGTCAGACCTGGAAGGACATCTTCGTGGCCGAGGTGCGCCCAGAAATCCCGGATGCCGATTGGGCGCGGGTGCATTTCCTGGGCAACATCCCCTACCAGTCCTTCATTCCGCTCCTGCAGCTCTCAACGGTGCATGTCTACCTGACCTATCCCTTCGTCCTGTCCTGGAGCCTGCTGGAGGCGATGAGCGTGGGCTGCGCGATTGTCGCGAGCGACACGCAGCCCTTGCACGAGGCCATCAGGCACGATGACACCGGGCGACTGGTGCAGTTCTTCGACGTTGCGGGGCTGACGAACGAAGTGTGTGCGCTGCTGGATGATCCAGGCGCGCGGCAGCGGCTGGGGCAGAGCGCTCGTGCCTTCGCCCGGGAGAACTACGACCTGGCGACC
>CAZEZY010000239.1:0-1772 GCA_964516635.1 uncultured Tepidimonas sp. | reverse complement strand
CCATCACCCTGCTGGCCGATCTGGACGCCGGCGCCACCGGCGCCATGACCGGAGGGGCCTACCCCGACGGCATCCGCACCATCATCGACCCCTACCTCGCGGGCAACCGAGAGGCTGCGGTGTCGGCATACGCCAAGTGGCTACCCTTGATCAACTGCGAAAACCGTCAGGGCGGCATTCTCAGCGCCAAGGCGCTCATGAAAGCCGGGGGCGTGATCGCTTGCGAGGCCTCGCGCCATCCGTTCCCCCCCATGCACCCGGAGGTGCGTTCCGGCCTGCTCGACGCAGCCAAACGCCTGGACCCGATGGTTCTGCGATGGGGGCGTTGAGATGGTGCATGCCAACTGGATCGGTGGCGAATGGCTGACCGCAACCCACGCCGCGCCGAACATCAACCCTTCCGACCTCAGCGACGTGGTGGGCGAGTACGCCCTGGGCGATGCGGCCCAGGTGGACCAAGCCGTGGCCGCCGCCCGCCGAGCCTTCCCGGCCTGGGCCACATCGGGTGTGCAGACCCGCGCCGACGCGCTGGACAAGATCGGCAGCGAGATCCTCGCTCGCCGCGACGAGCTGGGCAACCTGCTCGCCCGCGAAGAAGGCAAGACCCTGCCGGAAGCGGTGGGAGAAGCCACCCGCGCCGGCCATATCTTCAAATTCTTCGCGGGCGAATGCCTGCGCCTAGCGGGCGAACTGCTGCCGTCGGTGCGCCCCGGCATCGGGGTAGAAATCACCCGTGAACCGGTGGGCGTGATCGGCCTCATCACGCCCTGGAACTTTCCCATTGCCATCCCGGCCTGGAAGATCGCGCCCGCGCTGGCCTATGGCAATTGTGTGGTGATCAAGCCCGCCGATCTGGTGCCGGGAAGCGCCTGGGCGCTGGCCGACATCATTGCCCGCAGTGGCATCCCGGCGGGCGTGTTCAACCTCGTCATGGGGCAGGGCCGCACGGTGGGCGAAGCGCTGGTGCACCACCCCGGCGTGGACGCCATCAGCTTCACCGGTTCGCAAGGCGTCGGCCAGAGCATCGCGGCCGCCTGCGTGGCGCAGCACAAGAAGGTGCAGCTCGAAATGGACGGCAAGAATCCCCAGGTGGTGCTCGACGACGCCGACCTCAACCAGGCGGTGGGGCTGTGTGTGCAAAGCGCCTTCTTTTCCACCGGCCAGCGCTGCACCGCATCCAGCCGGCTCATCGTGACCCAAGGCATCTACCCCGCCTTCATGGCCGCACTACAAGAGCGCGTGGCCGGCCTGCGAGTGAACGACGCGCGCAAGCCCGACACCGACATCGGCCCGGTGGTGAGTCAGGCGCAGCTGGAGCGAGATCTGGCCTACGTGTTGCTGGCCGAGGCCGACGGCGGCACGCTGCTCTGTGGAGGACACCGCCTGCAGCGGGAAACCGATGGCTTCTACATGGCTCCGGCATTGATCGCAGACACCACCAATGCCATGCGCATCAACCGCGAAGAAGTCTTTGGCCCGGTGGCCAGCGTGATCCGTGTACGCGACTACGACGAAGCGCTGGCCGTCGCCAACGACACACCGTTTGGCCTGTCGGCCGGCATCGCCACCAGCAGCCTGAAACACGCCAGCCATTTCAAGCGCCATGCCCAGGCCGGCATGGTGATGGTCAACCTGCCCACCGCAGGGGTGGACTACCATGTGCCCTTTGGCGGGCGCAAGGGCAGCAGCTACGGAACACGCGAGCAAGGTACCCACGCGCGGGAGTTCTACACCACGGTGAAAACGGCTTACACCTTGGCGTGACCCGCCCA
>CAZEZY010000238.1:0-1783 GCA_964516635.1 uncultured Tepidimonas sp. | reverse complement strand
CAGCGCGTTCATGTTGGTGCGACGGAAGAAGTAGGTCTGCACGTCCATCTGCTGGATGTGGAATTCGCTGGCCTGGATCTTCTGGTGCACGAACTGGTGGCTGGGGTTGAAACGGCGGGTATGGCCGCACATGGCCACCAGGCCGGTCTGCTTTTGCAACGCCACGACCTCCTCACCTTCGGCCAGGATGTCACACAGCGGAATCTCCACCTGCACGTGCTTGCCCGCCTCCAGGCAGGCCTTGGTTTGCGAGGCATGCATCTGCGTGGGGGTGCAGAGGATCACGGCGTCCACTTCCCTGATGGCCAGGCTGTCGGCCAGTTCGGTGGTGACGTGCGGGATGCCGTATTGGTCGGCCACTTCCTGGGTCTTGGCCAGATCGCGACCAATCACGGACACCACCTCCACGCCGGGGATGTGCTGGATGCCGTCGAGGTGCTTGATGCCGAAGGCGCCAGCGCCGGCGAGTGCGACTTTGATGGTCATGTGTTCTCCAGAATGAGGTGGCCCACTGCCGTGTTGGACGCGGGCACGTGATAGAAGCGGTGCTTGACGGTGGGCAGCGGGCCGGTGACCTGGCCGTTGTTCACGTCGGCCATGGCGCCACGGGCGATCAGCCACATCACGAGTTCAATGCCTTCGCTGCCGGCTTCTCGCACGTAGTCGATGTGCGGCGTGTGGGCACAGGCGACCGGGTCGTTGATCATCTGGTCGAGCCAGCGGTTGTCCCACTCGCGGTTGATCAGCCCGGCGCGCGCGCCCTGCAACTGGTGGCTCATGCCGCCCGTGCCCCAGATGTGCACGTTCAGGTCTTCGTCGAAGCTCTCGACCGCCTTGCGGATGGCCTGGCCCAGGGCGAAACAGCGCTTGCCCGAGGGCACCGGGTACTGCACCACGTTGACCGCAAAGGGGATCACCGGGCAGGGCCAGGCGTCTTTCTCGGGGTCGAGCTCACCGCACATCAGCGACAGTGGCACGGTCAGGCCGTGGTCCACATCCATCTGGTTGACGATGGTCAGGTCGAAGTCCTGCTGGATGACCGACTGCGCGATGTGCGAGGCCAGCTCAGGGTGGCCGATGACCTTGGGCACCGGGCGCGGGCCCCAGCCTTCGTCGGCCGGGGTGAATTCGGCCGCCGTACCGATCGCAAACGTGGGGATGAAATCAAGGCTGAAGGCCGTGGCGTGGTCGTTGTAGACGAGGAAGATCACATCGGGTTGGTGGTCCTTCATCCACTGTTTCGAGTAGTCGTACCCGGCGAACACGGGTTTCCAGTAGTCCTCGTGGGTTTTGTGCAAGTCCATGGCAGCGCCAATGGCCGGCACATGAGAGGTGTAAACCGATGCGGTGATGCGTGCCATGTCAGTGCTTTCCTTGGGGTTGGCGATGCGCCTGGGCGTCGCCGTCTTCGCCGATGTAGCGGTTGCCTTCAATGGAACGGCCGCCTTGGACCATCATGGCGCGGTATTCGTCTTCGGTCATGCCGGTCATGGAGCCAGCCATCTGCTGGAAACTCTTGCCGTCGGTGGCACCGATCTTGGCGAGGAAATAGATGTTGCCACCCGTGCGCATGCACCAGTTGAGGTCGCGCGCCAGCACGGCCTGTTTCTGCTCTTCGGTCATGGGCCATTCATCAAGGTAGGCGCGCTCGTCGGCTTTGAAGCGTTCGCGGTTCTCGGCCTTCATGAGGCTCATGCAGAACTGGTTCAGCCAGTAACCTTTGCGAGATTGCTCGGCATCAAAAATGATGGTGCCGGGCACGTCCTGGTAGGGTTTGTCGAGT
>CAZEZY010000237.1:0-1840 GCA_964516635.1 uncultured Tepidimonas sp. | reverse complement strand
GACGCATTCCCAGGCCGCGTCGGCATCGGCGATGTTGTTGTAGCTCAGTTCCTTGCCCTGCAGTTGCAGGCCGGTCACGAGCGAGCCCGGCGCGGGGTACAGGTCGCGGTACAGGGCGGCCTGCTGGTGGCTGTTTTCGCCGTAGCGCAGGTCTTGCACCTTCACGAATCGGCCGTTGCTCTGGCCGGGGAACAGCAGGCGCTGAGGCTCGGCCGCCTCGCCCGGCACGCCGGCGCTCACGTCCACCGCCGACAGGTAGTCGCTGATGGCAGCGTCGTAGTTGCTGATGCGGTTGAAAGCCGCCACGGCCAGCTGGAAGCGGGTCAGCTCGCTCACCTTGCCACCGTCCTTCAGCTCGGAGACGACGATGGAATACTGGCTGGCGTCGGTCAGCACCGCCACATCTTTCCAGTTCTTGGCGGCAGAACGCACCATGGCCGGGCCGCCGATGTCGATGTTCTCGATCGCATCGGCCAGGGTGCAACCGGGCTTGGCCACGGTGGCCTCGAAGGGGTAGAGGTTGACCACCAGGATGTCGATGGTGCCGATGCCATGCTGCTGCAATGCGGCCATGTGCTCGGGCAAGTCGCGGCGCGCCAGCAAGCCGCCGTGCACCATCGGGTGCAGGGTCTTCACGCGGCCATCCAGCATCTCGGGGAAGCCCGTCACTTCGGCCACCTCAGTCACGGGCAGGCCGTTGTCGGCCAGCAGCCTGGCGGTACCACCGGTGGAAATCAGTTGCACACCCAGCGCGTGCAGTTCGCGGGCCAGGTCGAGCACGCCGGTTTTGTCGGAGACCGAGAGAAGGGCTTTCATCGGGTAGTTTCCAGGAGTCAGAGAATCGGTGAAGTCGGCAGGTGCCGGGAAAGGCGTGGTTCAGCCTTCCAGCAGCCCATGCTCAAGCAGTTTCTTGCGCAGCGTGTTGCGGTTCAGCCCCAGCCATTGCGCCGCTCGCGACTGGTTCTGCTGGGCCCGCTCCATCACCACCTCGAGCAAGGGCTTTTCCACCGCCCGCATGAGCATGTCGTGCATGTGGGCAGGATCGGTGCCGTCCAGGTCGGCAAAGTAAGCCTCGATGTTGGCCTTGACACAGTCGGTGAGTAGGGGAGAGCTCATGCAGCCAGCGTCCAGTTTTCAGGTGCAGCCAGGTCGTCAAAGTAGGCTTGCACGACATGCAGTTGGGATTCACAGCTTTCGCTGCGGTTGATGGCTTCGCGGAAAGCGGCCATGCGGGCAGGGTGTCCGGGTAGGGAACGGGCATACCAGCCCAGGTGCTTGCGGGCGGTGCGAACGCCCGTGAATTCACCGTAAAGCGTGTAATGGTCGTGAAGGTGCTCCAGCATCCATTCGCGAAGTTCGGTCAGGCTCGGCGGCGGGAGGTGTTCGCCGGTGTCAAGAAAGTGAGCCACCTCCCGAAACAGCCAGGGACGGCCTTGCGCTGCCCGACCGATCATGATGGCATCGCAACCGGTACGCCTGAGCACCTCTCGGGCTTTTTCCGGGGTATCGATGTCACCGTTGGCCACCACGGGGATCCCCACTGCCGCCTTGATGGCCGCCACGGTGTCATGCTCGGCAACGCCCTTGTAGCCTTGCTCGCGGGTGCGGCCATGGACGGTCAGCATCTGGACACCCGCGCTTTCCGCCGCACGGGCCAGCACCGGTGCGTTCCTGGCCTCCGCACACCAGCCGGTGCGCATCTTGAGCGTGACGGGCACTCCGTGCGGCTGACAGGCGGCCACCACGGCCTCGACAATGGCGATGGCGAGCGCCTCGTCCTGCATGAGCGCCGAACCGGCCCATTTGTTACAGACTTTTTTGGCCGGGCAGCCCATGTTGA
>CAZEZY010000236.1:0-1844 GCA_964516635.1 uncultured Tepidimonas sp. | reverse complement strand
TCGCTGGCGTTGTCCAGGCCATAGGCAATCGCCGCTGCCGTGGGTTCGTTGATCAGACGCAGCACATTCAAGCCCGCCAGCTGCGCGGCGTCTTTGGTGGCCTGGCGCTGGGCGTCGTCAAAGTAAGCGGGTACGGTGATAACCGCACCATAGAGGTCGTCGTTGAAGGTATCTTCGGCGCGGTAACGCAGGGTGGCCAGGATTTCGGCGCTCACCTCCACAGGCGACTTGGGGCCTTGCACGGTTTGGATGCGGAGCATGCCTTGCTCGCTGGCGACGAACTCGTAAGGCAGTTTGCTGCGGTCGGTAATGTCGTTCAGGCCACGACCCATGAATCGCTTGACCGAGGCGATGGTGTTGACAGGATCAGCAGCGGCCGACTGCACCGCATCAAAACCGATCTGACGGCCTTGTCCGGGCATGAAGCGCACGACTGACGGCAGGATCACCCGACCACCGTCATCGGGCAAGCACTCGGCCACACCATGGCGCACCGAGGCCACCAGCGAGTGCGTGGTGCCCAGGTCGATGCCCACCGCGATGCGGCGCTGGTGCGGGTCGGGCGACTGGCCCGGTTCGGAAATCTGCAGTAAGGCCATGGTCTGTCGGGATAATTCAGGTCAGTCGGTCGAGTTTAGCGTTCACTTCTTGCGTGAAGCGCTCGATGAACATCAGCGCCCTCACCTGCCCCACGGCCAGCGCGGGGTCTTTGTCTACATCCAGCAAGCGGGCCAGCTCTTGCTGCACGCGCCGCTGCTCGGCGGCCACTTCATCGGCCAAAGCCTCCAAGCCCACTGCCGACTTGGTGTCGTCCAACGTTTCTCGCCATGCCATCTGCTGCATGAGGAAGGCTGCAGGCATGGCTGTGTTGTTCTCGGCTTGCACGGGAGCACCTTGCAGCTCACACAAATATGCGGCGCGTTTGAGCGGGTCTTTCAGGCGCTGATAGGCCTCGTTGATGCGCACCGACCACTGCATGGCAACCCGCTGGGCGGCAGTGCCATCGGCGGCAAAACGGTCGGGATGGGCTTCGCGTTGCAGGGCTTTCCAACGGGCATCGAGTTGAATGCGGTCCTGCGCGAACTGCGCAGGCACGTCAAACAGCTCGAAATCGTTGGCCTGCAGGGAAATCACACGCGGAACGATTCGCCGCAACCACAGCGGTCACGCTCGTTGGGGTTGTTGAAGCGGAATCCCTCGTTCAGGCCTTCGCGCACGAAGTCGAGCTCGGTACCGTCGATGTACGCCAAACTTTTGGGATCGACCATCACCTTGACGCCGTGGCCTTCAAAGACCACATCTTCCGGGGCAATCTCGTCCACGTATTCGAGCTTGTAGGCCAGGCCCGAGCAGCCCGTGGTCTTGACACCCAGGCGCACTCCCACACCCGAGCCACGCTTGGCCAGGTACCGGGTCACGTGCCGTGCAGCAGCGGCAGACAATGAGATGGCCATGTCAATTCAGGTGTTTCTTTTTGTAGTCGTCCACAGCCGCCTTGATGGCGTCTTCGGCCAGGATGGAGCAATGGATTTTGACGGGCGGCAGCGCCAGCTCTTCGGCGATCTGGCTGTTCTTCAGGGCGGCTGCTTCGTCCAGTGTCTTGCCTTTGACCCATTCGGTCACCAGCGAGCTGGAGGCGATGGCCGAGCCGCATCCGTAGGTCTTGAAGCGTGCGTCTTCGATCACGCCGGTGATCGGGTTGACCTTGATCTGCAGCTTCATCACGTCGCCGCAAGCCGGTGCGCCGACCATGCCAGTGCCCACGCTGTCGTCACCCTTGTCGAATGAACCCACGTTGCGGGGGTTTTCGTAGTGGTCAACCACTTTTTCAGAATAAGCCATGG
>CAZEZY010000235.1:0-1853 GCA_964516635.1 uncultured Tepidimonas sp. | reverse complement strand
CGCTAACCGATCAGGAGCCTCCCATGCAACGACGCACCCTCATCACCGCCGCTGCCGCGGCCCTGGCCACCGGGCTGGCGGGCACCGCCATCGCCCAGATGCGCCCGGGCAAACCACAGGTCCTCGTGTGGAAAGACCCGAACTGCGGCTGCTGCAACGACTGGATCAGCCATCTGCAGGAAAACGGCTTCGAAGTCCGCGCCTTCGACACCGGCAACATCGCGGCGCGGCGCCGGCTCGGCATGCCCGAATCATTCGGTTCCTGCCACACGGCTCAGGTGGGCGGTTATGTGATCGAAGGGCACGTGCCCGCGCCAGACATCCACCGCCTGCTGAAAGAAAAACCCCAGGCGCTCGGTCTGAGCGTGCCGCGCATGCCCATCGGCAGCCCCGGCATGGACGGCCCCGAATACGGCGGCCGCCAAGACCCTTACGACGTGCTGCTGGTCCAGCGAGACGGCAGCAGCCGGGTCTATGCCGCCTACCACCAGACCGGCGGGGGTGCTCGTTCAGCCAGCGAAGGCATGCAGCGCACCTCCACCGATGCGGCCGGGGCTGGGTCCACCGATGCCCAAGGCCGTCCCTGGGCAGAAGCCGAAGTCCGCCGCATCGACGCCCGTGGCAACCGGCTGAGCCTGCGCCACGGCCCCATTCCCAACCTCGACATGCCGCCCATGACCATGGTCTTTCAGGCGAGCGATCCGGCCATGCTCCAGCAGGTGAAGGTGGGCGACCGCATCCGCTTCAGCGCCGACAAGGTCAACAACCAGTACACCGTGATGCAGTGGCAGCCCATGCAGTAAGCTGCAAGGTTGGGGCCCCGACTTCGCCCCTGCTTCCGGTTGTCGCTGATCCGCCTGCCCCTGGCCTACAACGACGAGTTGTACGCCTTGCGCCACCCCATCGAACCGGTGCGTCAGCGTTTGCACCGTCGGGGTCAGCTGGGATAATGCCTTTTCAGGAGCACCGCCATGACCTCGTTTGTTGATGCCCATCTGATTGCCGCCGACAGCGCCCTGCGCACGCTGTTTGCCCCTCACCGCGCAGGCCGTGCCTGCCCCACCGTGCCCGATGCCCTTCAGGCCGATGCCGCCCGCCCGCTGTCCGAAGCGGAAAAGCGGCAGGCCGGTGCGCTCATGCGTGTCAACCACGTGGGTGAAATCTGTGCGCAAGCGCTCTACACCTCACAGGCGCTGGCCGCACGGCTGGGCCCGGGCAACCGCGCCGCCCGAGAAAAGCTCGCCCGGCATCTGGAAGCCGCCGGCCAGGAAGAAACCGACCACCTGGCCTGGTGCAAGCAGCGCCTGGACGAACTCGGCGACCGCCCCTCGCTGCTCAACCCCCTGTGGTTCGCGGGCGCTTTCGGCATCGGCCTGCTGGCGGGCCGTCTGGGCGACAAGGTGAGCCTCGGCTTTGTGGTCGAGACCGAGCGCCAGGTGGAAGCCCACCTCGACGGCCACCTGGATCGGCTCCCCCCGCACGATCACGCCTCGCGCGCCATCGTCGCGCAGATGAAGGACGACGAAATCCGCCATGCCCGTGAGGCCCAGCACGCCGGCGCCGCCGAACTGCCCACACCGGTCAAGGCCGTGATGAAGCTGGCCGCCCAGGTCATGACGACCGTGGCCCACCGGGTCTGATCAGGCGTCGATCAGGTCGAAGCTGGTCGTGATCTCGGCCGTCTTGGCCAGCATGATGCTGGCCGAGCAGTATTTGTCGTGGCTCATGTGGATGGCGCGCTCCACCGCCGCGGCCGGAATGCCCTTGCCCGTGACGGTGAAATGCATGTGGATGCGCGTGAACACCTTGGGGTCGGTGTCGGCGCGCTCGCTGGTCAGCTTGACGCTGCAGCC
>CAZEZY010000234.1:0-1861 GCA_964516635.1 uncultured Tepidimonas sp. | reverse complement strand
ACGTCAGCCCCCAGGAAATAGCCGTACAGGGTGGTGGCATTGGCATAGCGTTCCCATGACATCCGACCATTCATGCTCAGCGTCGAGCCGACCGCCTCGGTGTGGCGGTAGTTCAGCTCCGCAAATCCTGCGCGACGCCAGCCATTGGCAACGCTCAGGTAGTTCATGCTGCTGAAGAAGACCCCGCCATTGTCATCCGCCTTCAGGTCAAAGCCGGTGATCTGCAGGCCATCGGTGCCTCTGGTGCTGGCAAAGACCTGGTCACCAGAAAGGCTGGCGCTGTCGCCCGATCCACCTTCACCAGTGCCGAATGGCCCGACCCTGAAGGTGTTTCCGGAGAAAGGAGCGAAACCGTCGAACGCTTCATTCGAGGGGTCATTCCTGAAACGGCCCAAGGCAAGGTTCATCATGAAGGTATTGCCGAAGATCGAGCCGTCCATCGACCTGAACGAGGCCTGAGGCAGCACGGAAACAGGGGTGCCGAACCACAACAACAGATCGTTCAGCTAGTTGTTCCCCGACTGGGCCTGCGGCGTCACCGAGACCGACTGCGACGCCTGCCCATCACCGACCGCGTTCACCGCCCGGATGCTGATCGAGTAGGTCGTGCCATTCGTCAGACCTGTGATCGTGATCGGGCTGGTCGTATCCGACGGGCTCAAGGCCGACCACGAGGACCCACCGTTCAAGCTGTACTTGTAGTTGGTGATGGCTGACCCTCCGTCCGACCCCGCGGTAAAGGTGACCGTGGCCGACCCATCCCCCGCCGTGGCCGTCAGGTTGGTCGGAGCCGCAGGTGCGGTAGCCTGTTGGTTGTTATTCTGGCAAACCACGCTCGACATGTCGGCGGTAAGCGTGGTCGGGCCGCTGAAAGAGCCACCGCTCTGAAAAGAAAGGTCTGCGGCGGTCAGCGTCAGCGTAATTGGCGGCTGGTTGTTCGAGCACCAGTAATCGCGCCATCCAACGCCCCAAGTTGATTGCGGATAGATCCTCAAGACACCGCCCGCTTCAGCAGCCACCACCTCGCCTGAGTTGAATCCAAGATCAAAACTCGACGACCCCACTTGAATTTGACCGAGGCTGTCGTGGCATCATCGGATGCAAGCCTGAGCGGGCCCGTGCCGAAGGCTTGCACGCCATGGGCGCGTGGATGCGGCATCCCCACCGAACCCAAGGTAGATGACCTTGGCCGAACAGGCTCCAAGACCCACCTCAGGCCCGCGTCTCGCAGACGCTAGATGCGATGAATGGCGGCCAAAGTCGCCAGCGCACCGCCATACTGAGCCACAGGAACCTCTGCCGCCCTCCCCCGCCTCCGCCAGCCGCTGCAAGGCCGAGAACAGCCGCAGGCCGGGCGAAGAACGCCGAACTGGAAGTGTGCATGGCGGTGATCCGCGCGCAAAACCCGAGGTATGCGCCGTGCAGCTCGGGGAGATGCAAGAACTGGAGCCCTGAATCAAGGACACGGGCCCTGCCCCATGACACTGGTTCCGACCGCACGAACGCGCCCCTCGTTCCTCTGCGGGAGTGTACCCAGGCTTTCCGGGTACCTTGCAGGCAAGCGGGGGGTACCCCCGAGGTGGGGTCTGGAAGAGGTGGTATCAGAAAGAAAGGGGGGCGGAGTGTTTCAAAAATCGGCGCGCTTGGTGCCACGGCAGCCGGGGAGTTGCGCTGATGGACAGCCCGAACTCGAAGATGGCCGCAGCGTTGTTCGGTCAGCCACTGCCAGCCAAGGGACCATCATGTGCAAGGGCAGCAGCGTGCATTCAGGGGTTGAATTGGGGCCTGCGACCACCGCCCCCGTCAAGCAAATGCAAGGAATGGCTGTGTGGCGGAGACGAAGGGATTCGAACCCTCGAGA
>CAZEZY010000233.1:0-1872 GCA_964516635.1 uncultured Tepidimonas sp. | reverse complement strand
AATCGGCTGCTTGAGCACCAGCAGGCGGCGGTTGTTGTCGAATTGCGGCAGGGTTTCACCGTTGACGCGCTTGGCCTCTTCGGCAAACCACTCCACGAAGCTGGCACCGTAGGCCACTTCGCCCTTGGCCTCGGGCAGGGGCTTGCCCTGCTCGGCGGTCATCAGGCGGCCCAGGTCGTCCTGGTTGGCCATCAGCAGGTCGTACCACTTGCGCAGGATCTGGCTGCGCTCCTTGGCGGTCTTGTTTTTCCAGGCGGGCCACGCGCTGTTGGCGGCAGCGATGGCGGCTTCGGCCTCGGCCGGTCCCAGGTTGGCCACATCGGCCAGATGCTGGCCGGTCGCCGGGTCGTGCACGGCAAAGCGGCTGCTGCCCTGGACCCATGCGCCGTTGATCAGGGCGTCGGTCTTGAGCAGGGTCGGGTCCTTCAGTTGCGCGAGGGGGGAGGCCTTCATGTCCATGGGCATCTCGGTATGGAAAGGATTGAAAGTGGCAAGCTTAACGCGAGCCGACCCTTCTTGCAGTCCGCTAGGTGCCTCAGGAGCGGGTCCACTCGCCGGCGTGGCGCCCCAGCGATGGCGGTGGGAGCGGCGCGGTCGGGCGCTGGCCGTCGAACAGGACCGGGTGCGCCACCATGGGGGGAACGCCATCCCCCCCTGGCAGCGTCATGTTGCGAGCCTGCACGTGCGGGTGTTCCATCACCTGGGCCACATCCAGGATGGGCGCACAGGGTACGGCCGACTGGTCGAGCAGCTGCACCCATTCGGCCGTGTCTTTTTGCATCGTCCAGCCCGTGATCAGGGGGACCAGTGTCTGCCGGTGGGCGACCCGGGCCGGGTTGGTGGCATATCGTTCGTCGTGGGCAACGCCCGCATGGCCTGCCGCCACACAGAACCGGCTGAACTGCCCGTCGTTGCCCACCGCGAGCACCATGTGCCCGTCGCGGGTGGGGAAGACCTGGTAAGGCACGATGTTGGGGTGGGCATTGCCCATGCGGGTGGGGCGCGTCTGGCCCACCAGCTGGTTGCTGGCCTGATTGGCCAGCATGGCCACCTGCACGTCGAAGAGCGAGGCATCCAGCACCCGACCTTTGCCGGTGCGCTGGCGCTCGTGCAGGGCGGCGAGGATGGCCGTGGCGGCATACACCCCGGTCATGAGGTCGGTCACGGCCACGCCCACCTTCTGCGGTTCGCCACCACGTTCGCCGGTGATGCTCATCAGCCCCCCTTCGGCCTGAATGGCGAAGTCGTAGCCGGCTTTGCGGGAGAGGGGGCCAGTCTGGCCATAACCCGTGATGGAGCAATAGACGAGTCCTGGGTTGATCGCCTGCAGGCAACGGGCGTCCAGCCCGTACTTGGTGAGCTGGCCGACCTTGTAGTTCTCGATCAGCACATCGGCCTCGCGGGCCAGTTCGCGCACCTGCTGAATGCCTTCCGGGCTGGCGATGTCGATGGCCACCGAGCGCTTGCCCCGGTTGGCGCAGAGGAAGTAAGCCGCCACACGGTCCTCGCCCTCACCCCACCAGGGCGGGCCCCAGGCACGGGTGTCGTCACCGGCCCCGGGTCGCTCCACCTTGATGACATCGGCGCCGTAGTCCGCCAGAATCTGCCCCGCCCACGGGCCAGCGAGCACGCGCGACAGGTCGAGCACCTTCACGCCGGCCAGCGGCCGAGGCAGGGATGGGGTGGGGGTCTGGCTGGTGATGGGCATGCCGGCCTTAGTTCGAAAAAGCCGCAATGCCCGTGATGGCGCGGCCCAGGATGAGGGCGTGGATGTCGTGCGTGCCTTCGTAGGTGTTGACGATCTCCAGGTTCACCAGGTGGCGGGCCACGCCGTATTCGTCGCTCATGCCGTTGCCGCCCATCATGTCGCGT
>CAZEZY010000232.1:0-1881 GCA_964516635.1 uncultured Tepidimonas sp. | reverse complement strand
GGTTGACGCCCGTTTCGTCGCGGTAGCCCGGCACCGCCTGGCCGAACACATTGCCTGCGCTGTATTGGCCGCGGATGACGTGCTGGCTGAGCGTCTCGGGTGTCCAGCGCTTCAGGGCCCGCAGCACCTTGAGCTTTTCGTCGCGGATCGCGTCGGCGTGGGCGTTGATGGGCGGCTCCATGGCAATGGCGCACAGCAGTTGCAGCGCATGGTTTTGCACCATGTCGCGCAAGGCGCCTGTGGTGTCGTAAAAACCACCGCGCTTTTCCACGCCCAGTTCTTCGGCCATGGTGATCTGGATGTTGGCGATGTGCTCGCGCCGCCACAGGGGCTCGAACAGGGCGTTGCCAAAGCGCATGGCGAACAGGTT
Source organism: uncultured Tepidimonas sp. (assembly GCA_964516635.1). Taxonomy (GTDB): domain Bacteria; phylum Pseudomonadota; class Gammaproteobacteria; order Burkholderiales; family Burkholderiaceae_C; genus CAZEZY01. The sequence goes on along the minus strand of CAZEZY010000232.1, from coordinate 1,511 downwards.
TTGAACGGCGGGCTTGCCCAGGTAGTGGTCGATGCGGAAGATTTGCTGCTCTTTGAAGGCCTGGCCCACCACCTTGTTGATGGCACGGTTGGAGGCCAGGTCGTGGCCCAGGGGCTTTTCGAGCACGATGCGGGTCTTGGGGGTGTTCAGACCGTTGGCTGCGAGCTGTTCGCAGACGGTGGTGAACAGGCTGGGCGCTGTGGACAGGTACATCACCACGATGTCGGTCTCGCGCTCGGCCAGTCGGGCAGACAGCGCAGCGTAGGCTTCGGGCTGGGACAGGTCCATGCGCACATAGCACAGCAGGGCCGCAAAGCGGGCGAACTCTTCGGGCTTGGGGCGCTTGTCGCCTTCAACCTGTTCAAAGCGCGACTGGATTTGTCGGCGGTATTCTTCGTCGCTCAGATCGTCACGGCCCACACCGATGATGCGGCCGCCTTCTGGCAAGGTGTCGTGTCGGAAGGCCTGAAACAGGGCTGGCATGAGTTTGCGCCAGACCAGATCGCCCGTGCCGCCGAAAAAAACCAGATCAAACGCCATGATGTTTATGAGTTACATGAAAATTGATTTGTAATGTAACTTTGTTTCATCGATAATTCAAGCGACCATTCCAATAAATGCCATGAACCAACTCGACGCCCTCAAACAATTCACCACCGTGGTCGCGGACACCGGCGATTTCAAGCAGTTGGCGCAGTTTCAGCCACAGGACGCGACGACCAACCCGTCCTTGATCTTGAAGGCGGTGCAAAAGCCCGAGTACGCACCCCTGCTGGCCGAGACCGTGGCCGCCCACCGAGGCCAGCCGCTGGACGTGGTGATGGACCACCTGTTGGTGCGGTTTGGTTGCGAAATCTTGAAGACCATTCCGGGCCGCGTCTCGACCGAGGTGGATGCGCGGCTGAGCTTTGACACGGCCGCCACGGTGGCGCGGGCGCGCCGCATCATGGCCTTGTACCAGGCGCAAGGCATTCCCCGCGAGCGCGTGCTGATCAAGATCGCCGCGACCTGGGAAGGCATTCAGGCCGCCGCCGAGCTGGAGCGCGAAGGCATCCGCTGCAACCTGACACTGCTGTTCGCGTTTTGTCAGGCCGTGGCCTGCGGTCAGGCCAAGGTGCAGCTGATTTCACCCTTTGTCGGCCGCATCTACGACTGGTACAAGAAGTCCGCAGGCACGGCCTGGGACGAGGCGGCCATGTCGGGTGCCAACGACCCCGGCGTGCAGTCGGTGCGGGCCATCTTCAACCACTACAAAAAACACGGCATTGCCACCGAGGTGATGGGCGCGTCGTTCCGCAACATGGGCCAGATCACCGCGCTGGCCGGTTGCGATTTGCTGACCATCAGCCCCGAGTTGCTGGCGCAGCTGGCCGCGAGCGATGCGCCGCTGAGCCAGGCGCTGGATGCCCGGGCGGCCCAAACCATGGACTTGCCTGCGGTGACCTACAACGAAGCATCTTTCCGCCTGGCTTTGAACGAAGACGCCATGGCCACAGAAAAACTGGCCGAGG
>CAZEZY010000231.1:0-1886 GCA_964516635.1 uncultured Tepidimonas sp. | reverse complement strand
TGGTGAAGGTCTTGCCCGAACCCGTCACCCCCAGCAGGGTCTGGAACACCTCGCCAGCCTGAATGCCCTCCACCAGTTGCGCAATGGCCGTGGGCTGGTCGCCCGCCGGGGGAAAAGGCTGGAAGAGCTCGAACGGCGAATCGGGAAAGGTGACCAACTGGCCTTGGGATTCAGACATGCCAAGGATTTTGCCACCTGCCTTACAGTATCGCTTTCTTCCATTTCACGTCCCCATGCCGATCGCCCCCCTGGACCCTTACTCCAAAGCCGCCGCCGAATTGCTGGCGCTGTCGGACGCCTACATGGCCAGCCTGTACCCGGCCGAGAGCAACCACATGGAAAGCCCTGCAGCCCTGGCACAACGCCATGTTCGGTTGATCGGCCTGACGATCGACGGCGAGTTGGTGGGCTGCGGTGCCGTCAAGATCCTGGAAGGTGATGAGCGCTACGGCGAAATCAAACGGGTTTTTGTGAAAGACCGTCACCGGGGCCGAGGGTTTTCAAGCCAGCTCATGGCGGATCTGGAGCATCACCTGCGCGAACAGGGAATTGCCCTCGCCCGACTCGAAACCGGCATCCACCAGCCGGAAGCGCTCGCGCTGTACCGCAAGCTGGGTTACGTCGAACGGCCCCCTTTCGGGGCTTACCGGGCCGACCCGCTCAGCGTGTTCATGGAAAAGCGGCTCAACTGACCCCTCTGACCGGCCAGGGCTGGGCGTTAAAATCGCAAGTTTTGTCACGGTCTGGTCATCTTCGTCCGGATCGCCCCTCTGTTATCGCCCCCACACCATCATGTCCCTGTTCACCGCCGTCGAAATGGCCCCCCGCGACCCCATTCTGGGTCTCAACGAGCAGTTCGCTGCCGACACCCACCCCAACAAGGTCAACCTCGGGGTGGGCGTCTATTACGACGACAACGGCAAGCTGCCCCTGCTGCAGTGCGTCCAGCAAGCCGAAAAGGCCATGATGGACAAGCCCACCGCGCGCGGCTACCTGCCCATCGACGGCATCGCCGCTTACGACAACGCGGTCAAGGGCCTGGTCTTTGGTGCCGACAGCGAGCCGGTCAGGAGCGGCCGTGTGGCCACGGTGCAGGCCATCGGCGGGACCGGTGGCCTCAAGATTGGTGCCGACTTCCTCAAGAAACTCACGCCCGACGCCCAGGTGCTGATTTCCGACCCCAGCTGGGAAAACCACCGCGCCCTGTTCACCAACGCCGGCTTCACGGTGGGCACTTACGCCTACTACGATGCGGCCAAGCGTGGCGTGAACTTTGACGGCATGCTGGCCAGTCTGAACGCAGCCGCACCCGGCACCATCGTCGTGCTGCACGCCTGCTGTCACAACCCCACCGGTTACGACATCACACCGGCCCAGTGGGACCAGGTGATCGCTGTGGTGAAAGCCAGGGGCCTGACGCCTTTCCTCGACATGGCCTACCAGGGTTTTGGCCACGGCATTGCCGAAGATGGCGCCGTGATCCAGAAGTTCGTGGACGCCGGCCTCACCTGTTTCGTCTCCACCAGCTTCTCCAAGAGCTTCAGCCTGTATGGCGAGCGCGTGGGCGCCCTCAGCGTGCTGTGCGAGAGCCAGGAAGAAGCCAGTCGCGTGCTGAGCCAGCTCAAGATCGTCATCCGCACCAACTACTCCAACCCACCCACCCACGGCGGTGCCGTGGTGGCGGCCGTGCTCAACAACCCCGAGTTGCGCGCCCTCTGGGAACAAGAACTGGGCGAAATGCGCGTTCGCATCAAGGCCATGCGCCAGGCGCTGGTCGATGGGCTGAAAGCCGCCGGCGTCAAGCAGGACATGAGCTTCATCACCACCCAGATCGGCATGTTCAGCTACTCGGGCCTGACCAAAGACCAGATGGTGCGCTTGCGCAG
>CAZEZY010000230.1:0-1923 GCA_964516635.1 uncultured Tepidimonas sp. | reverse complement strand
TCATCCTCAAGGGCATCATGGACGTGGAAGACGCCAAGCTGGCCGTGGCCAGCGGTGCCGATGCGATTGTGGTGAGCAACCACGGCGGCCGCCAGCTCGACGGCGCGCCCAGCAGCATCGAAGCCCTGCCCGCCATCGTGGCCGCTGTGGGCAGCCAGATCGAAGTCTGGATGGACGGCGGCATCCGCAGCGGTCAGGACGTTTTGAAGGCCTGGGCCCTGGGCGCCAAAGGCACCATGATCGGCCGCGCCATGGTCTATGGCCTGGGCGCCATGGGCGAAGCGGGCGTGACCAAAGCCCTGCAAATCATCCACAAAGAGCTGGACGTGACCATGGCCTTTTGCGGCCACACCAACATCCAGAACGTGGACACCAACATCTTGCTGCCGGGCACCTTCCCCACCGCCTGAAGGCCCTTGGCTCGCGCTATGCTCCAAGGGTGACCTCTGCCCTGACCCGCCGCATTGCCCACCTCGACATGGATGCGTTCTACGCGTCCTGCGAGTTGTTGCGCTACCCCCAGCTCAAGGGTCTGCCCGTGGTCATTGGCGGCGGCCGGCGCAAAGAAGACGACCTGCTGGGCAAACTGCAAGCCGCCTACCCCGACGGCGAGTGGACCGAAGAGACCTTTGCCGAACGGCTGGACCGCATTCCGGTGGATTTTTTCCCGCGCATCGGCGGCTACACCGGGCGCGGCGTGATCACCACCGCCACCTACGCGGCGCGGCAGTTCGGCATCGGCTCGGCCATGGGCCTGATGAAAGCCGCCAAGCTCTGCCCGCAGGCGATTCTTTTGCCTGTGGACTTCGAGCGCTATCGCCACTTCTCGCGCACCTTCAAAAGCATCATCACCGACATCGCCCCTGTCATGGAGGACCGGGGCGTGGACGAGGTCTACATCGACTTCACTGACGTGCCCGGCGGCCAACGCGAGGGCGGGCGCGTGCTGGCGCGCCTGATCCAGAAAAGCATTTTTGACGCCACCCGCCTGACCTGCTCGGTGGGTGTGGCGCCCAACAAACTCATCGCCAAAATGGCCAGCGAGTTCAACAAGCCCAATGGCATCTCGGTCGTGCATGAGGCCGACCTGCAGACCCTCATCTGGCCTCTGGCTTGCCGCAAGATCAATGGCGTGGGCCCCAAGGCCGATGAAAAGCTCAAAAGCTTTGGCATCCACACCATCGGCGACCTGGCCGCACGCGAACCGCACTGGCTCATTGAAAATTTTGGCAAAAGCTACGGCGCCTGGCTGTTTGATGCGGCCTGGGGCCGCGACGACCGTCCGGTCGAGACCGAGAGCGAGCCTGTGGGCATGAGCCGCGAAACCACCTTTGAGCGCGACCTGCACGCCGTGCGCGACCGCGAAGAACTGGGGGCCATCTTCACCCGCCTGTGCCAGCAGGTGGCGGCCGACCTGCAGCGCAAAGGCTACGCAGGCAAAACCATCGGCATCAAGCTGCGCTATGACAACTTTCAGGCCGTGACCCGCGACCAGACCCTGACCGAATACACCGCCGACGCCCAACAGATTCGCCAAATCGCAGGCCAGTGCCTGAAACGCGTGGACTTATCGCGTCGCATTCGGCTGCTGGGCGTGCGGGTGGGGTCGCTGGTCAAGGCCGGGACAGCGCCCGCCCCTGTCGCCTCTTACAGTGAAGCACCTGCCAACCCACCACCCCAAGTGAACGACCATGGACAAACTCAGCTGTTTTTCTTTGACGAATGAAGGCCCCCATGGCCATGTTGCCCATCTGGTGATGAACCGCCCCGAGGCGATGAACACCATGCACCCGACCTTCTGGCGCGAACTGCACGAGGTGCTGACCGACATCCACAAGGCCGGCACCGCCCGTGCGCTGGTGATCTCCAGCACCGGCAAACACTTCAGCGCCGGCATGGACCTGCAGACCTTTGGCAGCGCCA
>CAZEZY010000229.1:0-1930 GCA_964516635.1 uncultured Tepidimonas sp. | reverse complement strand
CGTGGCGGCGTGGATCAGCGCCGAGATCGGCGTCGGACCTTCCATCGAGTCGGGCAGCCACACGTGCAGCGGAAACTGCGCGCTCTTGCCCATCGCACCGATGAACAGGCAGATGCAGGCCACAGACAGCAGCGCCCAGTCGGTGCCCGGGAAGCTGAGCTTGGCGAGTTCGTCGGCCTTCGCAAAGGTCTCGCCATAGTTCAGCGTGCCAGCGTAGGCCGCCAGCAGGCCGATGCCGAGGATGAAGCCGAAATCACCCACCCGGTTGACGAGGAAGGCCTTCATGTTGGCGAATATTGCGGTCGGCTTCTTGAACCAGAAACCGATCAGCAGATAGCTCACCAGGCCCACCGCCTCCCAACCGAAGAAGAGCTGCAGGAAGTTGTTGCTCATCACCAGCATCAGCATCGAGAAGGTGAACAGGCTGATGTAGGCGAAGAAACGCTGGTAACCCGGGTCGTCGGCCATGTAGCCGATGGTGTAGACATGCACCATCAACGAAACGAAGGTGACGACGCACATCATCATGGCCGTCAGGCCGTCGACCAGGAAGCCGACCTCCATCTTCAGGCTGCCGAGCACCATCCACTCGTAAAGGGTGGCGTTGAAGCGCGCGCCTGCAATGACGTCGATCAGCACCAGCACCGAGCACACGAAGGAGACCAGCACGCCCAGGATGGTCAGCGTGTGCGCGCCGCGACGGCCGATCGCTCGGCCGGCCAGGCCAGCGAGTAGCGCACCGGCCAGAGGCGCCAGCGGGACGGTCAGGAGGAGGTTCTGGGACAGGGTGGCTGCAGACATGTCGGCTTCCTCAGCCCTTGAGCGCGTTCATCCGCTCGACCTCGATCGACGAGCGGTTGCGGAACAGCACCACCAGGATGGCCAGACCGATGGCCGACTCCGCCGCCGCCACCGTGAGGATGAAGAACACGAAGACCTGTCCGCCGACCCGGTCGGCCTCCAGCGGCAGGTAGTGGGAGAAGGCCACGAAGTTCAGGTTGACCGCCAGCAGCATCAACTCGATGGCCATCAGCAACACGATCAGGTTGCGACGGTTCAGGAAAATGCCGACGACCGACAGCGCGAACAAGACGCCGCCGAGCGAAAGGAAGTGGCCCAGGGTCAGGCTGCCCATCTCAGGATTCCCCACCATTGGAGGCCGACGCCCCGGATGAACGCTCGGCCGGCATGCGGATGACGCGCAGCCGGTCGGCCTTGCGGGCCTTGACCTGCAGCGCTGGATCCATGGCCCGACTGTCCTTGCGGCGGCGCAAGGTCAGCGCGATGGCCGCGATGATCGCCACCAGCAGCAACACCGCGGCCACCTGGAGCGGATAGAGGTAGTCCGTGTAGATCGCAATGCCAAGCATGCGGGTGTTGCCGAGCTCCGCCAGCTTCGGATCGACCGGTGCGTCGGCCTGCTGGAAGCTGCCCATCAGGACGAGGGCAAGCTGGATCGCGATGACCGCACCCACCCCCGCCGCCACCGGGAAATGTCGCCAGAAACCCTCCCGGAAACCGTCCGAATTGAGATCGAGCATCATCACGACGAACAGGAAGAGCACCATCACAGCGCCGATGTAGACAAGGATCAAGGTGATCGCGAGGAACTCTGCCGAGAGCAGCATCCACAGGCAACTCGCGCTGAAGAAGGCCAGGATCAGGAAAAGCGCGGCATGCACCATGCTGCGTGCGGTGATCACGCGGAACGACGCGAACAGCAGCACGGCCGAGAAGACGTAGAAAAGTGCGGTGATGGTGTTCATTGGATGGGCGCCTTGTGGGTGAACCGACGGCCATAGAGGCTGCCTACGTCGAGTCGGCACGGGGGGTGTCGGCTCTGCGCTCCCCCGCCTTGCAGCTCAGGCCGAGAGCGACGCAACCCCGTAGCGAAGCCCTCAACGGTACTTGGCGTCGGCCTCCCGGTTGG
>CAZEZY010000228.1:0-1971 GCA_964516635.1 uncultured Tepidimonas sp. | reverse complement strand
CCGCCCAGATGCCCCGTGCGGCTACCCTGGCAGCCTCTTCGACCGGCACATAGGCGCGACCGAAGCGCCTGTCCGCCAGCGCCCAGCCCTCCGCCACCATGGCGTGGCCGACCTCGACAACCCCGGCCCAGCACACCGCGACCACCCGCTGATAGCGATCACGGCTTCGAGCTGTACAGGTCACATCGACCCCCGCAACCGCTGCCGCCAGCACGGCCGTGGCGTGGCGACCGCATGCCCAGGACACCCCATCGGCAGTCGTGCAACGCTGCCGGGTCTCTGGTGCATCGATGCCCTGGAGCCGAATCCGCGTTCCCTCCACCTCGATGGTATCGCCATCGATGACACGGGCATCACCGGCCAGGAGCACCGCCTCATGCGGACCGGCCTCGGCCGGCATGGCCAGCGCCAAGCCGGCAAGCAGCGTCCAGACCGCCGTCGTGTAGGCGAAGCCGTTCACAGCCGGCGCCCCGACTTGATGACCAGTTTGGCAGGCCCGGAGTTCGGCATCTCCTCGACGCGCTCGGCGAGAATCCCCATGCCATCCCACATCATGAAGATCCCTGGCGGAAGGGGCACACGCTTGCTGGCACCGACCAGGACGCGATCACTGGAATGCAGCAGCTTCTCCATGGGATCCCTACCGATGCTGACGACCCGGAGGTTGGTCCGCCTGACGCGGACCTCGTATCGGATCAGCCAGGCCGGAGAGAGCCAAATTTCTTTGGCATCTTCGAGGCGGGGAGACCGACGGCAAACATCAGAGCCCATCCAGAAAGGACTGATTCACGCTGCGTGCTTTGGCGCGCGGCGGCGGAGCATCATGCGGATCATGGCCAGCCGCACGAAGGCGGCAGCGATGCGGTGCGACCATCCGTGACATGATCCTGGGCTGCGTCGAATGCCAGTTCGAGGACTTCAGCGCCGTCCCCATGTCCTCCGGCTTCCGCATGGCCTCGCCCGGTGAATTCAGCGCGCTGCCGTCACCCACTCAAGCCCCGTGTCTGGTTTGGCGGGGGCAACTCCAGGTGTTTCCGTCGCGCGCGCGGCAAGGGTACCCGTTGCAGGGTGAAGACGGGGCTATCGGCTTATCTGTCCGCGCGACCAGCGGGCCACATCCGAGATATCCTTGCCCAGGCCTTCCACCGTCCCGCATCCGGTGAGCGCGAGCAGACCTGCTACCATCAACACCCAACGTCGCACCGGCTTTTCTCCCGCCCCGCTTCGCGGCGCTGATCGCCGCCTTTGTTCTTCAATTTACCGCGCGCTGGCGGAAGTTCCAGGCTGGGCCATTCCACTATCCTGCGCGTTGCACACTCAGTTTCGTCTCCGGCGTATACTGGGCAGCCTTTCACCAGCCTGCAGCCGTGGCAGATTGCTGGGGCTGGCCAGGTCGGCTCGGCTGGGCGGGTCTGCTGAGCGGGTCTGCTGGGTCGAGTCCACGTCGGCACGCTTGCCGAGCATGAGGTCCCGTGACGCTCCTGGCGCAAGCTGGGCCATTGCCCCTGTCAGCCACTCGGGGCGCTGCGCATCCCGGGGCGCGATGGGACAGGCCATCACGGCATCGAAAGATATTGACGCTCGAACCGCCCTATGCGGCAGGCAGTGCTGACCAATACGCCGCCGCCCGGGATCTTGGCCACGAGGCGCGTCGTCCCCTGGTGCATGATGGAAATTGCCTCACGGGTGGCGTGGCTGCGTCTCGGGGATGCCTGCCACCTATCCCAATTCTTGCCGCTACACTGCGACAGGGGCGGGTCGACCTGGGACGGCGAGGCTGTGCGAGCGGAAGTCACGGTCTGGAAGGCCAGTTCGGGTTGACCGCGCCAAGGGCACCTGGTCCCCTATCTGGTCGCCCAGCAACCCGGATCGTCACCCTGCGGTGACGCGCGCCCCGAACAACGACATCAAACCAGGGGAAAATTTGGTAGCGGCGAGCGGACTTGAACCGCTGACCCCGGCATTATGAGT
>CAZEZY010000227.1:0-1977 GCA_964516635.1 uncultured Tepidimonas sp. | reverse complement strand
GACGGGCATGCCTTTGACGGGCATGCGGGCCAGGTCGTCGGGGGCAGGCAGGTTGGCGGGCATCATGGCCTCCACACTCGACCAGGTCTCGCGCCGCACGGCAAACACCGCCGTGGCGGTGGCCACCACACCTTCAGCCTGATGGGCTTCGATGATCCAGTGTTGGGTGGAACGGTTGGTACGCACAGGCCGCGCCACAAAGCGGATCTCGCCGTCGGCCACCGGGGCCGCAAAGTTGACCGTCAGGGCGACCGGCTCGCCCAGGCGATCGGGGTGCAAAAGAGCGGCCTGCAACAACTGGGCGGCTGTGGTGCCCCCAAAGGGCCCGACCATGTTGGCGTAGGCCGGGTGGGTTGCGCCTGTGAATTCTTGGGGCAAGTCCTGACGCTCTGAGGCGCGCAGGTCAATGGCTTCGTCGAGGGGGTGCATTGGGTCGCTGGATGTCAAGTGGGTGTACCCGATCATAAAAGCGCGGCCAGCACCCGACTGTCACGTCTAACGGCCCCACAATCCACAAACCCCGTGCCCAAAGCTGTGGACAAGTGCAGGGACAAGCCGCCAAAACCCCGTCGCACAAGGGCTGGCGGGGCGTGCTTAAAAAAGCATCACCGCACCCGACTCACTCCACACGCGTCACTTTGTTCGGCTTGAAGCCCAGATCGGCGACTTTGCCCTTCTTGGCCCGCGCGGTTTTGGCATTGTTCAGGCTGCGGATTTCGAGCGTTTCCTCGCGCTCCTTGCCACCTCGGCCAATGCCCGCGATCTTGACGCTGCGGGTGTAGGCCGCTGCACCCGCCAGGGTGTCTTTGGCCTCCAGGTCGATCAACATCAGGCCCCGGCCGCCTTTTTCCATGGTTTTGAGTTCGCTGATTTCAAAGGTGAGCACACGGCCGCCCGTGCTGGCGCAGCAGACACTGGCGGCGGCGGGCATGGGCTGCTTGTCGGCAGGCACCGTGGCGCTGGAGCCGCTCACATGGCTCGGGGCGCAGACGGTTTCGCCCTCGCCCAGGCTGATGAAGGCCTTGCCCGCCTTGTTGCGCGAAACCATGTTCTCGACCGAGGCCAGGAAGCCGTAGCCACCGGAGCCGCTCAGCAGCAATGTGGCGCTGGCTGGGCCTGCAAAGTAGTGGGCGATTTGCGTGGTGGGTTCGAGCTCGATGAGCGTGGTCACGGGTTGGCCGTCGCCACGGGCACCAGGCAGTGTGGCCACGGGCACGCTGTAGATGCGCCCGTTGCTACCGAAGATGATGAGCTGATCCACCGTGCGGCATTCGAAGGTGCCATACAGGCCGTCGCCAGCCTTGAAGGCAAAACTCGTGGCATCGTGGCCGTGACCTGTGCGGGCACGCACCCAGCCTTTTTCCGACACGACCACCGTCACCGGTTCGTCCACCACCTTGACCTCGGCCACGGCTTTTTTCTCTTCCTGAATCAGGGTGCGGCGCGGGTCGGCAAAGGTCTTGGCGTCGGCTTCGATCTCTTTGACCATCAAGCGGCGCAGCGCGGCGGGGCTGCCCAGAATCTCTTCGAGCTTGCCCTGTTCACCACGCAGCTCACTCAGCTCTTGCTCGATCTTGATGGCCTCCAGGCGGGCCAGTTGGCGCAGGCGAATCTCCAGGATGTCTTCGGCCTGGCGGTCGCTGAGTTTGAAGGCTTCGATCAGCGCGGGCTTGGGCTCGTCGCTGTGGCGGATGATGCGGATCACCTCGTCGATGTTCAGCAACACCAGCTGACGGCCTTCCAGAATATGGATGCGGTCCAGCACTTTGTTCAGGCGGTGCTGGCTGCGGCGGGTGATGGTGGTCTGGCGGAAGCTGATCCATTCCACCAGCATCTGACGCAGCGACTTTTGGACCGGTTTGCCATCGATGCCGACCGACGTCATGTTGATCGGTGCCGATGTCTCTAGGCTGGTGTGCGCGAGCAAGGCGGTGATGAGTTCCTGCTGTTCGATGCGGCTGGTTTTGGGCTCGAACA
>CAZEZY010000226.1:0-1986 GCA_964516635.1 uncultured Tepidimonas sp. | reverse complement strand
TCGGTGGCATTCGCGACGCCGCCCCCGACGCCTGGGGGCGCCGGGTCATCGAGGCGCGCCTGAGGGTGCCGGCCAACAGCCTGCTGGAGGTGCAGTACCTGCTGAACGCCGGCGGCGACCGGGTGGGCGCACTGGACGTGCGGGAGACGCGCACGAGCCCCGATTCGCCCTCGGCCAGTGACATGCACTCGCTGCAGTACGTGCTGCAGGCCGCAGAGGCCGTCGAGAACGGTGCCCCCGTGCCGGCCAACCTCGAAAATTTTTTGGGCGCAGGTCCGTCAGCCGGTGGTGCACGACCCAAAGCAGCGGTGCGTGACGAAGCGGGCGCGCTCTGGCTGGCCAAGTTTCCGGCCAAGGGCGACACCTTCGACGTCGCGCGGGCCGAAACCTGCACCCTGAAACTGGCCCGTCGCTGCGGCCTCACCGTGCCCGAGGTGCGCTACCTGGACCTGGGCGGGCGGCCGGTCATGCTCATTCGGCGGTTCGACCGCTACTGGGTCCACGCGGGCGAGCCCTTGCCGGAAGGCGCCCTGCAGGACACCCGGCCTGGCGCCGGTCGGGTGGAAGGGCGGCTGCCCTTTGCCAGTGGTCTGACGCTGGTGGCCTGCAGCGAACTCGAATCGCCCGACAAGGCCTATGCCGACCTGGGCCGCGCCATCCGCCGCTACGTCCATCCCATCGTGGTGAAGGCCAACGCCGACGAGCTGTTTGCGCGCATGGTGCTCAACATCTTCGTCACCAACGACGACGACCACCTGCGCAACCACGGCTTCGTGCGCGACCCTCGGCTGGGTGGATGGGTGCTCAGCCCGCTGTACGACGTGGTGCCGCGACCCGTCTTGGCCAGCGAGCGCCGGCTCCACCTCGGGGTGGGCGAGCAGGGCAAGCTCGCCACCCTGGACAACGCCCTGAGCCACTACGCCGCCTTCGTGCCCGAGCGTCCGATGGCGGTGGGCATCATGCGCCGTGTCTGGGGCGAGGTGCGGCAGTGGAAAACCTGCTTCGAAGAGCACGGGGCCAACGGCCAGCTCATCGACCAGCTCGCCCCTGCGTTCCGGGATATCAGCGACATTGCCTCACCAGCGCTCGAAGCCGAAATCCGCAAGGGCACACCGTAGACGTCGCGTGGTAGGCGGCGATGAAATCGGCATGATCTGCACGCCACCTGCCCATTGGCAAACGGCGACAAGCCATGGCGCTGGCAGCCAGCCCAATTCTTCAAGAAGACTTCATGGGCCTCATCGACCCACGGCCATCCAGGCCCGGCCGATCCACTCTCGCCAGGCGTCACGTCAAAACCGGCCTGGGTAAACTGAGCCTGCGCCCTTGGCATGTAAAAGGCCGAGGTCACCAGCGCCATGCACAGCCTCAGGGGCAGAACAAACAGAGGCAGGATTTTGTGGAGCCAGATCATGGGAAGCGAGTGATTCAAAACGATCACCGCATGGTGGTTCAAAGATGCTATTTGCTGGTGTGCGAAAATCGCTCCATCGCGCATGCCGAACGTGGAACGGCACGGCGGTAGCATGCCCATACTTCATGAATCTCAACCATAAACACGTGGCCGTCATCGGCCTCGGCTACGTTGGTCTGCCCCTGGCCGTTGAATTCGGCCAACATCGCAGCGTCGTCGGATTCGACATCAATCCCGCCCGCATTCAGGAACTGCAAGCCGGGCACGACAGCACACTCGAAGTCACATCCGAGCAGCTTCAGGCCGCGAAACATTTGTCATTTTCGGCGCAGCTCGACGACCTTCGCCAGTGCGAGGTGTTCATCGTCACGGTGCCCACGCCGGTGGACCAGGCCAACCGGCCCGACATGACGCCACTCATCAAGGCCAGTGAGACGGTGGGCAAGGTGCTGCGTGCGGGTGGCGTGGTCATCTACGAATCCACCGTGTACCCCGGTGCCACCGAAGAGGTGTGCGTCCCGGTGCTGGAACGGGTGAGTGGTTTGAAGTTCAACCAGGATTTTTTCTGCGGC
>CAZEZY010000225.1:0-2043 GCA_964516635.1 uncultured Tepidimonas sp. | reverse complement strand
CCGACGCCGACATGGCGATGAAGATGGACCCCGAGTACCGCAAGATCTCGGAACGTTTCGCCGCCGACCAGGCCTATTTTGACGAGGTGTTTGCCCGCGCCTGGTTCAAGCTGACCCACCGCGACATGGGTCCGAAAGCCCGCTACATCGGCCCCGAAGTGCCCGCCGAAGACCTGATCTGGCAGGACCCGGTGCCGGCAGGCAACAAAGGTTACGACGTGGCGGCGGTGAAAGCCAGGATCGCGGCCGCCGGCCTGTCGGTGGGCGAGATGGTGGCCACCGCCTGGGACAGCGCCCGCACCTACCGCGGTTCCGACCACCGGGGTGGCGCCAACGGCGCGCGCATCCGCCTGGCGCCGCAGAAGGACTGGGAAGGCAACGAGCCCGCCCGCCTGGCCCGGGTGCTGGCGGTGTACGAGCAGATCGCCGCCGACACCGGGGCCAGCGTGGCCGACGTGATCGTGCTGGGTGGCAATCTGGGCATCGAGCAGGCCGCCCAGGCCGCTGGCGTGAGCGTGACCGTGCCGTTTGCCCCTGGCCGTGGCGATGCCAACCAGGCGCAGACCGATGTGGCATCGTTCGAGGTGCTGGAACCGCTGGCCGACGGCTTCCGCAACTGGCAGAAGAAGCACTACGTGGTCAAGCCTGAAGAGATGCTGCTGGACCGCGCCCAGCTCATGGGCCTGACCGCCGCCGAGATGACGGTGCTGGTGGGTGGCCTGCGCGTGCTGGGGACCAACCACGGTGGGACGAAGCACGGCGTGTTCACCGCCCGCCCAAGGGCGCTGACCAACGACTTCTTCGTGACCCTGACCGACATGGCCTACCGTTGGCAGCCCACCGGTCGCAACAGCTACGACATCGTGGACCGCGCCACCGGCGCCACCAGGTTCACTGCCACCCGCGTGGACCTGGTGTTCGGCTCCAACAGCATCCTGCGCGCCTACGCCGAGGTGTACGCCCAGGACGACAGCCGCGAGAAGTTCGTCCACGACTTCGTCGCGGCCTGGGTGAAGGTCATGAACGCCGACCGCTTCGATCTGGCCTGACCGAGGGTAGACCGCATGCCTTCAGGTGATCAGGGCCTCTGGATCAACCAGGGCTCGAACAGGGCCTCGGCATTGCGCCACAGCAATCTTTCCTGCAATGAGGGGGGCAAAGCGCCCACCCATTGCCGGATGTGGCTCACCACTTCCTCGTAACGCCCCCAGCGACGGGTGCTGAAGGCATCCACAGCCACCACGAAACGGTCGGGGTGCGCCTCGAACACCTCGCGCCAGGCGGGCAGCAGTTGCCCCTGGGGGGCGATGCGTTCATCCCGGACCGACGTGTCGATCCACAGGGCTTTGTCCGCGTGGCGTTGCAGCACGCGGGTGACTTCGTCCGGCTCGGGCACGGTGCCCAGATGGGCCCACAACACCCGAATCCGGGGCGCGATGGCAAAGGCCTGGTCCACGATCTCGGGGTCGCCATGCAACAGCAGCATCAGGTCATGGCGGTCGGCCAGACGCACCAGTTGTGCAAACACCTCGCTCTGGGCATGTCGCGCAAACAGATGCAACTCGCCAATGCCCGCCCATCCGCCTCGCAGCAACTGATCCGCCACCCGCGCTGGCAAATCCCGGTCCATCATCCAGGTGCCCTTGTCGGCGTCTGACTCGTAAACCCCGAGAACCGGAATCACCCGACCGGGTGCATGGGCGTGCAGTTCACGGGCCAGGTGCCCCGGTGTCCCCGTGATCACCACCCGCGAGACACCCGAGGCATCCAGTTTGGCGATGATGTCGGCGGCTGACAGGCTTCGAGCGTCGGTGGCGGTGTAATGCGAGTGGGCGTCGATCAGGGTGCCCGGCCGTTGATCGGCCAAGGCCAGACCGGTTGACAGCATCCCGATGACCAGCAGGCGGTTCCACATGTTCACCCGATCGTGCCACAGCGGTCAAGTTCCCGGAGGGCGCGCAACAAAAAACCCACTGTGCGCGAACACAGTGGGCCATGTCTGGTGGGTCCTCCCTGATTCGAACAGGGGACCTGCGGATTATG
>CAZEZY010000224.1:0-2079 GCA_964516635.1 uncultured Tepidimonas sp. | reverse complement strand
TCAAGACCTGGTCGCGGGCCTCGACCATCCTGCCGATGATGATCGGCCACACCATTGCCGTCCACAACGGCAAGAGCCACGTGCCTGTGTACGTGACCGAACAGATGGTGGGTCACAAGCTGGGCGAATTTGCGCCCACCCGCACCTTCAAGGGCCACATCAAGGACAAGAAAGGAGGACGCTGACGCAATGGCTAACAGCTCAACCAACCAGGCCCTCGCCCACGGCCGCTTCATTCGCGGCTCAGCCTCGAAGGTGCGGCGTGTGCTGGACCAGATCCGTGGCCGCAGCTATCGCGAGGCACTGATCATGCTCGAGTTCATGCCCTACCGCTCGACCGGGCCGATCACCAAAGTGCTGCGCAGCGCTGTTGCCAATGCCGAGAACAACCTCGGCATGGATCCCGGCTCTCTGGTCATCAGCCAGGCATGGGCCGACATGGGTCCCTCGCTGAAACGGTTCAGGCCCAGGGCCCAGGGCCGCGCCTACGCGATCAAGAAACAGACCTGCCACATCAGCATTGCTGTGGCTCCTTCCACCTGAGCCCCGAGGACACCGACTGATGGGACACAAGATCCATCCAACCGGACTGCGCCTGGGGATCACCCAGGACCACCGCTCCCGTTGGTACGCACCAAGCAAGACCTATCCAACCCTCCTGCAGGAGGACGATCGGATCCGCAAGTTCGTTCACAAGAAATACGCAGCTGCAGGCATCAGCGACGTGCTGATCGCCCGCAAGGCCGACCAACTTGAGGTTGAACTCAAGACCGCACGCCCCGGTGTGCTGGTGGGTCGCCAAGGCAGCGGTATCGAAGAACTGCGCAGCGGCATCCAGAAGACCCTTGGCGATGCCAATCGCCAGGTCCGCATCAACGTTGTTGAAGTGGAGCGGGTCGACGCCGATGCCTATTTGCTGGCCGAATACATCGCTCAGCAACTCGAAAAGCGCGTTGCTTTCCGCAGGGTCATGCGCATGGCTGTGCAGCGTGCCCAGCGGGCTGGTGTGCTCGGGCTCAAGATCATGGTCGCCGGTCGCCTCAATGGCGCCGAAATCGCCCGCACCGAATGGACCCGCGAGGGTCGCGTTCCCCTGCACACCCTGCGGGCTGACATCGACTACGCCACCAAGGTGGCCAGCACCACCTACGGGGTGCTGGGCATCAAGGTGTGGGTGTTCAAAGGTGAGGTCCTCCCCGGTCAGACCGACAAGGTCCCCGTGGGCGGAACACCCCAGCGCCGGACCAGCCGGCGGCCCCAACAGTTCGAAGACCGCTCCAACGAGGAGTGATCAGGAGGCCTGAACCATGCTGAGTCCAAGACGCGTCAAATTCCGCAAGCAACAGCGAGGTCGCATGCGCGGCATCGCCACCCGCGGCAACACCATCGCCTTCGGGGAATTCGCCCTGCAGGCCCAGGAGTGCGGCTGGATCACCTCGAGACAGATCGAGGCGAGCCGTCGTGCCATGACCCGCTACGTCAAGCGGGGCGGCAAGATCTGGATCCGGATCTTCCCGGACAAGCCCGTGACCATGCGCCCGGCGGAAACCCGCATGGGCTCCGGTAAGGGCAACCCCGAATTCTGGGTGGCAGTGATCAAGCCAGGCCGCATTCTCTTCGAGATGGGCGGGGCGGACATCACCCCTGAAATTGCTCGCGAGGCCATGCGCCTGGCGCAGTACAAGCTGCCCGTGAAAACCAAATTCCTGTCCCTGGAGGATCAGGAAGTTCTCGCTACCGCAGTGGAGTCCTGACCATGGCGCGCCCCTCCATCGCCGATGTGCGCAAGCTCAACGACGGCGACATCACCGCACAGATTGACGCCACCCGGCGTGAACTGTTCACCCTGCGTTTCGAGCAGGCCACCCGCCGTCTCGAAAATCCGCATCGGTTCCAGCAAGCCAGGCTCAAGCTGGCCCATCTGATGACCGTCCAGAGCGAGCGCCAACGCCAAGCCTCTGCGGCCCCTTCAGCTTCCTGATCCCCCCGAACTCCCCATGGCAACCAAGGAACGGGTCGGCACTGTCGTCAGCGACAAGATGGACAAAACGGTGGTGGTGGCGGTGGAAAACCGCTTCC
>CAZEZY010000223.1:0-2101 GCA_964516635.1 uncultured Tepidimonas sp. | reverse complement strand
TTGTATTTCAGCCGCTATGTGTCTTTGGCCTCGATGGTGGCGGCGGTGTTCGCGCCGGTTTTCTACCTGTTTGGGGACGGTGTGGCCTGGCAGGCCAGCGCAGCCGAAGTCCTGAGCCTGTCGGCCATGGCTTTGTTGTTGGTCTGGCGGCACCGCGAGAACATCCACCGCCTGTTGGCGGGCACCGAGTCCAAATTGGGAAAGAAGAAAGTATGAACCCCGATATCCAGCGCCTGCATGTCGCGGCCCGCTACAGCGAGGCGGCCGTGTTCAATGGCGTGGTCTACCTGGCGGGCATGGTGCCCGAGTGCGAGGCCACCGACATCCGCAGCCAGACCGCCGATGTGCTGCGCCAGATCGAGCTGCGTCTGGCCGAGGTGGGCAGTGACAAGACCCGCATCCTGCGCACCCAGATTTACCTGAAAGACATCGCCGACATCAGCGCCATGAACGAGGTGTGGGACGCCTGGGTGGTGGCTGGCAGCGCACCGCCGAGGGCCACCGTGCAGGCGGCCTTGGCCGACCCCGCTTACGGCATTGAGGTGGTCGTGACCGCGGCTGTCAGACCTGCCTGAACAGCGCACCGCCGATCGGCTCGGGGTGCGGTGCTTCTTCAGTCCCGGAAGTTGTCGAACGACAGCGGCAACTCGGTCATGTCCTTGCGCAGCAGGGCCATGGCGGCCTGCAGATCGTCGCGCTTGGCACCGGTCACACGCACGGCATCGCCCTGGATGGACGCCTGCACTTTGAGCTTGCTTTCCTTGATCACTTTGGTGATCTTCTTGGCGTCTTCGGTCTCGATGCCGTTTTTGACTTTGATGACCTGCTTGACCTTGTCGCCGCCGATTTTCTCAACCTTGCCGATGTCCAGAAAGCGCACGTCGACATTCCGCTTGGTCAGTTTGTTGCGCAGGATGTCTTCGACCTGCGTGAGCTGAAACTCGGCATCGCCAAACATCGTGATCTCTTTGTCCTTGAGTTCGATGGCGGCCGATGTGCCTTTGAAGTCAAAGCGGGTGCCGATTTCCTTGGCAGAAGTGTCAACGGCGTTGCGCACTTCGACCATATTGGGTTCGCAAACGGTATCAAACGAGGGCATGGCAGAACAAATCCGAGGTTGAGAATGCGACAATTCTCCCATGATCCTGGAGAAAAATGTTCCCCTTCAGCCCTACAACACCTTCGGCATCGCAGCCAAGGCCCACGCTTTGGTGCGGGTACGCGCTGAAGCCGATCTTTTGGCGGTTTTAGCCGACGCTGAGCTGGCCACCTTGCCCCGGCAGGTGCTGGGTGGAGGCAGCAACATTGTGTTGACCGGCGATGTCAAAGCCTTGGTCTTGAAAATCGAGGTGTCCGGCATCCGTGTGACCGCCGAAACCGACAAGCACTGGGTGATCGAAGCCGGAGCGGGTGTCGACTGGCACGATTTGGTGGCCTGGACGCTTGACCACGGTTACCCAGGCCTCGAAAACATGGCCCTGATTCCGGGCACCGTGGGTGCCTCGCCTGTGCAGAACATTGGTGCATATGGGGTGGAGTTGCAAGACCGTTTTGACTCGCTCGACGCCATGGACATGCTGACGGGCGAGCTGTTCACCCTGAACGCCGCGCAGTGCGGCTTCAGCTACCGCGATTCGGTGTTCAAACACAGCCCGGGTGGTCCCGAGGGTTTGGGTTTGGCGGGCAGGGCGGTGATTCTGCGCGTGCGTGTTGCGCTGCCCAAGCGTTGGAAGCCTGAACTGGGCTACCTGGACCTGGAACGCAAGATGGCCGAGACCGGCATCTACAGCCCCGATGCCCGACAGATTTTTGACTGGGTGGTGGCGATTCGCCGCGCCAAACTGCCCGATCCGCAGCAGATCGGCAATGCGGGCAGCTTTTTCAAGAACCCTACCGTGACGCCCGAGCAATGCGCCGACATCATCGCCCGCGACCCGAAAGTGGTGCACTACCCCATGCCCGACGGCAGCATCAAGCTCGCGGCCGGTTGGCTGATCGACGCCTGTGGCTGGAAAGGCAAGACCGTGGGGCATGCCGGCGTGTATGAGAAGCAGGCCCTGGTGCTGGTCAACCGGGGTGGGCGGGAGAACCCTTGCACGGG
>CAZEZY010000222.1:0-2124 GCA_964516635.1 uncultured Tepidimonas sp. | reverse complement strand
AAGGGATGGCGCCGGACAGGGCGGCCACGGCCTTGATGAAATCCCTGCGTTGCGGAACGTTGAATTGGTGGGTCATGAGAAGTCTCCTGGTTCATTGTGGTGCACCATCATAAAGTTAAGGCCCGAAATGATCACCTGTAGAAGTCCCTAGTAGAACACCATGTACGTGCACGCAAGCAATAATTATTCAATGTGAATAACATCTGGATTTTTCATCACATAAAATTCAAAACATCCAGAGCCTCTTTAAATCCTTTTGCAGGATTACGAACATCCAGATGGACGGTGCGAAGACCACAACGTTGAGCTCCAAGAATATTTCGAAGCTGATCATCCACAAAGACCACCCTCTCGGGGACGGTATGCAGGGCATTCAAACATTCAAAATAGGCCTCAGGCTCAGGCTTTAGCACATTCGTGTGTGTCGCATCATGAATGACGTCAAACCATCCGAGCAAGGGTAAACGTTTACGAAAATCCGTGCCATAAAACAGGTCCAATTCGTTGGACAAAATGCCCAGCTTGTAGCCCAGCGCCTTGGCCTGATGGATGACTGCCACCGCTTCGGGCCTGATCACGGCCTGCACATCCGTCCCCCGAGCGCGTTGTACAAAGGTCTGCATCTCGGTCCAGTCTTCGCCCAGCAGTCGCCCAACTTCTTGTGTGCGGAGCAGCCAATAATCGCGTTCGCTGATGCGTTCGGCCTGCATGGCCTGCCACAAGGGGTCTGACTCGGGATCAAACGGGCCTTGCCAGGTCAGCGTGCCCGCAGGCAGGCCCAGAGCGGCCTCACTCAGGGCATGAGTTTCAAACAGGGTACGACTGATCACGCCGCCAAAGTCCAGAATCAGGGCTTTGGCCGAAGGATTGTTGGTATTCGTACTGGCCTCAGGCATGGACAGCTTTCTGCCCCAGTGCTGACGGCACCCAACCCCGGGCACACCAGTCGTCAAAAACCTTGAGCACCTGCTGCACAAACGCAGCATCGTTGATGTGCGCCTCGATGCGCGAGATTTCTACCCTTCCCCAGTCGCATTGGCTGCATTCGTCCATCAGTGCAGCCAGGCCTTCGGCATCGTGCAGCGGTGCACCGGCCCGGTCCCACTCTTGAATGCCTAGCAAAGGCAGCACCAAGTGCACCGGGCCTTGTGCTTGACGCAGGCGGCTGGCCAGCTCTCGGGCAAATTCGCGACGCATCTTCGAATCGATGCCTACCGAGGCAATCAGGCGGTTGTGGTCGTGAGAAGGCCGTCCTGCAAAACGCTCAGGCATCTCGCCCCAGGCGGGGTAATCCACCAAATCTGTGGCTCCAGGAGCCACAATCATCGGCACGCCTTTGAGGCCCGCGCCCATCAGGCGATCCGGCCCCGCGCTCACCACCGAGCCGCCCATCTGGTTGACCATCTCTTGCAGGCTCAAATCCATCACGCAGGCAAACTGACCCTGTGCGGCCAGAGACTCAAAAGCCCTGCCCCCCATGCCTGTGGTGTGAAACACGGCCAAATCAAAGCCGCGCTTGTCCAGCTCTGGCTGAAGCTGGACCATGTATTTCAAACAGCTCGACCCCAGGGACGTCATGCCAACCACGGGCCGCTCGAAACGTGGCACACGCGCCACACGGCACGCCCCCACCACCGCACCTGCGGCTTGCGCCAAGGCCGACTGGCACAGGCTGTTGAGGCCGTAAAGGCCACCCGCCCACAGCACCATCATCAAATCGGGCGGCATGCGCTCGGGCGGTAAGAGCGGCGAAAACGCCACAGTGGACAGCACCACCTTGGGCACGCCCAGCGGCAAGCTGCTGGCCACGTCGAGTGCCAGATCGGTGCCCATGGTGCCACCCAGCACCAGCAAGCCATCGACCTGCCCTTCGCGGTGCATCTCGGCAGCCAGCAGGCTCGCGCCTTGCGCCATGAGTGCCATGGCGCTGTTCTCGTCGCCACTGTCCATGACCTGTTGCAGCGTCACGCCCGCAGCCGCAGCCACATCGGTGTTGGCAATGTCCGGGACCACGCGGCCTTTGGCCAGCACCCCCACGTCCATGATCAATGCCTGGCCGCCTGCGGCCAGCACCTGCTCGCGCATGAAGCCGATTTCATCGCTCTTGGTGTCCACGGTGCCGAC
>CAZEZY010000221.1:0-2138 GCA_964516635.1 uncultured Tepidimonas sp. | reverse complement strand
CTGGCGGGGTGAGGCCCAGATCCGGCATCGCTGCGCAGCGGAGGAATTGCGGCCCGTAGCCGGCTGTGATCTTCTGCCAGGGCCCAACGGATTTCTCGCCGGCGCAGTAGTTCATCTGGCGTGCCTCGGCACCGATGAGCGCGGGCGTGGGCGGCCAGTGAAAATCGCCGTAACGGTTGTCGCTGGTGGGCTGAAGCTCGAATTCCCACTCTCCTTGCACCGGAACTACCGTTGATGCGGCGAGGGCCACTGCATCGGCCTTGGCCACCTTCCCCTGCCCAGAGCTGAAGACGATGAGCTGGATTTCCGTCGCGCTCAGGGGCAGCTTCAGCTTCGTGCTCGCCGCTGACTGCGACAGCACCTCCAGCGGACGCTTTTCGCCGGTCCAGGGGTCCCACCGTTCCACCTGCCCTGTGGCGCGGAAGACCGCCTCGGCGCCCTTGGGGGCGTTGTAGATGGCGAACAGATCGCGTTGACCCAGCTTCCGATGCTGGACGAAGCCGGGGCCATCGTAGTCGCGGTCGGGCAGCTGCGCGAGCACCGCAGCCAGGGCGTCGGGCGTGGCGCCGCTGGGAAACAGTTCCTTGACCATGGCGGCGACTTCCGGATCGTCGCGGCCGATGCGATCGCTGGCCTCGGGCAAGGCGCCCGGCGCCAGGACGATGCCGCCGGCGCGGCTGAATTCCAGAGCCTTCGTGAGGGTCGAGTGGCGGATGGCCTTCATGGCCGGCAGGATCAGCACGCGGTACGACTCGCCGGAAACCTGAAGTTCCTTGCCCACCACGGCGGCGCGCTCCAGCGATTCGAAATCCATGAAATCGAAGTCGATCGATTTGGCGTATAGCTTGGTTCCGGTATCGAAGGCCGTGGTCACGGCCAGTTTGCCATCCATGCCGGCCTCCATCGGGGCGACGGGGTAGACGATGGCCACGTCGCAGCGGTGATGGCCCTGGCTCAGCAGGTAGGAGAGGCGCTGGACGCAGTTCATGAAGCCCTTCGTGTGCTTCCAGTAGGGATTGCGGAAAGTGTTGTCGGGTGGAGCCCATTCCCACCACCCGCCGTGGGTGGAGTAGTACATGCCGTGAAGGCTGAGCAGATTGAAGCCCATCACGAAGTTGGCGAAAGTCGTGTCGACAAGGGCGGCCGAGGTGGTGCCCCAGCCGCTACTATGGAAGCCCTCGAGCCAGACGCGCGGACGCTCGTAGAGGTGGGCCATCGAACTGGCCACCTTGGCCTTGATTACATCCTTGCCCAAGAACGGCTGATCGGCGCCGGGCCCCTGCATCCAGCGCTGGGTGCGGAAGTAGTCACCGAACTCCGCCACGTCGCGTCCGCGACCACCGTGATCGCAGCCCATGATCGTGCCTCGCTCCTGGTGCCAGTCGAAGATCGGCTTGAAGTAGCCTTCCTCGGAGAGGGCGACCTTCACGTCGCTGTAGTCCAGCCGCACCTTGGGTGTGCGCGGGCCGATGTCGGTGAACAGGGCGGGCAGTTCAGGGAGCAGGTCGTAGCCCTTGCGTTTGTTGAATTCGGCGGCGAAATCGTCGCTCCAGAGGTCCCCCTTGATGCCTAGAACCAGCTCGTCGGAGAAGAAGAAGTTCAGCCCCTTGCCCGCTTCGCCGGGGTAGCGCCTTTCCCACTCGCCGAAGAAAGCGTCGGTATACAGCGGGCCGGACTGCGGGTGCATGGGGTTGATCGACAGCTTCACCTTCTCCACCACCACGGAGACCAGTCGCCTGTTGCCTCCCTCCTGTGGCACCTCGGTGGTGATCAAGGCGCCGTCGACTTTGCCGTCCACCATCTTGAGTTGCTGCCCGCACAACTCCGGATGATCCGCGATGATCTTGTCGACCATCCACCCCTGGCCGATGCCCAGCATGTAATCACTGAGGCTCACGGCCGCGCCCCGCTTGTTCGCTTCCTGCATGAACCATGTGGCGAGTTGCCACCATTGGTCGGAGAACAGGGCCGGCTGGCTGGGGGTGGTGGCGCCGAAGATGAGGCCACCATCATGAAAGCCGTGGGCGTAGTTGATCTGATAGCCGGCGATTCCCATGCCCTCCATCTGGCCGAGGATCCAGCTGAGGCGTTCCTTGGTGATCGGATCGCCCAGCCACCAGAAGAACGGCACCACGCCG
>CAZEZY010000220.1:0-2194 GCA_964516635.1 uncultured Tepidimonas sp. | reverse complement strand
CCAGTCAACCCACCTCAACCAACTCCGCCCAATCCGTCGTGTACCTGGGTGACCGCCGCTCCTGCTTCATCTGCCAGGCGCCAACGCCTTCGCGGCACATGGGTGCCATCGTCGCCCCCAGACGGATGGCCTCCTTGCCAAACCGCTCCTGAATCGCGTCCATCGCCACCATGAGCCGGCCGTTGCGATGTTCCCGGTGGGTGTCATCGCCTCCCAGATCCAGCTCTTGCTGCTGCAGCCCGGCAGGTTGCAAGTCCAGCAGCATCACCCCCGCCTTGGCATACCGGTAACCCGGCCGGAAAATCCGCTTCAGCCCTTCCAGCGCCGCCCTGGCAATGCGCAGCGTGTCCGCACTGGGCAGACGCAGCGGCACGGTGATGCTGCGGCTGTATTGCCTGTCCTGCTTTCTGAACGGACTCGTGCGGATGAACACCAGCACCGCGTTCGTGAGGCTCTGCTGGTCACGCAGCTTCTGCGCCGCCCGGCTGGCAAAGGTGCTTACCGCCTCGTTGAGTTCGGCCAGGTCGGTCACCTTCTCGCCAAACGAGCGCGTACACGCAATCTCCTGCTTCGGTGGAGGTTCGTCCTCCAGCCCCAGGCAGGCAATGCCATGGAGCTCCCGGACGGTTCGCTCCAGCACCACCGACCAGCTTCGCTTGACCGTGGCCGGGTCCAGCCGCTTCAGGTCCAGCACGGTCTTGATTCCACACGCCTGCAACTGGGCCGCAATGCGCCGGCCCACCCCCCAGACTTCACCCACCTCGGTGCGCTTGAATAGCCAGTCCCGCTGGCGTTCGGTCATCGCCGCCAGGTTGCACACCTTGCCCAGTTGGGCTGGGTAGATGCCCGGCTTCCTGTCAGCCGTCTTGGCGATGTGGTTCGCCAGCTTGGCCAGCGTCTTGCTCGGCCCGATCCCAATGCAGGTGGGAATCCCGATCCCCTGCAGGATCTCGGCCTGCTTCAACCGTGCCCGCTCGGTGGCGTGGGGAATGCCCGTCAGGTCCAGAAAGCACTCGTCGATGGAATAGACCTCCTGACCACAACCCAGGGATTCGGCCATCGTCATCATCCGGTGACTCATGTCACCGTACAACTCGAAGTTGGCTGAGAGAGCGATCAGCCCGGCTTCGTGCTCCAGATGCCGGATCTGGAACCAGGGCGCCCCCATCTTGATGCCCAGGGCTTTGGCTTCTTCGGAGCGTGCAATCGCACAGCCGTCGTTGTTGGACAGCACCACCACCGGGCGCCCGATGAGCTTCGGGTCAAACACCCGCTCACAGGAGGCATAGAAGTTGTTGCCGTCCAGCAGCGCAAAGACGGGGGAGGGCATGCTTCAGACGGCCATCTTCTTGATCACCGCCGTGACCACGCCCCAGATCATCAACGTCTGCCCTTCCTTGGGCACGATGTCGGGGAAGTCCGGGT
Source organism: uncultured Tepidimonas sp. (assembly GCA_964516635.1). GTDB lineage: Bacteria > Pseudomonadota > Gammaproteobacteria > Burkholderiales > Burkholderiaceae_C > CAZEZY01. Next base: position 769 of record CAZEZY010000220.1, on the reverse strand, counting down.
TGGCGGCCTGCAGCTTCACCACGCCACTGCGCTGGTACAGGGTCTTGCAGGTGAGTTCGTTGTCGATCACCGCCACCACCGTCTGCCCGTGCTTCGGCGTGACGGCCCGGTTGATCACCAGCAGGTCCCCGTCGTCGATGCCTTTGCCCACCATGGACAGGCCCCGCACCCGGGCAATGAAGGTGGTGGGCTGGTTCAGCCCCATCTGGTCGACCAGATCCACCGAGTGGATCTGGAAGTCGGCCGCGGGAGAGGGAAAGCCCGCCGGGGTGCTGTGATCGGCCTGCGGCATGGTGAGGGCAGAACCCGGCCCGAAGACGCTCAGCAGGGCATCGCTTCCCTGGCCGGCCGGGAGCAAGTCCAGGCCATCGGGGGCGCCCGCAGAGGAAGCCACCGAGCGCTCATCGGCCACGGCCTCATGCGACCGGTCCAGCCAGCCTTCTTCCACGCCACAGGCGGCTTCCAGGCGTCGGGCCAGCTTCGGCCCCAGCGGCGTGCCGGCCTTCAAACGGCTCCAGTGCGCGTTGTCGATCCCCATGGCTTCGGCAAACGCCTTGTCGCCTCCAGGCCGACCCTGGGCAATCTCCTGCAGGCGCCAGCGCACGAACAAGGCGAGGGCGTTGTGCCGGCGCAGGCTCAGGAGTTCAGGCGGAATGGGCTTGGGGGGCATGGCGAGCCATCAAAGTCAATGAAAGTCAATGAAATTGAGTTGATCATAACGGAGAAGCACCGTGGAAGCGCTACAGTTGGCCACTGCCCCCATGCCGCT
>CAZEZY010000219.1:0-2220 GCA_964516635.1 uncultured Tepidimonas sp. | reverse complement strand
CATGAACACCCACACCCTCGTCCAGAAACTCTGGAACTACTGCAACGTGCTGCGCGACGACGGCATGAGCTATGGCGACTATGTGGAGCAGCTGACCTACCTGCTGTTCCTGAAAATGGCCGATGAGCGCAGCAAGCCCCCGTACAACCAGCCCAGCATCGTGCCGCAGGGCTATGGTTGGCCCGACCTGCTTGCGCGCGACGGCGACGGCCTGTTTGACCACTACCGCCACACGCTGGAGCGCCTGGGGCTGGAGCGGGGCACGCTGGGGCTGATTTTTGCCAAGGCGCAGAACAAGTTCCAGGACCCGGCCAAGCTGCGCCGTGTGATCGCGGACCTGATCGACACCGAGACCTGGACCATTCTGGGGGCCGACGTGAAGGGCGACGCCTACGAAGGCCTGCTGGAGCGCAACGCGCAGGACACGAAAAGCGGGGCGGGCCAGTACTTCACGCCGCGCGCGCTGATCCAGGCCATGGTGGACTGCATTGCGCCGCAGCCGGGCGAAACCATTTGCGACCCGGCCTGTGGCACAGGCGGGTTTCTGTTCACCGCGCACAACCACATCACCACACACCACAAAAACCTCACGCGCGACCAACTCAGGCACTTGAAGGAGAAAGCCTTCACCGGCTACGAGCTGGTGCAGGCCACGGCGCGGGTGTGTGCCATGAACCTGATGCTGCACGGCATCGGGTCTGAGAAGTCGGTGCCGGTGGTGGTGGGCGACGCGCTGGCATCAGACCCCGGCGCGCGGTTCGATGTGGTGCTGGCCAACCCGCCGTTCGGCAAGAAGAGCAGCACCGTCATCGTGGGCGAAGACGGCCGCACCAGCACCGAAAAAGACACCATCGAGCGCGACGATTTTTGGGCCACCACCAGCAACAAGCAGTTGAACTTTGTGCAGCACATCAAGACGCTGCTGGCCACCCACGGCCGCGCGGCGGTGGTGCTGCCCGACAACGTGCTGTTTGAAGGCGGGGCGGGTGAAAGCATCCGCCGCAAGCTGTTGCACGAATGCGAGCTGCACACCCTGCTGCGCCTGCCCACGGGCCTGTTCTACGCCCAGGGCGTCAAGGCCAATGTGCTGTTTTTCGACAAGAAGCCCGCCAGCGAAACACCGTGGACCAGGCAGCTGTGGATCTACGACCTGCGCACCAACCAGCACTTCACGCTCAAGACGAATCCGCTCAAGCGTGAGCATCTGGACGAGTTTGTGGCGTTGTTTCAGGTGGGCAACCGTCAACTGCGCCAGCCGACCTGGTCAACCGACAACCCGGACGGCCGCTGGCGCGTGTATGGCTACGACGAACTCGTGGCGCGCGACAAGGCCAGCCTGGACATCTTCTGGTTGAAGGATGAATCGCTGGCCGACAGCGACAACCTGCCGCCACCAGACGTGATCGCGCAGGAAATTGTGGAAGACCTGCAAGCGGCCATCGAGCAGTTCAAGCTGATTGCAGGCGATCTGTCTGAGGCCGCGACAGTCAGCCACCGACCCTAAAAAAACGGAAGCAAAGGGTGTTTGCCTGATGCCGACCTCAGTCCCGGTCTGGCCGCGATGGGTGCGGTGAGTCGGTCTCGAACTGGGCGGCGTTCTTGCCTTTGAACGGTGCGTAGAAGGCCTTGATGGCGTTCATGTCGGCCTCGACGTTGCCGGTGGGTTCGAACAGCGAGCCCAGGCCGCTGCGCTTGTCGGCATAGTCCATGTAGGCCATGACGATGGGCACGTTGGCGGTGCGTGCGATGTGATAGAAGCCCGTCTTCCAGTAGCGGGTCTTGCTGCGGGTGCCCTCGGGCGGCACGATGAGTTGCAGTGGGCCGTCCGCGTCGCGGATGGCCTGGGCCGAGGCGGCGACCAGGTTGTTGGCCTGCTCGCGGTGGACGGCTATGCCGCCCAGCCAGCGCATGAGCGGGCCGAAGGGCGCCTTGAAGAGGGTGTGCTTGCCCATCCAGTAGGGGTTGAGGCGCAGCGCAAAGGCCACCATGAGGGTGTAGGGCAGGTCCCAGTTGCTGGTGTGGGGCGCCGCAATGAACACGCTTTTGGCGGCCTGCGGGGGCAAATGGCCTTCCACCTTCCAGCCGGTGAGCTTGAGGAAGGCGACCGAAAACCCGCGCAGCAGGGTGTTGACGACAGGCGTGGTGAAGATGGTGCGATGCATGGGTTCCGAGTGTCGTTGATGCCCGTTCCGGGCCTGTTCGTGCAGGCGGCCTTCGAAT
>CAZEZY010000218.1:0-2340 GCA_964516635.1 uncultured Tepidimonas sp. | reverse complement strand
GGCCAGCATGTGCCCCCGGGCCATTTCGTCCATGCACGACAGGTGAGCGAAACCCGGCGCCCGGATTTTCAGGCGATAGGGTTTGTTGGCGCCATCGCTCACCAGATAGATGCCGAATTCCCCCTTGGGGTGCTCCACTGCCGCATAAGCCTCGCCCTCTGGCACATGGAAGCCCTCGGTGAACAGCTTGAAATGGTGGATCAGTTCTTCCATGCTGGACTTCATGGATTCACGCGATGGCGGCGCCACCTTGTGGTTGTCCGTGATGACTGGGCCAGGGTTGACCCTCAGCCATTCCACACACTGCTTGATGATGCGATTGGACTGCTTCATCTCTTCCATGCGGACGAGGTAACGGTCGTAGGTGTCGCCCGTCTTGCCCACCGGGATGTCGAAATCCATCCGGTCATAGACGTCGTAAGGTTGCTTCTTGCGCAGATCCCAGGCGATGCCGGAGCCGCGCAGCATCGGGCCGGTGAAGCCCAGGTTCAGCGCGCGCTCAGGGGTCACCACCCCGATACCGACCGTGCGCTGCTTCCAGATCCGGTTATCGGTCAGGAGCGTGTGGTATTCGTCCAGGTACTTGGGGAAGCGCTGGGTGAAGTCGTAGATGAAGTCCAGCAGTGAACCCTGCCGGTTCTGGTTCATTTCTTCCAGCGCACGGGCATTGCGGATCTTGCTGACTTTGTACTGCGGCATGGAGTCCGGCAGGTCGCGATAGACACCCCCTGGGCGGAAATAGGCGGCGTGCATGCGCGCACCCGACACGGCCTCATACATGTCGAACAGGTCTTCGCGCTCCCGGAACGCATAGATCAGGATGGTTGAGCTGCCGCAGTCGTTGCCATGCGAGCCCAGCCACATGAGGTGGTTGAGCAAACGGGTGATTTCGCTGAACATCACCCGGATGTATTGCGCACGGACGGGAACCTCGATACCCAGCAATTTTTCAATGGCCAGGCAGTAGGCATGCTCGTTGCACATCATGGACACATAGTCCAGCCGGTCCATGTAGGGCAGCGACTGGATGAATGTCTTGCTTTCGGCCAGCTTTTCGGTGGCGCGGTGCAACAGGCCGATGTGTGGATCGGCGCGCTGAACCACCTCGCCATCGAGCTCCAGCACGAGGCGCAACACGCCGTGAGCGGCCGGGTGCTGCGGACCAAAGTTCAGGGTGTAGTTCTTGATTTCAGCCATGTTTCATCTCACGACGAGGCGACGCCTCAGTGCAGCCCCCCGTAGTTGTCTTCGCGGATGATGCGCGGCGTGATCTCGCGCGGCTCGATGGTCACCGGCTGGTAAATCACCCGTCGACGCTCGGGGTCGTAGCGCATTTCGACGTGCCCGGAGAGCGGGAAGTCCTTGCGGAAGGGATGCCCGATAAAGCCATAGTCCGTCAGGATGCGGCGGAGGTCTTCGTGGCCCTCGAACACGATGCCGTACAGATCGAAAGCCTCACGCTCGTACCAGTTGGCAGAGGACCAGAGCGGGGACAGGGAATCGACCACCGGAAAATCGTCATCCGGACAAGACACGCGGACACGAACCCGCTGATTCAGACTGACGGACAGCAGGTGAACGACCACGGCAAAACGGGAGCCCTCCCGGGTACCGTCACGGTATTCGGCATAGTCCATGCCGCAGAGATCGACCAGCTGCTCGAACTGGCAACCCGGCGCATCCTTCAAGGTCTGCATCACGGCCAGGTAGCGGGAGGCGGACACCTCGAGGGTGATCTCACCCCGCTCGATGACGACAGACGACACCTGATCGCCAAGCGCCTGGATCAGGGTCTCTTTAAGGGATTCGGGTGGCACGGCAGACCAGGCCCCCAGGTGTACAGCTGCGTTGCTAGACTGAGTCATCGTGGTGCCTCGGGCGCTCAGGCGCGCGCAATGGTGTTGGTGCGGCGGATCTTCTGCTGCAACTGGATGATCCCGTAGATCAGCGCCTCAGCCGTCGGTGGACAACCTGGCACATAAACATCCACCGGGACGATCCGGTCGCAACCCCGCACCACCGAATAGCTGTAGTGGTAGTAACCACCCCCATTGGCACAGGAGCCCATGGAGATGACCCAGCGGGGTTCGGCCATCTGGTCATAGACCTTGCGCAAGGCAGGCGCCATCTTGTTGCAGAGGGTTCCCGCCACGATCATCAGGTCGGACTGGCGCGGACTGGCGCGGAACACCTCGGCTCCAAATCGGGCCAGGTCGTAACGGGCCGTGGCGGCATGCATCATCTCGACCGCGCAGCAGGCGAGACCAAACGTCATGGGCCAGAGAGAACCGGTTTTGGCCCAGTTCACCACCGAGTCGTAGCTGGTGGTGATGAAACCTT
>CAZEZY010000217.1:0-2380 GCA_964516635.1 uncultured Tepidimonas sp. | reverse complement strand
ATGATGGGGCGCTTGATCGCGTCGGCAATCCAGGTGGCAGTGGGTTCGTCGAGCGGTTCACCGGCCAGGAACAGCGCCTTCAGGCTGGACAGATCGTATTTGGTGAGATAGGCAGGATCCTGCTTTTTCAACACCCGGGCGGCCGTGGGCGCCGAGAACATCACCGTGACCTTGTACTTTTCGACCAGCTGCCACCAGATGCCAGCATCGGGTCGAGTGGGCAGACCTTCGTACATGATGGTCGCCATGCCATTGATGAGCGGCCCGTAGATGATGTAGCTGTGCCCGACCACCCAGCCGATATCGGAGGTGGAGAAATAGGTTTCGCCCGGGTTGCCCATGTAGATGTGCTTCATGGACGCGGCCAGTGCGACCGTGTAGCCCGCGGTGTCGCGCTGCACGCCCTTGGGCTTGCCCGTGGTGCCGCTGGTGTAGAGAATGTAACTGGGGTGGGTGCTTTCGACCCACTCGCAGGGCACCACCGCGTCCATCACCTGGGCGCGCTCGGCGGCGTAGTCGACATCGCGGCCTGACACGGGTGACATGTCAGCCAGGCCACGGTTCACCATGACCACCTTCGAAGGCTTGTGGGGGCTGAGGCTGATGGCCTCATCCAGCAGGTGTTTGTACGGCACCACCTTGCCGCTGCGCATGCCGGCGTCGGCGCTGATGATGACCTTGGGGGTCGCGTCTTCGATGCGGCTGGCCAGGGCGTGGCTGGCAAACCCACCAAACACCACCGAGTGGATGGCCCCCAGACGCACGCAAGCCAGCATGGCAAAGCAGGCCTCGGCGATCATGGGCATGTAGATCAGGACTCGGTCGCCCTTGGTGACGCCCAGGCCCTTCAAAATGGCGGCCATGCGCTGCACTTCGGCATGCAGTTCACGGTAGCTGTAGGCTTTCTCGGTGTCGGTTTCGGTCGAGACAAAGATGAGCGCGTTCTGATCGGCGCGATCCTTGAGGTGACGATCGACGGCGTTGTGACACAGATTGGTCAGCCCACCCTCAAACCAGCGAGCGAAAGGCGGGTTGTCGTAATTGCAGACCCGTTCGTAAGGCTTGTGCCAGTCCACGAGCCTGGCCTGCTCGGCCCAGAAGGCATCACGGTCATCAATGGACCGGCGGAAAAACTCGGCGTAATTGGCGCTGACTGACATGGGGTCTCCGGTTAACTCAAACTGAATTCATAATTATTGTCACCGGACTTTCAGGAGCCTGACGGCAAGATGGAAAAAATGGGGGGGCATGCCCCCCCTGAAAAAGGTCAGTGCACCACGCGCCCGAACTGGAACTGTCCTGGCGCCGTGATCGGGTCCACGTCCACCGGGATCTCGCTCTTGGGCGGGAACTTGCCCTCCAGCAAAAGCCGTGAGAGCGGGTTCTCGATCCGCTGCTGAATGGCCCGCTTCAGCGGACGAGCCCCAAAGACCGGATCGAAGCCCACCTTGGCCAGTTCGGCCAGCGCTGCCTCGCTCACGTTCAAGGCCAGATCCATCTTGGCCAGGCGCTCCGTCAGCACCTTGAGCTGGATCCTGGCGATGTTGGCAATGTGCTCGGCATTCAGGCCGTGGAACACCACCGTCTCGTCGATGCGGTTGAGGAATTCAGGGCGGAAGTGCTGCTTGAGTTCGCCCCACACCGCGTCCTTGATGTCCTCGGCGTCCTGCCCCACCATGGCCTGGATGAGGGGTGAGCCGATGTTGCTGGTCATCACGATCACCGCGTTCTTGAAATCCACGGTACGGCCCTGGCCGTCGGTCAGACGGCCATCGTCCAGCACCTGAAGCAGCACGTTGAACACGTCGGGGTGGGCTTTTTCCACTTCGTCCAGCAGGATCACGCTGTAGGGTTTGCGGCGCACGGCTTCCGTCAGATAGCCGCCCTCGTCATACCCCACGTAGCCCGGCGGCGCGCCAATGAGGCGGCTCACCGAGTGTTTCTCCATGAATTCACTCATGTCGATGCGGATCAGGTGCTCCTCGCTGTCGAACAGGAAGCCGGCCAGCGCCTTGCACAGCTCGGTCTTGCCCACGCCGGTCGGGCCCAGGAACAGGAAACTGCCCAGCGGGCGGTTGGGGTCGCTCAGGCCCGCGCGTGAACGGCGGATGGCGTTGGCCACGGCCACGATGGCTTCGTCCTGACCCACCACGCGCTCGTGCAGCTTGTCTTCCATGGCCAGCAGCTTGTCGCGCTCGCCCTGCATCAGCTTGCTCACCGGAATGCCGGTGGCACGGCTGATGACCTCGGCAATCTCTTCGGCGCCAACTTCGGTGCGCAAAAGTTTGTTGGCTTTGCCGTCACCGGCGGCCTCCTTGGCCTGGGCATCCTTCAGGCGTTTTTCCAGTTCGGGCAGCTTGCCGTACTGCAACTCGGCCAC
>CAZEZY010000216.1:0-2406 GCA_964516635.1 uncultured Tepidimonas sp. | reverse complement strand
TGGTGATGTGGTTGTCGTCGTAGAGGGCGATCAGCTTGCCCAGGCCCAGGTGGCCGGCCAGGGAAGCGGCTTCGGAGGCCACACCCTCCTGGTTGCAGCCGTCACCCATGAGCACATAGGTGTAGTGGTCGACCAGGTTCAGACCGGGTTTGTTGAACTTGGCGGCCAGGTGGGCTTCGGCGATCGCCAGACCCACGGCACTGGAGATGCCCTGACCCAGAGGACCGGTGGTGACTTCGACCCCGGCGGTTTCAAAGGTCTCCGGGTGGCCGGGGGTACGGCTGCCCCACTGCCTGAACTGCTTGATGTCTTCCAGGCTGACCGAGTCGTAGCCGCTCAGATGCAGGAGGGCGTACAGCAGCATGCAGCCATGGCCGGCCGACAGCACGAAGCGGTCGCGGTTGAACCACTTGGGATTCTTGGGGTTGTGCTTGAGAACCTTGTCCCACAGGGCGAAGGACATCGGCGCACAGCCCATGGGCAGGCCGGGGTGACCCGAGTTCGACTTGTTGATCGCGTCGATCGCCAAGAAGCGAATGCTGTTGATGCAGAGGCTCTCGACCGAGGTGGAGGGGGCGACGACCATGGCGGGTTCAGGGGGCGGGAACGAGACAGGGGGGAAGGTTGGTGAGGTCTGGATCGTTGAATCCAGGGTGTCCGGCAGGGAGCCGGTCAACCTCATCCGCTCAGGCGGCGGAACGCGAGACAGACGTTGTGACCACCGAAGCCGAAGGAGTTGGACAGCACCACGTCCACCTTGGCTTCGCGGGCCTCGTTCGGCACATAGTCCAGATCACAATCGGGATCAGGATTGTGATAGTTGATCGTCGGGGGGACGACCTGGTGCTGAATGGCCAGAACCGCGGCAACGGCTTCGATGCCGCCACTGCCACCGAGCAGGTGACCGGTCATCGATTTGGTGGAACTCACCGGAATCTGGTGTGCCCGCTCACCGAGAGCGCTCTTAATGGCTGACGACTCGTTCTTGTCGTTGGCGGGCGTGCTGGTGCCGTGGGCGTTGATGTAGTCGACATCGTCCGCCGCGAGCTTGGCGTCCTGAATCGCCAGGCGAATGGCCTCGGCACCGCCGACCCCACCGGGCGAGGGGGCTGTGATGTGGTGGGCATCACAGGTCATGCCGTAGCCGACGATTTCGGCCAGCACCGTGGCGCCACGCGCCTGGGCGTGCTCGAGGCTTTCGATCACCAGCACACCGGCGCCTTCGCCGATCACGAACCCGTTGCGCTCGGCATCGAACGGGCGGCTGGCGGTGGCCGGATCGTCGTTGCGGAATGACAGGGCCTTGGCACTGGCGAAGCCCGCCACACCCAGGGGTGTGATCGCCGATTCGGCGCCACCGCAGACCATGGCATCGGCCAGGCCCAGCTGGATCAAGCGGAACGCGTCGCCGATCGCATTGGAGCCGGCGGCACAGGCGGTGGCCACAGCGGTGCTGGGGCCCTTCGCCCCGAGGGCGATGGCTGCCAGTCCTGTGGCCATGTTGGGAATCATCATCGGCACGCAAAACGGGCTGACCCGGTCGGGTCCCCGTTCATGCAGCACCTGGGCCTGGGTCTCCATCATCAATAGGCCGCCCACGCCCGAGCCGATCGCCACGCCGACCCGGTGCTGATTGCTGGCATCAATCGTGAGGCCCGCATGCGCAACCGCCTGCTTGGCGGCGACAACGCCGAACTGGCAGAACCGGTCCCAGCGTTTGCTCTCCTTCGGTTCCAGCCAGCCAGCGGGGTCGAACCCCTTCACTTCAGCGGCGAAGCGGCAGGCGTGTCGCGAGGCATCAAACAGGGTGATCCCAGCCACCCCATTGCGGCCGGATCTGAGACCTTCCCAGTACTGGGAAACGTCGTTGCCAATCGGTGTGACCGCGCCCAGGCCAGTGATGACGACGCGGCGGAGACCCTCCACCATGGACGCTTCAGGCCTGCTTGTCCTGGATGTACTTGACGGCATCGCCCACGGTGGTGATGCCTTCGGCGGCCTCGTCGGGAATTTCGATGTCGAAGGCTTCCTCCAGGGCCATCACCAGCTCGACGGTGTCGAGCGAGTCAGCGCCCAGATCGTTCTGGAAGTTGGATTCGGGCTTGACATCACCGGCGTCGACGCTGAGCTGCTCGGCAACGATCGAGCGCACTTTCTCGAAGATCGTTTCCTGGGACATGGCCGCTGTGAGGGAGGCCGCATCCTACGGGGCGGGCTGAAAGCGGCCCCCTTTCGTATGAACAAGGGTGACGGGCTTCCCCTCGGTGCGCTTCGGCTCTGATCACCTTCAGTACCTTGGGCGTCACGCCGTCTGACTCCGGCACCTCCGCCCGCGACCGCTTCCGAGGCACATGTCCCACGCCGTCAAGATCTACGACACCTGCATCGGCTGCACCCAGTGCGTGC
>CAZEZY010000215.1:0-2416 GCA_964516635.1 uncultured Tepidimonas sp. | reverse complement strand
TCAAGGGTTCGGCCAAGCTGGCCCTCGAAGGCGACACCGGCGAGCTCGGCGAGCAGGCCATCATGAAGCTGGCCGATGCGCTGGACACCTACATCCCCACGCCCGAGCGCGCGGTCGACGGCACCTTCCTGATGCCCGTCGAAGACGTGTTCTCCATCTCTGGCCGTGGCACCGTGGTGACCGGCCGTATCGAGCGTGGTGTGGTCAAGGTTGGCGAGGAAATCGAGATCGTCGGCATCAAGCCCACCCTCAAGACCACCTGCACGGGCGTGGAGATGTTCCGCAAGCTGCTCGACCAGGGCCAGGCGGGTGACAACGTCGGCATCCTGCTGCGCGGCACCAAGCGTGAAGAAGTCGAGCGCGGCCAGGTGCTGTGCAAGCCCGGCACCATCAAGCCGCACACCCACTTCACCGGCGAGGTGTACGTGCTGTCGAAGGACGAAGGCGGCCGTCACACGCCGTTCTTCAACAACTACCGTCCGCAGTTCTACTTCCGCACCACCGACGTGACGGGCTCCATCGAGCTGCCAGCGGGCAAGGAGATGGTGATGCCGGGCGACAACGTGTCGATCACGGTCAAGCTGATCGCCCCGATCGCCATGGAAGAAGGCCTGCGCTTCGCCATCCGCGAAGGCGGCCGTACCGTGGGCGCCGGCGTGGTTGCCAAGATCCTCGACTGATAAAGGCGCTGATCATGAGCAAGCAAAAAATCCGTATCCGCCTCAAGGCGTTCGATTACAAACTGATCGACACCTCCGCTGCCGAAATCGTCGATACCGCCAAGCGCACCGGTGCAATCGTCAAGGGCCCGGTCCCGCTGCCGACCCGCATGAAGCGTTTCGACATCCTGCGTTCGCCGCACGTCAACAAGACCAGCCGCGACCAGTTCGAGATCCGCACCCACCAGCGTCTCATGGACATCGTCGACCCGACCGACAAGACGGTGGACGCCCTGATGAAGCTGGACCTGCCGGCTGGCGTGGACGTGGAAATCAAACTGCAGTGACGCGGTTCATGTGAGTGTGTCGCGTTGTCGAAGCGCGACACGCTTGCATATTTCCTGCCCGCGGGTTAAACTCGCAGGCTTCGCGGCTATTTGGCGGCGAAATTTTTCATCATCAGACCTGGCCAATTGCAGTCAGGAACGGAGAAAACAATGAGTCTGAGCAACTCTCTCGGGTTGTTGGGCCGCAAGGTGGGCATGATGCGCCTCTTCACCGAAGACGGGGACGCAGTGCCCGTCACGGTGGTCGACGTGTCCAACAACCGCGTGGCACAAGTCAAAACCCAGGCCAACGACGGCTACGACGCCCTTCAGGTGGCGTATGGCAAGCGTCGCGCATCGCGCGTGAGCAAGCCCGAGGCCGGTCATCTGGCCAAAGCCGGTGTCGAAGCCGGTGAAATCCTCAAAGAATTCCGCGTGAGCGCCGAAATCGCTGGCAAGTATGCCGCGGGTGCCGTGTTGCCGGTGGCAGAGCTGTTCGCAGTCGGCCAGAAGGTGGACGTGCAAGGCACCTCGATCGGTAAAGGCTTTGCTGGCACCATCAAGCGCCACAACTTCGCCTCCCAGCGTGCGTCGCACGGCAACAGCCGTTCGCACAACGTGCCGGGTTCGATCTCGATGGCTCAGGATCCGGGTCGCGTGTTCCCGGGCAAGAAAATGACCGGCCACATGGGCGACGAAACCGTGACCACCCAGAACCTGGATGTGGTGCGTGTCGACGCCGACCGTCAGCTGCTGCTGATCAAAGGTGCCGTTCCGGGTTCCAAAGGTGGCTTCGTCACCGTGCGCCCCGCCGTCAAAGCTGCCAGCAAAGGAGCTAACTGATGCAAGTTGAACTCCTGAACGACCAGGGTCAGGCCGCTTCCACGGTGGAAGTGCCCGAGACCGTGTTTGGTCGTGATTACAACGAATCGCTGATTCACCAGCTGGTGGTGGCTTATCAGGCCAATGCGCGTCAGGGCACCCGTGCCCAGAAAGACCGTGCCACCGTCAAGCACAGCACCAAGAAGCCTTTCCGTCAGAAGGGCACGGGCAATGCACGTGCCGGCATGACCTCCTCCCCGCTGTGGCGTGGAGGCGGCAAGGTCTTCCCGAACAGCCCCGAAGAGAACTTCAGCCAGAAGCTGAACAAGAAGATGTACCGTGCCGGTATGGCTTCGATCTTCTCGCAACTGGTTCGCGAAGGCCGTCTGGCAGTGGTGGACTCCATCAAGCTGGAAGCGCCCAAGACCAAGCTGCTGGCCGACAAGTTCAAAGCCATGAACCTGAAGTCCGTGCTGGTCATTGCCGATGAAGTCGACGAGAACCTGTACCTGGCTTCGCGCAACCTGCCCCATGTGCTGGTGCTGGAGCCGCGTTACGCCGATCCGCTGTCGCTGGTTCACTACAAGAAAGTGATCGTCACCAAAGGTG
>CAZEZY010000214.1:0-2418 GCA_964516635.1 uncultured Tepidimonas sp. | reverse complement strand
ACTCCATTGGCTGGGTTCAGCCGCTACATGGCCTTGAAGCGGTAGGCATACAGCCGGCTCACGGGCCAGGTGTCCGGGCGGTCTCGCAGGTGAACGTGCAGCCGCCCGGCTTCGTCGCGCGTGACCTGCTGGATGTGTGTGGCCTGCACCACCGTGCCCCGGTGGATTTGCCAGAACGCCTCGCTGGACAGGCGGGGCAGAAGCTCTTTGAGCGGCGTGCGAATGAGGTATTCGCGGTCCTGGGTGAGCACCCGGACGTATTTGTCGGCGGCTTCCAGCACCCGCACATCCGCCACTGGCACCATGTGCAGCGTGTGGCCCACACTGGCCTGGATCACGGTGAGCGGGGTTGAAGGGGCCGTGGCGGGCGCTTCGCTTGGGCCAAGGGCCTGACGCAATTGGGCCAGCAGGTGATCGGGGGCACCCCCCAGCACGCTCTGGGCGGGATCGGGCAGGCGCGCCTGCAGCCGTGCCACCGTGCGGGCCAGGCGTTCGGGCTGCACGGGCTTGAGCAGGTAGTCCAGCGCCTCGGCCTCAAAGGCCTGCGTGGCGTATTCGTCGTAAGCCGTGACGAACACCAGTTGAGGAAACGGCTGGTCGCCAGGCCATTGGTCACTCAGTTCCGCCGCCACTTCCAGGCCGCTCAGGCCCGGCATGCGGATGTCGAGGAACAGCACCTGGGGGCGCAGGCGCAGGGCCACTTCCACCGCTTCCATCCCATTGCCCGTGGCCGCCACCACGTGGAGCTCGGGCCAGGCCTGGGCCAGCTCACGCTGCAAGGCTTTGCGCAGAAGCGGTTCGTCCTCGGCAATCAGGGCGGTGGTTGTCGAGGAGGGGGGTGACATGCTTTTCAGGCCGAGACGAGTGGGAGTCGCAGGGTGATGGTCAGCCCGCCTTCGGTGGGGGATGACCAGTCGAACCGGGCCTGCTCGCCGTACTGGCTGCGCAGCCTTTCCTGAATCTGCCAAAGGCCAAAGCCTTTGCTGCCTTCCAGGGGTTGTTGCAAGCCCATGCCATTGTCGCAGACGGTCAACACCAAATCTTTGCCCTCCGCGCGCGCCTCGACGCTGAGCTGGCCCACACCGGGGTAGGGCTCCAGACCATGGCGAATCGCATTCTCGACCAGCGGTTGGAGCAGAAGCGGTGGAATCGGATGGGCTTGAAGGGCGTTGGGCAGCTCAAGCTGGTACTGCAAACGCTCACCCATGCGCAGCGCCATGATGTCGAGGTAGTCCTTCAGTCGGCCAAATTCGGTGGACAAGGGGTGCAGAGACGTTCGCGAGGCGGTGAGTGTGGCTCGAAGATAGGCGTTCAGCCGGTCCAGCATGTGCAGCGCCTGGGGGGTATCGGTGGCCACCAGGGCGCGCAGGTTGGCCAGGGTGTTGAAGAGCATGTGGGGTTCGAGCTGGCTTTGAAGCAGCCGCAACTGGGCTTCGCTGGCTTGGCGCATGGCGGCCTGTTCGGCCAGTCGGGCCGCAGCCAGTCGCTCCTGGTTGGTGAAGAACCAGGTGGCTGCCGCACCGGCAATCAGACTCAGCAGCAGGAAGCCGAACGACTGGCGGGGGTTGTCTGTCCAGAAACCGGCCATGGGGTTGCCGAGCAGGCCATCGCCCACCACCGCGCCCAGGCCGTATCCCAGCACCACGGCAGCAGGTACCAGAACGAACAGCCTTTTCCAGTGCGCTGGAAAATCCCGAATCCACACCGCCATGCTGCCTTCGATCAACACCCAGATGGACAGGCCGATTGCCATCGAATAAACGAGGTTGTCCAGCCAGCCATGGCGCCCCAAAACGGTCAATGCCAGCGCGATGGCGCTGTTGAACAGCAGCACGATGCCGCCGCGACGCCAGAACGATCTCCAGGAGGCTTGCATGGCCACAGTATGCCTTCAGAGCCAACCGAGCCAGTCACCCCACACCACTTGCCCCAGCAATCGGTTTGGCAGCAAGGTGAAGGCGCCCGCCACCACGCAAGCGCCGATGTAGAGCCCGATCAGGGTGCGTCGATGACCTTTGATTTCACCATTGCGCAGGTAGCGAAACGCTGCATAGAGGCTGAAAAGCGTGAATGGCACCAGCAGATGAATGGGGCTGAAGCCGGCCAGATTGGGCAGGCTGCTGCGTATGAAGAGGGCGGAGAACGCGGTGATGATCATCAGGATCACCCAGGTGATGCCGAGCACCCGATGAACGCGATGCCACAGGTGGGCGACTGGGCTGCCCGCGGTGCCCAGCCGTGCCCAGATGACAACCGGGCCGAGCACCAGGGCGCCCAGCGCCGTGATGAGGTGGAGTGTGATGGCGGAGGTCATGAATCGGCCCCTTCAGCGCCAGGCGGCGCGATCCTGTTCAGGCGACAGGGGGGCGGGGTGTGTTTCATGGCGGGCTCCGCGGCTGAGGTGGGGAATGGGGTGAA
>CAZEZY010000213.1:0-2446 GCA_964516635.1 uncultured Tepidimonas sp. | reverse complement strand
GCCGTCTTGGCCCCGCGCACCACCTCCAGCAGCTTCATCACATTGGCCGGGCTGAAGAAGTGCATGCCCACCACGTCCTGCGCACGCTGGGTGAAGGCCGCGATCTTGTCCACGTCCAGCGTGGAGGTGTTGGAAGCCAGAATGGCGCCGGGTTTCATCACCGCGTCGAGCTGCTTGAACACCTGCTCTTTCACCCCGATGTCCTCGAACACCGCCTCGATCACCAGATCGGCACCGGCGATGTCGCTGTAACTCAGAGTGGGCGTGAGCAAGGCCATGCGCTGCTCGTACTTGTCCTGCTTGAGCTTGCCTTTCTTGACCTGCGCTTCGTAGTTCTTGCGGATGGTGGCGATGCCCCGGTCCAAGGCTTCCTGCCGGGTCTCCAGAATGGTGACCGGAATGCCCGCGTTCAGGAAGTTCATGCTGATGCCACCACCCATGGTGCCGGCGCCGATCACGGCCACCTGGGCGACCGTGCGTTGCGGGGTGTCGGCCGGCACATCGGGAATCTTGCTGGCCGCACGCTCGGCCATGAACAGGTGACGCAGCGACATGCACTCCGGCGTCATCATCAGGTTCACGAAGATCTCGCGCTCCAGCGCCATGCCATCGTCAAACCTCTTCTTCGTGGCGGTCTCCACCGCGTCCACGCACTTGACCGGTGCCGGGAAGTGCCTGGCCATGCCTTTGACCATGTTGCGGGCAAACTGGAAATAGGCATCGCCCTGCGGGTGTTTGCATGGCAGGTCGCGAAGGCGGGGCAAGGCGCTGCCATCGGCGTGTTTTTGGGCCACCTGGCGGGCCAGGGCCAGGGCCTCGTCCATCAGGCTGTCCGCACTGGCGGCCAGTTGGTCGAACAGCTTCTGGCCCGGGATCTGCGCCAGCCGTTCACTGTTGACCGGCTCACCGCTCACGATCAGGTTCAGCGCTGGCTCCACGCCGATCGCTCGTGGCAGTCGCTGCGTGCCACCGGCCCCCGGGATGAGCCCCAGCTTGACCTCGGGCAAGGCCACCTTTGTGCCCGGTGCAGCCATGCGGTAATGGCAACCCAGCGACAGTTCCAGCCCGCCGCCCATGGCCACGCTGTGCAAGGCGGCCACCACGGGCTTGGTCGATGCCTCCAGCGCGTTAATCACGCTGATCAGATTCGGGTCCTGGTAGGCCTTGGGCGAACCGAATTCCTTGATGTCGGCCCCGCTGGAAAACGCCTTGCCGGCGCCGGTGAGCACAATGGCCTTGACGGCCGCATCGGCCAGGGCCTGATCCAGCGCGTTCACGATGCCCTGGCGGGTCGACAGACCCAGCCCGTTCATGGGCGGGTTGTCGAGGGTGATCACGGCCACATCGCCGTGCGCCTGGTAATGAGCGGTCATGCAGTCTCCTTGATGAACTTGGCCGAAAAGTACGACCGTTCGTGTTTTTAAGGAAAAGGAAGTCTCCCCTGACTTCCCGGCGTTGTCTGTCACCCGTTTGACGCGGCGTCAGACCTCCAGCCACTCCTTGCGCACATAGGGGTTGGCCTTCAGGGCCGTGGGGGTGTCGTCGAACACGATGCTCCCGTGCCCCATCACCAGGGCGCGATCGGAAATGTTCAGGGCGATCGTCAGTTTCTGCTCGATCAGCAGCACCGATATCCCCTTTTCCTTGAGCTTCTTCAGGAATTCGGCCACCTGCTCGACGATCTTCGGCGCCAGCCCCTCGGTGGGCTCATCGATGATGATGAGTTCCGGGTCGCCCATGAGGGTGCGACACAGGGTCAGCATCTGCTGCTCGCCGCCCGACATCACGCCCGCCTCCGTGTGTTGCCGCTCCTTGAGTCGGGGAAACATGGCATACATGTCGTCGAACGACCAGCGACTGTCCTTGCCATGGCCCTTCTGCCCCAGCATCAGGTTCTGGTGGACCGTGAGCTTGGGGAAGATCTCCCGGTTTTCCGGGACATAGCCCAGGCCCAGGTGAGCCACTTCGAAAGGCTTCATGCCACGGATCGGCTGGCCCTTCCAGGTGATGTCGCCTTCCGCGTCCACCAGTCCCATGATGGCCTTGGCCGTGGTCGATCGGCCCGAGCCGTTTCGACCCAGCAAGGCAACGATTTCCCCCTCACCGACCTTGAAATGCACCCCGTGCAGCACGTGGCTCTTGCCGTAGTAGGCATGCAGGTTGTTGATATCCAGCATCTTCGAAGGTCCCTTCAGTGTGCCGCGGCGCCGGCAGCCTGTTCATCGGCCAGCACCGAGCCCAGGTAGGCTTCCTGCACGCGGGGGTTGGCGCGCACCGCCTCGGGGGTGTCAAAGGCAATGACCTCGCCATAGACCACCACCGCGATCTTGTCGGCCAGGCCGAACACCACGCCCATGTCGTGCTCCACCGTCAGCAGCGTCTTGCCCACCGTGATCTCGCGGATCAGCTCGATGAAGCGCTTGGTTTCGCTCTTGCTCATGCCGGC
>CAZEZY010000212.1:0-2486 GCA_964516635.1 uncultured Tepidimonas sp. | reverse complement strand
CCAGCGACAGCAGCGTGGCCATCGCCCCCGTGCTCTTCAGAACGGTTCGGCGGTTGGTTGACAAGTTCATCGATCAGCTCCAGGGTAGAACCGGCAGCCTGAGCCACCGAAAAGTTTGATGTAGATCAAGGTTAATCGGTGAACCGAAACCACGCATCAGTAAAAACACTGAATGCTTATATTCTGCTACGGAGCGCCGAGCGTTGACGGCAGGGCCCTTGCCTTTCAAGTGTTATTCAGATGCCCTGACGGAGCCAGCGTTATTTGATGAGTTGCAACGCTTCGCGGAAACGCGGGTGCTCGCAATGCTCCAGCCATTCGAATGCCACCATCTCGCTGGTGACGAGTTCCACCCCGTTACCCGCCAGCCGGTCGAAAGCCGCATCGCGGTCTCGTTCGCGCCGGGAACTGCAGGCATCGGTCACCACCCACACATCGAATTCGTGCTCCAGCAGGCCCAGCACGGTCTGCAGCAGACACACATGGGCTTCACAACCCGCCACGACCAGTGTGTTGCGGCCAGTGGCAGGCGCGCTGGGCTTCTGCAGATGCTTGGGCAGACTGCGTGCATTCCCCGAGGACTTGACCGGTGGGCGCAGGGCATCCACCAACTCGGACTCGCACGCATTGAAATGCCTCTTGCTGAAGGTTTTCTGGCACAGCGCTGTCAATTCGGGTGTGTTGCCGCCCAGCTTGTCGGGGTTTTGTTCGGTTCCCCATACCGGCACCTGCATCAACCGGGCGATGCGGGCCAGAAAAATCGCCCGCTGGATGACTTCTGAGCCGCCGTGAATGGCTGGCATCAAGCGCTCCTGGTAATCCACCAGGACGAGCTGGCTGTCGTTCACATTCAGCATCATGAGGCTGTCTCCTGTTGTAAAAAGGCTATAAAAAACCGCAATAAGTCATTGACTGCAAATGACTTTGGCCTTAACTTCAGCGCCATGATCTGTCGCCGCACTCGTCAAGCCCGATTCGTGATGGCCATTCTGGCTTGCGCTTGCCACATTGTGCCTGCTGCTGCTGAACCCGCCGACCCGCTGGCCGATTTTTTGCGCGACAACGGTTGGGTCGGTCCCGCACCGGCCTTTCCGGCCGACAGACCGGCGCATTCCAGCCTGGTGGTGCATGCCATGGGTTACGTGGGCGTGCCTTACCGCCTGGGTGGCGGCAGTTTCGAGGAAGGTTTCGATTGCAGCGGCTTTGTTCAGGCCGCCTACCGTCAGAGCATGGGCATCGGGCTGCCCCGCACGGTGGTGGAGCAAGCCCAGGCCACCCAGGTCATACCGGCTGAAGCACTCATACCGGGAGATCTCGTGTTCTTCAACACCCTGGGTCACCGCTACAGCCATGTCGGCATCTACGTGGGAGGAGGCCGGTTCATCCACTCGCCACGAAGTGGTGCCAGTGTGCGCATGGAGAGCATGCAGTCGTCATACTGGTCTCCGCGGTTCACCGGTGCCAGGCGGGTCGCGCTGGCCGACGATCTGACTGCCTGGCTGCGGACCCCTTAAGCAAAACGGCTGCCTTGGCAGCCGTTCAGAATCCACCCGAGGCCACGTCAGGCCGAAGCGGCATCGGCCTTTTTCAGGATTGCGTACAACTCGTCCTTGAGCAGCAGTTTTTCCTTCTTCAGGGTTTCAATCTGTTCATGGGTGCCAGGTTCGATATGGGCTTCCATGTTCTTGATTTTCTGGTCCAGATCGTTGTGCTTGTCAAACAGGCGGGTGAAATGGTGATCGTGGCCTTTGAGCTTGGTGATCAGTTCGCGGTACTCGGGAAACATCTTGACTCCTGGGAAATGGACAGGTACTACTTTACATGAGGTTGTCACCGCTCTGGTGCCCCATCCTCACGCTTCTTGACCTGAAGCAAGCTTTACGCAATCGGCGAAGTAGGTCTTGCGCCCATCGAAGCCCTCTTCCACCACCAGACCATGGATGTCGGTTTCGAAACCCGGGCACTGCTGATTGAATTCACGCGAGAACTTCAGGTAGTCCACGATCTTCCGGTTGAACACCTCGCCCGGAATCAGCAGCGGAATGCCCGGCGGGTACGGCGTGATGAGTGAGGTGGTCACGCGGCCTTCGAGGTCATCCACCGGCACCCGTTCGGTGTTTCGATGGGCAATCTGCGAAAACGCATCGGTGGGTTTCATGGCGGGTGTCAGGTCGCTCAGGTACATCTCGGTCGTCAGGCGGGCGATGTCGTACATGGCGTACATCTCGTGCACGAACTGGCACAGGTCGCGCAGGCCCATCTTTTCGTATCGACGGTGCTTCTGGCAGAACTCCGGCAGGATGCGCCACATGGGCTGATTGCGGTCGTAATCGTCCTTGAACTGCTGCAGCGCGGTGAGCAGCGTGTTCCAGCGGCCCTTGGTGATGCCGATGGTGAACATGATGAAGAACGAGTACAGGCCCGTCTTCTCGACCACCACGCCGTGCTCGGCCAGGTACTTCGAGACGATCGAGGCCGGGATGCCG
>CAZEZY010000211.1:0-2554 GCA_964516635.1 uncultured Tepidimonas sp. | reverse complement strand
GTCACGAAGATCCTCGACTTCGGCGCTCTCGTCAACCTGCTGCCCGGCAAGGACGGTCTGCTGCACATCAGCCAGATCGCTCACGAGCGCGTCGAAAAAGTCACCGACTTCCTCAAGGAAGGCCAGATCGTCAAGGTCAAGGTGCTGGAAACCGACGAAAAGGGCCGCATCAAGCTGTCCATGAAGGCGCTGATTGACCGTGAAGAAGGCGCCGCACAGCAGCAACAGCAGCAGTGAGTTCGGGCATGACGCACACCATGCGAGCGGTCGAGATTTCGGCTTACGGTGCCCCTGAAGTGCTGCGCATCGGGGAGCGCGAGCGCCCTGTGGCTGGTGCGGGTGAGGTGCTCATTCGCGTGGCTGCTTCTGGCGTGAACCGGCCCGACGTGCTCCAGCGCACCGGCAACTACCCGGTGCCGCCGGGGGCGTCCGACATCCCTGGCCTGGAAGTGGCTGGCGTGATCGAATCGGGTGATGAAGTGGCGCTGGCCGAAGCGGGCATGTCGCTGGGCGACCACGTGTGCGCACTCGTGGCCGGTGGCGGGTATGCCGAGTACTGCGTGGCCCCGGTGGGTCAATGTCTGCCAGTGCCGCATGGCTGGTCCGATCTGGACGCTGCCGGCCTTCCCGAGACCTTTTTCACCGTCTGGAGCAACGTGTTCGATCGCGGGCGCCTGCAGTCGGGCGAAACCCTGCTGGTTCAGGGTGGATCCAGCGGCATCGGCGTCACGGCCATCCAGATGGCCAAGGCCATGGGTGCAACGGTCATCGTGACCGTGGGCACTGACGACAAGGCGCAGGCCTGCCTGGCGCTCGGTGCAGACC
The DNA here is from genome assembly GCA_964516635.1 of uncultured Tepidimonas sp. Lineage (GTDB taxonomy): Bacteria > Pseudomonadota > Gammaproteobacteria > Burkholderiales > Burkholderiaceae_C > CAZEZY01. Next base: position 1,729 of record CAZEZY010000211.1, on the reverse strand, counting down.
ACGCCATCAACCACAAGACCCAGGATTTCGTCCGCGAAGTGGCCAACCTCACCGGTGGACGCGGCGTGGATGTCATTCTGGACATGGTGGCCGGGTCCTATGTCTCGCGTGAAATCGACTCTCTGGCCGAGGATGGTCGACTGGTCATCATCGCGGTGCAGGGCGGGGTGAATGCCGAGGTCAATGCCGGCAAGGTGCTTCGTCGTCGACTCACCATCACCGGTTCGACGCTCCGTCCCCGGCCAGTGGCCTTCAAGTCGGCCATTGCGAACCGTCTGCGCCAGCATGTCTGGCCGCTGCTGTCATCGGGGCAGATCAGGCCCGTGGTGTTTCGCGTGTTTGCCCCTTCGCAGACCGCGCAGGCTCATGCCCTGATGGAGTCCAATCAGCACATCGGCAAGCTGATTCTGGACTGGTCCCTGGAGGCCTGAGGGAGAGACCATGCGCAAGAAACTCATCGTCGGCAACTGGAAGATGAACGGCAGCCTGGTGGCCAACCAGACCTTCCTGGCCGGCCTGTGTGCCGGCTTTGATCCCGCCAGGGCGGAGATGGCGATCTGCGCCAGCACGCCTTACCTCTCCCAACTGCAGCACTGGCTGTCTGGTACCGGGATCGATTGGGGCGCGCAGGATGTGTCTGTCCACGAGTCGGGCGCCTATACCGGAGAAGTCAGTGCGGCCATGCTTCGGGATTTTTCCTGTCGCTATGTGATCGTTGGGCATTCCGAACGTCGCCAATACCATGGCGAAAGTGACGATAATGTGGCGGTCAAAGCCCAGCGGGCGCTGGCAGCCGGTATCACGCCCATTGTCTGTGTGGGGGAGACCCTGAGCGACCGGGAGGCAGGTCGCACCGAATTCGTGGTCAAGCGCCAATTGTCTGCGGTCATTCACGCCGTGGGTCATTGCACCAGCGAGATCGTGGTGGCCTATGAACCCGTCTGGGCCATTGGTTCGGGGCTGACAGCCTCCCCAGAGCAGGCGCAGTCGGTTCATTCGGTGCTGCGAGCCCAGTTGCGAGCAGCCACGGCCCATGCCGATCGCAACCGCATCCTGTACGGGGGCAGCATGAATGGCGTCAACGCTGCCGAATTGCTGGCCCAACCCGATATTGATGGCGGTCTGGTGGGTGGCGCATCCCTCGATCTGTCCCAGTTGTTGTCCATTGTGGCCGCCTGTCCGGCCATTGCATCCTGAAATCTGGAGTTCTCATGAATGTACTGTTGACCATCCTTCTCGCGGTTCAGCTGATGTCCGCTCTGGCCATGATCGGCCTGATCCTGGTTCAGCACGGCAAAGGCGCCGATGCCGGTGCGGCTTTTGGGGGTGGTGGCGCCGGATCGGCCACCCTGTTCGGTGCCAGCGGTGGTGCCAATTTTCTGTCGCGCAGCACCGCAGCGCTGGCCACGGTGTTTCTGGTTTCCACGTTGGCGCTGGCTTATTTCGGCAATGCGCAGCCAGCGACCAGTGGCAGCGTTCTCGAAAGCATGCCCGTCGAGACCGTTCCCGCGCCTGCTCAGATCCCCGACGCTGCACCCGCACCCGCTGGTGCAGCACAGATTCCAGGGCAGTAACCCTGGGGATCCGAAAAAACCCTGACATTTCAGGGTAGAATTTGGGTCTGTTGGACGGCACGCGAGGTACAGCCAGAGCCTGTCGTAGACCAGCATCCCTTTGCCGACGTGGTGAAATTGGTAGACACGCTATCTTGAGGGGGTAGTGGCGAAAG
>CAZEZY010000210.1:0-2746 GCA_964516635.1 uncultured Tepidimonas sp. | reverse complement strand
CGCGGCTGAGCGCCGTGCGCGATGCGGTGGGGCCGGGCTTCGAGTTGATGACCGATGCCAACCAGGGCTTCAACCGTGCCGAGGCCGTGCGCCGTGCACGGGCTTTCGATGGCCTGGGCCTGGCCTGGATCGAGGAGCCCCTGCCTGCCGAAGACGTCTCGGGCCACCGCCAGCTGCGCGAGCACACGGCCATTCCCGTGGCGGTGGGCGAGTCGATGTACCACCCGATGCAGTTCCGCGAATATCTGGAGCAAGGCGCGTGTTCCATCGTGCAGCCCGATGTGTCGCGCATTGGGGGCATCACGCCCTGGATCAAAACCGCGCACCTGGCCGAAACCTTTGATGTGGCGGTGTGCCCGCACTTCTTGATGGAGCTGCATGTGAGCCTGTGCGCGGGTGTGCCCAACGCCACCTGGGTCGAATACATCCCGCAGCTCGACGACATCACCACCTCGCGCATGCAAGTTCAAGACGGCTTTGCCATCCCACCCGACGCACCTGGCTTGGGCATCGCCTGGGACTGGGCCGCCATCACCGCAAGACAAACCACCCATCTGGAGATCCAAACCCCATGAGACTCAAAGGAAAAGTCGCGCTCGTCACCGCCGCCGGGCAGGGCATAGGCCAGGCGGCCGCATTGGCCATGGCCGCCGAAGGTGCCACGGTGTACGCCACCGACGTGAACGCCGAGCTGCTCAAGTCCTACCAGGGGGTGGCCAACGTGCACACCGCCGTGCTCGATGTGCTGGACAAAGCCGCCATCACCGCGCAGGTGGCAGGCATGGACCGCATCGACATCTTGTTCAACTGTGCAGGCTTTGTGCACAACGGCAACATCGAATTGGCCACCGACGAGGACTGGGACTTCGCCTTCAACCTGAATGTGCGTTCGCAGTTCTGGATGATCCAGGCGGTCATCCCCAAAATGGTCGCGCAGTTTGCGCAAAGCGGCCAGGGCGGCAGCATCATCAACATGGCCAGCGTGTGTTCCAGCGTCAAGGGCCTGCCCAACCGCTTCATTTACGGCACCAGCAAGGCGGCCGTGATTGGCCTCACCAAAAGCGTGGCGGCCGACTATGTGCGCCAGGGCGTGCGTTGCAACGCGATTTGCCCTGGCACGGTCGACACGCCATCCTTACAAGACCGCATCAACAGTTACGCCGACCCGGTGCAGGCCCGCAAGGACTTCATCAACCGCCAGCCCATGGGCCGTTTGGCGCAGGCCAGCGAGATTGCACCCATCGTCACCTTCCTCGCCTCCGACGAATCCATCTTTGCCACAGGCAACGCCTACATGGTCGACGGTGGCATGACCATCTGAACCACCCCATTCAACGACTGAAAGCCACACATGAACTTGCTCGACATGAAAGGCCGCCACGCGGTCATCACCGGAGGGGCCACCGGCCTGGGTTTTGCCATCGCGCAGCGCATGCTGGCCTCGGGCGCACGCGTCACCATTTGGGACCGCGATGCCACAGGCATGACGAAAGCCGCCGAGCAGCTGCGCCAGGGTCAGTTGGGCGCGGTCGTCAACACGGTGCAGGTCGATGTGACCGACCACGCCTCGGTGGTGCAGGCCACCGCCCACACCACAGCGCTGGCCGGGGTGGATGTGCTGGTCAACAGCGCGGGCATCACCGGCCCCAACACCAAGGTCTGGGACTACCCGGTGGACGCCTGGAAGCAGGTGTTTGATGTCAACGTGCACGGTCTGTTCCATTGTTGCCGCGAACTCAGCGCCCACATGAAGAGCCGCAATTACGGCCGCATCGTCAACATCGCCTCGGTCGCGGGCAAAGACGGCAACCCCAATGCCAGCGCCTACAGCGCGAGCAAGGCGGCCGTCATCGGCCTGACCAAATCGCTGGGCAAAGAGCTGGCCGACACGGGTGTGCGCGTCAACTGTGTCACCCCGGCGGCTGTCAAGACCGCAATCTTTGATCAAATGACGCCCGAGCACATCCAGTTCATGCTCTCCAAAATTCCAATGGCCCGCTTTGGCGAGCCCGAAGAAGTCGCCGCCATGGTGACCTGGCTGAGCACCGAAGAATGTTCCTTCTCCACCGGGGCGGTCTTTGACCTGTCGGGTGGCCGCTCCACTTATTGATTCTGTTCAAGCACATCGAAAGGTATTTATGAAACTCGTTCGCTATGGCCAACCCGGCAAAGAAAAACCCGGCCTGATCGACGCCGAAGGCCGTTTGCGCGACCTGAGTGGCGTGGTCAAAGACATCTCGCCCGAGCTGCTGAACGACAAGGCCCTGGCCAAGCTGGCCAAGGTCAAAACCGACAAGCTGCCCCTGGTGCGCGGCAAAAAGCGTTTTGGCACCCCCATCTCCTACACCAGCAAATTCATCGCCATCGGTCTGAACTACGCCGACCATGCGGCCGAATCCAACATGCCCATCCCGGCCGAACCCATTGTGTTCACCAAGGCCATCTCGTGCATCCAGGGCGCCAACGACGACGTCATGCTGCCCAAGGGCTCCAAAAAGTCCGACTGGGAAGTCGAGCTGGGCATCGTCATCGGTACACGTACCCGTTATGTGTCCCAAAAAGACGCCCTCCACCATGTGGCCGGTTACTGCGTGGTCAACGACGTGAGCGAGCGCGAATACCAGCTCGAGCGCGGTGCCACCTGGGACAAGGGCAAGGGCTGCGACACCTTCGGCCCCGTGGGCCCTTGGTTGGTCACGCGCGACGAAGTGCCCAACCCGCAAGCCCTGGGCATGTGGCTCGACGT
>CAZEZY010000209.1:0-2750 GCA_964516635.1 uncultured Tepidimonas sp. | reverse complement strand
AGCTGTCGCAGTTCATGGACCAGACCAACCCGCTGGCCGAGATCACCCACAAGCGCCGCGTGTCGGCCCTGGGCCCGGGCGGCCTGACGCGCGAGCGCGCCGGCTTCGAGGTGCGCGACGTGCACGTGACCCACTACGGTCGCGTCTGCCCGATCGAAACGCCGGAAGGCCCGAACATCGGTCTGATCAACTCGCTGGCGTTGTATGCCCGACTGAACGATTACGGTTTCATCGAGACGCCGTACCGCCGCGTGGTCGATGGCAAGGTGACCAACCAGATCGACTACCTGTCGGCCATCGAGGAAGGCAAATACGTCATTGCCCAGGCGAATGCCGCTCTGGATGCAGAAGGCCGCCTCACCGGTGAGCTGATTTCGGCCCGGGAAAAAGGCGAATCCATCCTGACGCCACCCGACACGGTGGAGTACATGGACGTGTCACCGGCGCAGATTGTGTCGGTGGCGGCTTCCCTGGTGCCATTCCTCGAGCACGACGACGCCAACCGTGCCCTGATGGGTGCCAACATGTCGCGTCAGGCCGTTCCGACGCTGCGTCCGGAAAAGCCACTGGTGGGCACCGGCATTGAACGGGTGGCCGCGATCGATTCCGGGACGGTCGTGACGGCCAAGCGCGGGGGGGTGGTCGATTACGTGGACGCGACCCGCATCGTGATCCGTGTGAACGACGACGAGGCGGTGGCCGGTGAAGTGGGTGTGGACATCTACAACCTGATCAAGTATCAGCGTTCCAACCAGAACACCAACATCCATCAGCGCCCGATCGTGAAGAAGGGTGAGCAGATCCACACGGGCGCCGTGATTGCCGACGGTGCTTCCACCGACCTGGGTGAAATCTCGATCGGTCAGAACATGCTGATCGCGTTCATGCCCTGGAACGGCTATAACTTCGAAGACTCGATCCTCATTTCCGAGAAGGTGGTGTCCGAGGACCGTTACACCTCCATCCACATCGAGGAACTGGTGGTGATGGCGCGCGACACCAAGCTGGGGGCCGAAGAAATCACGCGTGACATCCCGAACCTGGCCGAGCAGCAGCTCAACCGCCTGGACGACTCCGGGATCATCTTCGTGGGTGCCGAAGTCCAGCCCGGCGATGTGCTGGTGGGCAAGGTGACGCCCAAGGGCGAAACCACGCTGACACCCGAAGAGAAGCTGCTTCGCGCCATCTTCGGTGAAAAAGCCTCGGACGTGAAGGACACTTCGCTGCGTGTCGAGCAGGGCTCTCAGGGGACCGTGATCGACGTGCAGGTCTTCACCCGTGAAGGCATTCAGCGTGACAAGCGGGCCCAGCAGATCATTGACGACGAACTCAAGCGCTTCCGTCTGGACCTGAACGATCAGCTGCGTATCGTGGAGGCCGACGCGTTCGACCGCATCGAAAAGCTGCTGGTGGGCAAGTCAGCCAACGGCGGCCCCAAGAAGCTGGCCAAGGGCACGACCATCGACAAGGCCTATCTGGCCGAGGTGGACAAGTACCACTGGTTCGATATCCGGCCGGCCGACGACAACGTGGCTGCCCAGCTGGAGTCCATCAAGAACTCCATGGAGCAGACCCGACACAGCTTCGACCTCGCGTTCGAGGAAAAACGCAAGAAGCTCACGCAGGGCGACGAGCTGCCTGCGGGTGTGCTGAAGATGGTCAAGGTGTACCTCGCGGTCAAGCGTCGCCTGCAGCCGGGTGACAAGATGGCCGGTCGCCACGGCAACAAGGGCGTGGTCTCCAAGATCACCCCGGTGGAAGACATGCCTTATCTGGCCGATGGCACACCGGTGGACATCGTGTTGAACCCGCTGGGCGTGCCGTCGCGGATGAACATCGGGCAGGTGCTGGAAGTGCACCTCGGCTGGGCCGCCAAAGGGCTGGGCCAGCGCATCGGCGACATGCTGCAGCGCGAAGCCGCAGCCACCGAGATCCGTGGCTTTCTGGATCAGATCTACAACCAGGCGGGCCGCAAGGAAAACCTGGCCGACCTGTCCGACGACGAGATTCGTTACATGGCGCAAGAGCTCACCAAGGGTGTGCCGTTCGCTTCCCCCGTGTTCGACGGCGCGTCCGAGCAGGAAATCATGGACATGCTCAAGCTGGCCTATCCTGAGGACGTGGCCCAGGCCAAAGGCCTGACCGCCTCCCGCACCCAGGCTCAGCTGTACGATGGCCGCACCGGCGATGCGTTCGAGCGCGTCACCACCGTGGGCTACATGCACTACCTGAAACTGCACCACCTGGTGGACGACAAGATGCACGCCCGCTCTACAGGCCCCTACAGCCTGGTCACCCAGCAGCCGCTGGGCGGCAAGGCGCAGTTCGGTGGCCAGCGTTTCGGCGAGATGGAAGTGTGGGCGCTCGAAGCCTATGGGGCCTCCTACATCCTGCAGGAAATGCTCACCGTCAAGTCCGACGACGTGCAGGGGCGGACCAAGGTGTACGAGTCCATCGTCAAGGGCGAGCATGCGATCGATGCCGGCATGCCGGAATCGTTCAACGTGCTGGTCAAGGAAATCCGCTCGCTCGGTATCGACATCGAGCTGGAACGCTCCTGATTCACTGAAGTAAAGGAAAGCAACCCATGAAATCCTTGCTCGACCTGTTCAAGCAGTTCACGCCCGACGAGCACTTCGATGCCATCCGCATCGGCCTGGCTTCGCCGGAAAAAATCAGCTCGTGGTCCTTCGGTGAAGTCAAGAAACCCGAATCCATCAACTACCGCAAGTTCAAGCCGGAGCGCGACG
>CAZEZY010000208.1:0-2762 GCA_964516635.1 uncultured Tepidimonas sp. | reverse complement strand
GGTGGATCGGCTGTCGGCTGGGCGCATCAAGGGGCGCAGTGTGAAGGTGCGTTTGCTTTAAGGCGAGGCCGGCCGTCTGTGGATTTGGGGAGTCGGGCCGTTACACCTGCGATTCAATATGGGTTGGGCAGCCCCAGCCCGGCAAGAATCTCGATTTCTCGGGCTTCCATGGCTTCGGCGTCGGCTTCGCTGGTTTCGTGGTCCCAGCCTTGGGCGTGCAGCGCGCCGTGCACCAGCAGGTGGGCGTAGTGCTGTTGCAGGGTTTTGCCCTGCTCGGCGGCCTCGCGTGCCACCACGGGGGCGCAGAGCACCAGGTCGGCCATGACCACGGGTTCTTGCGTGTAGTCGAAGGTCAGCACGTTGGTGGCGTGGTCTTTCTGGCGGTAGTCGCGGTTCAGCGCCTGGCCCTCTGCGGCGTCCACGATGCGGACGGTGATCTCGGCATCGGTATCGAGCGCGTGGCGCAGCCAGCGGGTCACCTTCTGTCGGGGCAGAGCCGCGCGGTGCGGGGCGGGGTCCGACAGATGGGAAAACTGCAGCGACAAGGCAAGTTGGGGCAGGCTCATGAGGGTTTGGGCGGTTTCCGGGGTTTTCGGGCGGGTTGGGTGGCTTGGGCCTGGATCGCGGTGTTCCAGGCCATGTGTGCCCATGGGCGCATCAGCGCGGGGGATTCCATGGCGTCTTCGGGGGCGGTGTGGTAGCCCATGCTCATGGGCTTGCCCTTGGCGGTGTAGATGAACCGTTCCCCGCCTTCGGCTTCAAAGCGTTCGCTGGTTTGCGCATCGGTTTTCAGGTAGAGCCGCTCACCAATCCCCAGGTCGGCAATGATGGCAAAGGTCAGGCCCTGGTGGCTGATGCCCCAGCCGCCGAACATGCGGCGGGCCGTGCAGCGGCCCACTGGCGCGAGCAGATCCAGGCAATGGGTGACGAATTCGGGTTGAGGGGCGGCCATGGTGTTCTCCGGAACGGTCAGTGCCGGGGCATGCGGCCAGTTCGCAGGGCATGCGCCCAGTCGTGGCGGCCTGACTGTTCGGCCAAGCGGGCCATCGGTTCATGGTCGTAGGGAACGCAGCGCAGCGAAATCGTCCAGGGAGTCTGTGGTGTGGCCCGGGTCGCAAGGGCATAACGGGCATCGGGGCTGCCATTCTCCACTCGGTGATAGCTGGAGTTGGCGTAGGGGGTGTCGTCGTCGTAAGCCGGCAAGCCGACGCTGCCAGGGTTGAGCAATTGCAGGTTCGTGGCGCCATTTCGAGGCTGGATCAGGTTGCGGGGGAGGTGGGAATGCCCGCAGGCCAGCAGTGTGATGTGGGAAGGAAACAGCGGTGTCAGCCGCTCGGCGAGTTCTTCTGTGGTGGCCAGACGGACTTGCTCGCCCTCGGGGGTGTCGAGCAGGTATTCGGTGTCGCACTTCGGGCTGCCGTGGCACACCGCCACATCGTGGCCCAGCAGTGCAGGGTTCCACGCACCTTGCCACAAATCGGGCTGGATGGACGGAGGCAAGTCCTGAAGCCAGGCCAGTGCGGCAGCGTCCAATTGCAGCGCAGCCAGGTGATCGCTGTCGGTGGGGTTGCGGACCGGTTGGCCGCCGGACAAGCGGCGATGTGCCGCCAGCAATTGCCGATCGTGGTTGCCGGCGATGTGCCGCCAGGGCATACTTTCGCTGTGGGCGTCTCGTTGCATCAACCAGTGTGCGGTTTCCCGTGCCAGCAGAGGGCCGCTCAGGGCATCGCCCAAATTCACCACCACGTCCACGGACTGGGTGGCCATGTCGCGCTCCACCGCCTGCAAAGCGGGCAGGTTGCCGTGGATGTCGGAAACAAATGCAAGGGTTTGCATGGCGATGGGCGTGGACCGATTCGGGTTCAGGGGGTTGGCCTGTCGACCGAAGCGCCCCGCGCATCGTAAGCATCCACGATGCGGGCCACCAGTGGGTGACGCACCACGTCGGCGCTGGTCAGGCGGTTGAAGGCGATGCCTTTGACGCGCTTGAGCACGCGCTCGGCGTCGATCAGCCCGCTGAGTTGGGTGCGCGGCAGGTCGATCTGGCTCACATCGCCGGTGACCACGGCCTTGCTGCCGAACCCGATGCGGGTGAGGAACATCTTCATCTGCTCGGGCGTGGTGTTCTGCGCTTCGTCGAGGATGACGAAGGCGTGGTTGAGCGTGCGGCCCCGCATGAAGGCCAGCGGCGCGATTTCGATCTGCTGGCGCTCGAAGGCTTTTTGCACCTTGTCGAAGCCCATGAGGTCGTACAGCGCGTCGTAGAGCGGACGAAGGTACGGGTCCACCTTCTGGGCCAGGTCACCGGGTAAAAAGCCCAGGCGTTCGCCGGCTTCCACCGCCGGGCGGGTGAGCACGATTTTCTGCACGGCGCTACGCTCCAGCGCGTCCACGGCACAGGCCACGGCCAGGTAGGTTTTGCCGGTGCCGGCCGGGCCAATGCCGAAGGTGATGTCGTGCGTGGCCATCTGGGCCAGGTAGCGCTTCTGGTTGGCGGTGCGGCCCTGGACTTCGCCGCGCCTGGTTTGCACCACCACGGTGTCCACCCCGTCGTCGGGCAGCGCGGTGTCACCACTGAGCATGAGTTGCACCTGTTCGGCGGGAATGGGTGCGCGCGCCATTTCGTACAGGGCCTGGATGACTTCCATGGCTTGCTGGGCCTTGGCTTTGGGGCCTTCGACACGGAACTGTTCGAACCGGTGCGCCACCTTGACCTGTAGCGCGCTTTCGATGGTGCGCAAGTGGGCGTCCATGGGGCCGCA
>CAZEZY010000207.1:0-2773 GCA_964516635.1 uncultured Tepidimonas sp. | reverse complement strand
ACACCAAACTGACGCAAGATTTCCTTGCCTTGGTACTCGTGAATCTTCATGAAAATCGCTCTCTGAAAGAGTCAAACACAACACGTCCGCCCTGAGGGCAAGGTAGCGTGGGCATGTAAAGGCCACGATAACGGTGCAACAGGCCAAAGGACACACGGAGTTTGAAATGTATCATGCTGCCATGCACAAACCTTGTGCTTAACTGACAGCGGCTTCCTGGACAATCCGGTGCACGGGCCCTGCGCATACCCCACGGAGATTCTTCATGCCCCAGGTTTTCATTGACGGCGAAGCCGGTACGACCGGTCTGCAGATCCGCGAACGGCTCGCGAGCATGCCGGCCATCCAGGTCCTGAGCATCGATCCGGCCCGCCGCAAGGACCCGGCTGCCAAGCGTGAACGGATGGCCGAGGCCGATGTGGTGATCCTGTGTCTGCACGACGATGCGGCCCGGGAGTCGGTGGCCATGATCGACGGCCTCAGGGCCGAAGGACGCCGGGCGCCGCGCATCATCGATGCGTCCACCGCGCACCGGGTGGCGCCTGGCTGGGTGTATGGCTTTCCCGAGTTGTGTGCAGGGCAGGCCGAAGCGGTTCGCACGGCTGACCGGGTGGCCAACCCGGGCTGTTATGCCACGGGCGCGATCGCGCTGATCCGCCCACTCGTGGACGCTGGCCTGCTGCCTCGGGATTTCCCGCTCAGCCTGCCGAGCGTGAGTGGCTACACCGGTGGCGGGCGGACCATGATCGAGGCCTATGAAGCCGGAACGGCCGCGCCGTTCGAGCTTTATGCGCTGGGTCTGAGCCACAAGCACATCCCCGAAATCATGGCCTGCACCGGTCTCACCCGACGCCCGCTGTTCGTGCCTTCGGTGGGCAATTTCCCTCAGGGCATGCTGGTCCAGTTGCCGCTCCACCTCGATGCTTTGCCGGGCCAGGTGACCGCCGCCCAGTTGCACGATGCGCTGGCCGCTCACTACGCAGGCAGTGAATGGGTGACGGTGGAGGATGCCACCGAAGACGGCAAGCTCGATGCCGTGGCACTGGCCGACACCAACCGGCTGGAGTTGCGTGTTTTCGGCAACGAAGCCCACCGCCATGCGCTGCTGGTGGCCCGGCTGGACAACCTGGGCAAAGGGGCCAGCGGCGCTGCCGTGCAGAACTTGCAGCTGATGCTGGGCGTCTGAATCAGCGGTCGAGGACCCAGTCGCCAGACGTCTGCGCGGCACCGGCAGCCACCAGGCTGCCGATCAGATCCAGCAGCCAGTCATCCAGAATGACGCCCTCACCATGTCGCGCGTGCAGGCGCTGGAGGTAGGGGGTGGCACGTCCCCAGCGCAAGAGTTCTTCACGCGGCACGCGCTGCCATTCCATCAGCCTGAATTTGATCAGCACCTTCAGGGCATATCGCAGGTGCTGAGCGGGATGGTCCTGGAACTGTCGCAGCCGGCTCCGTGCCCTGTCGATCGCCTGTCTGACCGATTCACCGCCCCCAAACGGAGCCCCATGACCGGGAATCACGACGCGGGGTGACAGTGAAGCAATCAGTTCCAGGGTGTCGCTCACCTCTTCGAAACCCGACTCGCCATCGAGTTCCGGGAACACCACGCCGAAACCGTTTTCCCAGAGCGCATCGCCCGAGATCAGGATGCCTTCGTCTGTCTGGAACAGCAGGACCGCATGCGGGTCGTGACCGGGTGCAGCCAGCACCTGCCAGTCCAGTCCGCCCAGGGCGATCTGGCTGCCCGGCTGCAGGATGGCATCGACCTCAAAGCGCGGGCAGTGCTGACCCGTGGCGCGGTAGCTCAGGGCCTCTTCATCCCATTGCCGCACGGCGTCGGCCTGCCCGGGGGGGATGGCGGTATGGAGCCCGGGGTAGCGGGCCTGCAGAGCGGCGTTGCCGCCGCAATGGTCGCTGTGCAGGTGGGTGTTGATCAGGTGCGCGAGGGGCTGGCCGTTCAAAGTGCTGTGTACCAGGGCCAGCGTTTGCGCGGCGTGGCTGTGGTAACCGGAGTCGACCAGCGTGGCGCCTTCGGGCCCCAGGCCGAGCACATGGTTGGCCGAGAGCCAGCCGCGTTCCAGCACGTGCAGTGGGGGAGGGAGAGCGATCGGTCTGCTATCTGTCATGTCAGGTGGTCGGTGGGGGCGAAGCAAGCCGACACTGAATGACGCTTTGACTGTCCGCGCCTTCGAATCGATTGCCCGATCCCAGGCTATTTCTGGCGCAGCTCCCGTCTCAGGATCTTGCCTACGTTGCTCTTGGGCAGTTCGTCGCGGAACTCGATGTATTTGGGTCGCTTGTAACCCGTGAGATTGTCGTGGCAGTAGCGCAGGACCGCGTCTTCGGTGAGGGTCGGGTCGCTGCGAACCACATAGACCTTGATGGCTTCGCCCGAATGTTCGTCGGGCACGCCCACGGTCGCGCATTCGAGCACGCCCGGGCACAGCGAGATCACGTTGTCGAGTTCGGTCGGGAACACGTTGAAACCCGAGACGATGACCATGTCCTTCTTGCGGTCGACGATGCGGATGTAACCGCGGTTGTCCATGATGCCGATGTCACCGGTGCGCATGAAGCCGTCGGCCGTGAAGGTCTTGGCATTCTCCTCCGGCTTGTTGTAATACCCCGGCATCACGTTGGGGCCCTTGATGCAGATCTCGCCGGTGCTGCCCACCGGGAGGCTTTGGCCGTCGTCGTCCTTGATGGCGATGTCGATGCCCGGCAAGGGCAGGCCGATCGTGCCCGAGAACTCGGTGTTGGTGACCGGGTTGTT
>CAZEZY010000206.1:0-2805 GCA_964516635.1 uncultured Tepidimonas sp. | reverse complement strand
GGTGGTGGCGCACATCATTGCGCTGCACGAAGTGGGCTCCAACAACCCCGATGGCATCGAGATCAAGGCCAACAAGGACGAAAAAGGCATTCCGCGCGACGGCATTCCTTTCCACCCCTACTACTCCGTGCATGACATCCTGGGTGTGACCGTCTTCCTGATGGTGTTCTCTGCCATCGTCTTCTTTGCACCTGAGTTCGGTGGCTTCTTCCTCGAATACAACAACTTCATCCCGGCCGACCCGCTGAAGACGCCGCCGCACATTGCACCGGTCTGGTACTTCACGCCGTTCTATTCCATGCTGCGAGCCGTCACGTCCGAGATGATGTATGTGCTGGTGGCTTGCGTGGTGCTGGGCGCCGTTCTGGGTGTGCTCAAGTCATCTCTGGGTGCCATGGGCAAAGGCGCGATCGTGGGTGCGGCCGTGGTGACCTCGGTGCTCATGCTCTCGATCGATGCCAAGTTCTGGGGCGTGGTGGTGATGGGTGGTGCCGTGATCATCCTGTTCTTCCTGCCCTGGCTCGACAACTCGCCAGTCAAGTCGATCCGCTATCGCCCGACCTGGAACAAGTCCCTGTACGCCATTTTTGTGATCAACTTCCTGGTCCTCGGTTACCTGGGTATCCTGCCACCGTTCCCGGTGGGTGAACGCATCTCCCAGGTCGGTACGTTGTTCTACTTCGGATTCTTCCTCCTGATGCCGTGGTGGAGCCGGCTGGGCGAATTCAAGCCTGTGCCTGACCGCGTGACTTTCCAGCCCCACTGATGCATCACCACCGGAGTCTCAAGAAATGAAAAAATGGATTGTGGGTTGCCTGATGGCCGTGGGTCTGGTCTCGAACACCCTGGCAGCCGGAAGCAACTTTCCCATGGACAAGGCGCCTCGTCTGACCAACGACATGGCAGCGCTTCAGAACGGTGCCAAGCTGTTTGTGAACTACTGCCTGAGCTGTCACTCAGCGTCTTTTTTCCGATACAACCGCCTGACCGAGATCGGTCTGACGGAACGCCAGATTCGTGACAACCTGATGTTCTTCTCGGACCGTGTGGGAGATCCGATGCGTGCGAACATCAATCCCGCACAAGCCAAGTCATGGTTTGGCGCCCAGCCGCCTGACCTGACGTTGGTGGCTCGTTCTCGTGCCGCCATCGGGGGTCACTCCGGGCCAGATTACCTCTACACATTGCTGCGAACCTATTACCGTGATGACAGCAAGCTGACGGGTTGGGACAACCTGGCGTTCCCGAACATTGGCATGCCGAACCCCCTCTGGGAACTCCAGGGTGAGCGTCGTCCGATCATGGAAACGGTGACCTCCCATGGCCAGGAGACTCAGGTGTTTCGGGGCTGGGAGCAGGTGAAGCCGGGTACGATGTCGCCGGCCGAATATGACCGTGCGGTGGCCGAACTCGTGGCCTTCATGGAGTGGATGGCCGAACCCAACCGGAATGATCGGGTGCGGCTTGGTGTCTGGGTGCTCATTTTTCTGGGTGCATTCACCATTGTGGCCTGGCGCCTGAACGCGGCATACTGGAAAGACATCAAGTAACCTGTCCGTCCGCTGTGGCGGACGGCTTCACACAGTGGTGTGCCATGCCCGCTGGGCTGACATGGCTTACCACTGTTTTTGTTTTTTTGAGGAGCAATCCCCATGATGGTTCTGTACTCGGGCACCACCTGCCCTTATTCCCACCGCTGCCGCTTTGTCCTGTTTGAAAAGGGCATGGATTTCGAAATTCGCGATGTCGATCTCTATAACAAGCCAGAAGACATTGCGGTGATGAACCCCTATGGCCAGGTACCCATTCTGGTGGAGCGTGACCTGATTCTGTATGAGTCAAACATCATCAACGAATACATTGATGAGCGTTTTCCTCACCCGCAGCTGATGCCTGGCGATCCGGTGGATCGTGCTCGTGTCCGACTGTTTCTCCTGAATTTCGAAAAGGAACTCTTCACGCATGTTTCCGTGCTGGAGTCCCGGACGATCAAGGGGAACGACAAGGCCATCGAAAAAGCCAAGAGCCACATCCGTGACCGACTGACCCAGCTCGCGCCGGTCTTCCTGAAGAACAAGTTCATGCTGGGCGATCATTTTTCGATGCTGGATGTGTCGATTGCCCCCCTGCTGTGGCGCCTGGATCACTATGGCATCGAGCTGAGCAAAAACGCGGCACCGTTGCTCAAGTACGCCGAACGCATCTTTTCCCGCCCGGCCTATATCGAGGCGTTGACTCCGTCTGAAAAGGTGATGCGCAAGTAAGCCGCGCCCATGATCAACCGAGACGACATACCCTCGACACGCCCGTACCTGATTCGTGCGTTGCACGAGTGGTGTACCGAAAACGGTTTCACGCCTTATATCGCTGTGGCGGTGGACGCCACCGTGCAGGTACCCAGGGAGTTCGTGAAGGACAACGAAATCGTGCTGAATGCCAGCTTCGATGCCACCAGCCATCTGAATCTGGGCAACGAGTTCATCGAGTTCAAGGCGCGTTTTGGTGGGGTGCCCCGGGAAGTGATCATTCCGGTGGATCACGTGATTGCGGTCTATGCTCGCGAAAACGGTCAGGGAATGGCTTTTCCTGCCCCTGTGCTCCAGACCGGGGAGTCAAACGGTTCGTCTCCTGCTTTGCAAGTCGTGTCTTCTGAACCTGCCCAGGGGGCGGATGAGACCGATCCGCCCGTTCCGCCCAGCGGGGGTCGTCCGGCACTCAAACGGGTGAAGTAGAATAAACGTTTTGCCGGTTTAGCTCAGTTGGTAGAGCAACCGCCTTGTAAGCGGTAGGTCGTCAGTTCGAATC
>CAZEZY010000205.1:0-2853 GCA_964516635.1 uncultured Tepidimonas sp. | reverse complement strand
CTGGAGGCCAATGTCCGTTGACGCTGCTTACGCTGCACATCCGTCTCCTGAAACGCCAAGTCCAGGCCGGTGGCAGCCTTTGCATCGGGCAAGGTAGATGGGTCTGCGTTACGAAGCTTGCTGGCAGACGCAGAGTCTGCACGGACCGAGTTGCGTTTTATCCCTGGCGTTCTTCCCAGTCTTCCCATTCCACGGCATGGGCTGCCACATAGGCGCTGACCGCGACCCCCAGCGTGGGAAAGAAGCTTGCTGCGCCCAGGTGCTCGATCAGACCAAAACGCTGGAGCTTGTCCTTCACGGGGTCTTTCAATTCGGCAAAACAAAGTTCCACTTGGGCAGCCCTGAGTGACTCGCTCAGTTCGGCCAGCATGTCTGCGGCAGTCACATCGACGCTGGTGATGGGCTCTGCCGCCACCACGATCCGGCGCACCGGCGTGGGCGATCCGCCGATGGCCTGGAGCACTCGCTCGCGGAAAAACTCTGCGTTCGCGAAGAACAGCGGCGCATCCCAGCGAAACAGGACCAGTCCCGGAACTTGGCGGGCGTCGGGGTAGCGCTCGATGTCGTGGTAGCCCTTCACGCCTTCGGCGCGCCCCAGCACCGCAAAGTGCGGGCGCCAGCCATCCCACAGGAACTCGATGACGGCCGCCACGATGGCCAGTCCGATACCAGGAATGACGCCCAGCACCACCACCCCGGCGGTGCACCCGACCGATAGCCAGAACTCCCAAGGCTGTATGCGCCGAATGCGGCGCAGGTCGGTGAATTCGAACAGCCCCACCGCAGCCGCGATCACCACAGCGGCCAGTGCGCTGGTGGGTAGATGGCGCAGCAGGTCGGGCGCCGCCACGAGCATCAGTCCCACCGCCAGCGCGCCCACCACCCCGGTCAGTTGCGTGCGTGCCCCCGCCGCTTCTGCTACCGGCGTACGCGAAGAACTGCTGCTGACCGGAAAGCCCTGAAAAAACCCGGTCAGGAGGTTGGCGGCACCCAGTCCTACCATTTCCTGATTGGGGTTGACGTGTGTCCTGGTCCGCACTGCATAGGCGCGCGACAGCATGCTGGTGTCGGCAAACGACACCAGTGCGATGATGAGACCGCCCATCACCACCGCGCTGAGGTCGGCCCAGGTGATCCAGGGAACGGCAAAAGCGGGAAGTCCTTGCGGGAAGGCGCCGAGTACCTCCACGTTGGCGATGTGTTGCAGGTCCAGTGCGCCCACTGCCAGTGTGGCTGCCGTGATAGCCACGAGAATGCCTGGCAGGCGCTGGTGGTTCTTGAGCAGCAAGATGATGGCCAGTGTTCCAGCACCCAGAAACAAGCTGGGCCAGTGGGTTTGTCCCTCGGTCACCGCCACCCCGATGGCCCACAGATCGGGCAACGGACCACTGCCGTTCACCGTGAATCCGAACAGCGCGGGCAACTGGCTGATCAGCACCGTCAGCGCGATACCGTTCATGTAGCCATAGCGGATGGGCTTGGACAGCAGCTCGGTGATGAAGCCCAGGCGCAATAGCCCAAAAACGATGCAGGCCACGCCTGAGACCACGGCCATGGCCCCAGCCAGTGCGACCGCGCGCACCGGATCGCCCCCCGAATGCTGTAGCACCACCGCCAGGATCAGCGCGGCCAGCGCACTGTCTGGCCCCAGCACCATCAGCCGGCTGGGCCCGAATACGGCATAGGCGAGCAGCGGAACCACGGTGGCGTACAGACCGTAAATGCCCGGCAGGCCCGAGGCGACGGCATAGGCAATGCCCACCGGTACCAGCATGGCGGCCAGGACCAGACCGGCGACAACGTCGTGGCGCAGCCATTTGGCCTGGTAGGCTCTTAAAGTGATGAGGCCCGGAACCCACGGCAGCCACCGAGACGCCTCAGCGCCCCGGGAGAGGCTGCCAGTGGGGCCGGAATCCGGGCCAGGTCGGGGTTTGTCTGGGAGGCTCATGGGCTGCGATCACATCACCAGAATTATCGGAGCGCTGTCACCCATGTAGGTGCTGGCGTGGTCTCAAGAATACGTCAAGCAGCCACTGAATGGACATCTGAAATTCGGGCGGGTGGCGCCTGGTGGACCGTTACCCGCTCATTTCCGGTCGGTCACCAGAGGCGCGTGTGGAAAGGTGCTGTTTACCTGATGGGCCAATCAGGTTTCACGGCCCACAGCCCCCTTCCGCTGCATAGCTACCCAATCCCAGACCCAGCACGACCTTTGAAGGTGACCCCATGTCATCCATCTTTCCAAATCCTTCGTTCTTGGATGTAACCGTTGCGCCTCCTTGATGTGTCACCGATCGAACCCAGCATGGTTGGGGTTCTTGGACCAGCAGGTCTCACGCAACGTGAAGAGAAACAACGCATCGACCTTGTTGCATCCCCATCGGGTCATGCCTAGGAATCAGAGTCAGGGTTGACGCTGAGGGGCCTTTGCTCAGGCTTGAGGTGAGGATCGCAACCGCTGCAGTTCCGCCATCAGCTCGTCAATCCGGGCATGGGCAGCTTCCAGCTCACGCTTGAGTCGCTTCACTTCGGCGCTCAATCCGTCTGCCACCGCCGTCACCCGTTGCCGGGTCGCATCGCGCGTGTCGGCCAGCTTCACGCTCAAGCCATCGAGCCAGGCCATGACCTCTAGCCGGGTGGTTTCCTTGTGCAGGGGTGTCTGCAGCGTGGCCTTCTTCACATCGGCCCGCCGACACAACTCCGATTGAGTCACCCGCCCATGGTTGTAGGGATACACGCCGTGGTGGGCTTCAATCTCGGCCTCGATGTCGGCCATCGCCTGGTGCAAGCGCTTGAGCATGGCCTGCGTTCGGGCGTTGGCCATGTCGTGAGGATGATCTTCTGGATGGTTCA
>CAZEZY010000204.1:0-2885 GCA_964516635.1 uncultured Tepidimonas sp. | reverse complement strand
GCGCCCGACGCGCCGCGAATGGGCAACGCCCTCAAATCCTCCAGGCTCTGAAACTGCCCACCCACCCGCACCTGCACCACATCGGCGGGAGACTGGATGCTGCCCGCCGACTCCACCGCGTTTTGCTGGTTCAGCTGGGCCAACACGGTGGCCATGTCCAGGCCCATTTGCGCGAGCCGCCTTTGCGAGACCTCGACAAACACCTTTTCGTCTTGCACGCCAAACAATTCGACCTTGGCCACATCGGGCACGCGCAGCAACTGCTGGCGCAAGCTGTCGGCCTGGGTTTTGAGCTCGGCCGGGCTGAAACCTTGACCGCCCAAGGCGTAAATCACGCCGTACACATCGCCGAAATCGTCGTTGAAAAACGGCCCAACCACCCCCGGTGGCAAGCTGCCTCGCATGTCGCCGATCTTTTTGCGCACGGTGTACCAGATTTGCGGTACATCGCCTGGATTGGAGTTGTCCTTGATCTGAAAAATGATCTGCGCCTCGCCCGGCTTGGAGTAGCTGCGTATCTTGTCGGCGTAAGGCACCTCCTGCAGGGTGCGCTCGATCTTGTCGGTCACCTGTTCGGCCACTTGCTCGGCGGTCGCTCCGGGCCAATAAGCCCGCACCACCATGGCGCGGAAGGTGAAGGGCGGATCCTCGTCTTGCCCCAGCTGAAAGTAAGACGCCATGCCCAGCACCATCAGCACCACCATCAGGTAGCGCGTCAGGGCCGGGTGCTCCAGCGCCCAGCGTGAGAGGTTAAATCGGGTGTTGTCGGTGCTGTGCATGCGCTCACCTTGGGGTTGAGGCCGTCGCAGGCCCGGCCAAGGGTGCAGCGCCATACACCGTCACCTTCTGCCCTGGCGACAACACATGCACCCCAGCGCTCACCACCTTTTGACCTGGCTGCAGACCCGAGGTGACCACCACCTCGTTGCCATCCACCGGGCCCAGCTGCACCGCCTGGCTGTTGACCGTCATGCTGGCTTCGTCCAACACCCAGACCGCTGTGCCCTGCCCTTCCTGACGCAAAGCACTGGTGGGCAGTTTGATGGCCTGCGCAGCACTGGCAGCCTTTGCCGGGGCTCTGACATTCAGGCTCACGCCCAGTGGCAAGGCAGCCCCAGGCTCCAGCGCCAGTTTGACCGCATACGTGCGTGTGACCGGGTCTGCACTGGCCGCCATTTCGCGGACGGTTCCCTGCACCACCTGGCCTGTGCTCAACACCATGGCCTGCATGATCTGCCCCAGCCGGATGCCCAGGATGGCCGATTCGGACACCGCAAACACCGCATCGCGCGGACCGTCGTGCGCCAAACGCAACACCGGCTGACCAGCGGCCACGACCTGCCCCACCTCGGCCTCAACGGCCGTGATCACGCCCGAATGGCTAGCCGTCAATCGGGCGTAACCCGCTTGGTTGTCTTGCGCCTGCGCCTGCGCTTTGGCCTGATTCAAAGCGGCTTCGGCCGCTTTCAGGTTGGTCTCGCGCCGCTCCAACTCGGCGCCACTGATGAAGTTTTGCGCCCTCAGCACCTCAAATCGCTTGAAATCGGCCGCCGCCAGATCGCGCTGGCTTTGCGCGGCACTCACCTGCGCCTGAGCGGCTTGCGCGGCCAACTGCAAATCCTGTGCATCCAGCAAGGCCAACAACTGGCCAGCGGTCACGCGCTGCCCTGGCTCAACCGGCCGCTGCACCAGTTTGCCACCCACCTGAAAGCCCAGCCGCGATTCCACCCGAGCCCGCACCTCGGCCGAGTACTCACCTGTCAGGTCCAAATCTGCGCCTGCCACGGTCAGCAGCTTGACCGAGCGCAGGGGTTCTGCAGGCGCTTCAGACTTGGAACAGGCCAGCAAGGCGGTCACGCCCATGACAAGGGCACCAACAAGAAAAACCCGCCGCACGGCGGGTGACATCAAACGGGGCATGGGATATCCAGAAAATAATGACTGACTGGTTAGTAATTTATTCAATGCCTCTCGCACTGTCAAGCGACAATCCGCATTGACCATGATCACACGCCCCCCTTTTCTGCCCCGACCGGGCTTGAGTGCGACCCAGCGCCAACTGCTGCGCCACGTCTCACGCTCCTTCGACCTGTCCATCCGTCTGTTGCCTGCAAAGCTGCAAGGCCCGGTGGCCATCGCTTACCTGCTGGCCCGCGCCACCGACACCGTGGCCGACACGACAACCCTGCCTTTGCCCGAGCGCCAGACATTGCTGGACCTCATGGCGCAAGCCATTGCAGCCCCTGGCAACTCGGCCCCTGAAAGCAGCGAGCTCAGCCGCCTGACCCTGGACTTTTCTGCACAACAAACCGACCCGCACGAACGCGCGCTCATGCAAGCTCTGCCCGAGTGCCTGCCACTCTTGCAGACGCTGCCTCACGATGACCGCGCCAGCGTGCGCCAGGTGCTGGGTCACATCACCCGGGGCCAACAACTGGACATGACCCGGTTTGTCCCTGGCCTGCAAGCCTTGCAAACCGAAGACGAGCTGGCCGACTACACCTGGCTGGTGGCTGGCTGCGTGGGTGAGTTCTGGACCGAACTGTGCGGCCGCCACCTGCCCGGCTACAGCTTGCTGCCCCAGGCCGAGATGGTGCGCATCGGACGCGAATACGGCATGGGTCTGCAGCGTCTGAACATCATCCGCGACGCCGGGGCCGACCTGGCCGCCGGGCGTTGTTATTGGCCTGTTGAAACCCTGGCGCAGGCAGGAATCAGCCCGGCGCAGCTGGCCCATGCCGCCCAAACCGGTGATGCTGCAACCTTGCAAGCCTTGGCCCCGCTCTACACAGCCTGGCTGGACCACACCCAAACGCAACTGGCTGCAGGGATGCGCTACGCCCTGGCGCTCAAGCCCCTGCGCCTGCGCCTGGCCAGCGCCCTGC
>CAZEZY010000203.1:0-2947 GCA_964516635.1 uncultured Tepidimonas sp. | reverse complement strand
AGGCCCGCGTCATCCTCAACGAAGTCAACAGCCACCACCCCAGCCACCTCAACGGCTTTGTGGAAGTCGCCGGGCAGCGCGCCGAAGTCATCATTGCCAACCCTGCCGGCATACAGGTCAACGGAGGCGGTTTCATCAACGCCAGCCGCGCCACCCTCACCACCGGCACCCCGGTCATGAACGGGGGCAACCTGGAGTCCTTCCGGGTGCAGCGCGGCACCGTCCGCATCGATGGCGCAGGGCTCAACACAGCGCACAGCGACTACACCGCCATCCTGGCGCGAGCCATCGAGGTCAATGCCCACCTCCACGCCCAGCAACTGCATCTGGTGGCCGGGGCCAACACGGTGGACGCCCAGCACCACCACGTCCACACCGGTGCGGCCCCCGACCCCCAGGGGCCCATGCCCAGCTTTGCCTTGGATGTGAGCGAACTCGGCGGCATGTATGCCGGCCACATCCGCCTCATCGGCACCGAAGCCGGGGTCGGCGTGCGCCACCATGGCACCCTGGCTGCCAGCGCGGGCGACGTGCACATCAGCACCCACGGCTGGCTCAGCTCGGCTGGGCGCATCGAAGCCGCCCAGCACCTCACGGTCCAAGCCCATGAGGTCACCCACCGGGGGGTGATGGACAGCGCACACACGCACATCCAGGCGACCACGCTAGACAACGTCGGCACAGGCCGGATCTTTGGCGACCGGGTGGCCATTGCCGCGCACACGCTGACCAATCGCGAGGACACCGGCGATGACGTCACTGCCCCGGGCACCCGTGCGGCGGCCGTCATCGCTGCGCGCGAGCGCCTGGACATCGGCGTTCAACACCTGACCAACCAGGAAGGCGCGCTGCTCTTCAGCGCGGGCGACCTGGCCATCGGGGGTGCGCTGGATTCCCACCCCCATGCCCAACTCCAGGCCATCACCGATGGCAGCGCCCACGCGCAGACCCTGAACAACCGCAGCGCCACCATCGAGAGCCTGGGCCACATGGCCCTGGCAGTGGACGTGCTGCGCAACACCAACGCCCATTTCCAGACGGAGCTGGCCCTCATCAGTGGGCCAGAGTCGCTCACCCTGATCCAGCCCGAGGGCAGCGCCACCCCGATCGACCGCAGAAACCTGTACTGGGAAGGGTGGAGTCGGGCCGGGCAATACCGGTTCGACACCACACCGGCTCCGTCGGGTCCATTCGAGCTGGGCAGTACGCCCATTCCCGATGTCCTGGACGGCGACGACAACCCTTATACGGCCAACCACCCCGTCTGGGCACACTTCGGGCTGGCCGCTCCCGTGGAGGCCCCCGCTGAACCCACCGTCTCTGCGCCCACGGCCCCAGATCCCGCCTCCGCCCAAGCCTGCGAATCGGGCACCCCCGGCTTCGATGCCACCGCGTGCGGGGCATACCAGTCGGCGCTCAGCCAGTTCCAAGCCAGTCAGGCCGCCTACGACCTGGCCTGGGCCCAGCACCAGCAAGCCCTGGAGCAGTGGGACCAGGACACCGAAGACACCTTCGATGCGTTGTCGCAGGCGATCGTCGCCTACAACGCCCAGTTCGCCGGTGCCGTGATTCGTGCCTGGACCCAGTTCGAGGTCACCCAGACCGTGTCAGAAACCCGGGTGACGCGCAGCGAACCGGGTCAGATCCTCTCGGGCGGGAGCATGACCCTGCGCGGCCAGGATCTGCTCAACCACAACAGCCACATCACCGTCGGCCAGACCCTGCAAGGCGACGTGGACCGCCTCATCAACGCCTCTGACACCGGGCAGCGCGTCGTCAGCCGGGTGGGGACGGCACAATTCACCCGCAGCCGCTGGCGCGGAGGCTTTCGGCGCTACCACCAGCGCGACTGGTTTGACGTCACTCCCTACGCCCCGGCCGATGCAGTCAGCACCCTCATGCTGAACGTCGGCCGCGTGCAGCAGCATGCCGCCATTCCCACTGCCCCCAGCATCGTGCTGCCGGGCAGCAGCCTCTTCATCATCCAGCCCGACAGTGCGGCCCGGTTCGTGGTCGAGACCGACCCCCGCTTTGCCAACTACCGCCAGTGGCTCAGCTCCGACTACCTGCTCCAGGCCCTGGCCTTAGACCCCGCCCTCACCCAAAAGCGCCTGGGCGACGGCTTCTACGAGCAACGCCTCATCCGCGAACAGGTCGCTGCCCTCACCGGCCTTCGCTTCCTGGGCGACCACCGGGATGACGAGGCACAATACCAGGCGCTCATGACCGCAGGTGCCACCATCGCCCAAGCCCAGCCGTTGCGCCCCGGCATTGCCCTGAGTGCGGCCCAAGTGGCCCAGCTCACCAGCGACATCGTGTGGCTCGTGGCTGAAACCGTGACCCTGCCAGGCAAGGATGGCGAGCCGGGCACCACCACCACCGCCCTGGTGCCCCGCGTGTACCTGGCGCCCCGCCAAGGCGATCTGGCACAAGATGGTGCCCTGTTCGGCGGCGCACAAAATGGCGCACAAAACACCGGCAGCCTCATCAGCGCGCGCGACATCCAGCTCAGCTTAAGCGGCGACTTGAACAACAGCGGCACCATTGCCGGGCGCAGGCTCGTGGACCTCAGCGCGCAGAACATGGCCCACAGCGGCCTGCTGCAAGGCGACGCGGTGATGCTCAGCGCCCGAGACGACATCCGCATCGACGGCGGGCAAGTGGCCGCCCACAGCGGCATGGTCCTGCAAGCCGGAGGTGACATCACCGTGCAAAGCACCACCCAACGCAGCAGCAACCAAGTAGGCGCCAATGGCTTCAGCCGCCAAGGCATCGACCGCGTCGCGGGCCTGTACGTCAGCGGCGAAGCCGGCGCGCTCCTGGCCAGCGCCGGCAACGACATCCAGCTCATTGCCGCGCAAGTGCGCAACGCCGGCAGCGGAGCCACCCAATTGCAAGCCGGGGGCGACTTCAACTTGGCCACTGTGCAAACCGGCCAAAGCCACGA
>CAZEZY010000202.1:0-2950 GCA_964516635.1 uncultured Tepidimonas sp. | reverse complement strand
TCCAGCCGCCAGCCCACGTTCTTGGCGTAGGCCTGGCCGCGGTTGCTCCACCAGGTGTAGCAAGCGTCGGTGGTGTCGGGCTGCAGCCGACGGTACACATCGACCATGCCGCCCTCGGTGGTGAGTTGGGTCATCCAGGCGCGCTCCTCGGGCAAAAAGCCGCTGTTCTTGAGGTTGCCTTTCCAGTTCTTGAGGTCTTTTTCCTGGTGGGCGATGTTGACGTCGCTGCACACCACCACCTCGCGATCGGCTTTGAGCGCCATCAGATGTGGATAGAACCGATCCAGAAAGCGGTATTTGGCCGCTTGCCGCTCGGGGCCGGATGAGCCGCTCGGGAAGTACACGCTGACAACAGACAACTTGCGCCCGGGTTTGTCAAAGCGCAGCTCCAGGTAGCGGCCCTCGGCGTCGAACTCGCCGCCATCAAAGCCCACCACCACATCGCTGGGCTCATGGCGGGTGTACACACCCACGCCCGAATAGCCCTTCTTTTCAGCAAACTGAAAATACCCGCGCAGGCCGGCCAGCGTGTCGAACTTGCCTTGCACGTCGGCGGCCTGGGCCTTGACTTCTTGCACACACATACAATCCGGCGCATGGTTCTCCAGCCAGGCTTCCAGGCCTTTGCTGGTGGCGGAGCGGATACCGTTGAGGTTGAGGCTGGTGAGTGTGAACAAGGATGTCCCCATGGTGATGCAGACGGCCGCTGGTGCGGCGCTGGCGCAGGAGTTTGTGGCGTTTTGTGTGGCGTCGGGCGCCTTGCGGTTTGGCCAGTTCAAAACCAAAGCCGGCCGCATGAGCCCGTATTTTTTTAATGCCGGCCTGTTTGACGACGGCGCCAAGCTCGGGCGGCTGGCCCAATTCTATGCACAGGCCTTGGTGGACAGCGGCATCGAGTTCGACATGATTTTTGGCCCGGCGTACAAAGGCATTCCACTGGGCGCAGCGGTGTCGATCGAGCTGGCGCGCCTGGGCCGCAACGTGCCTTTTGCCTACAACCGCAAGGAAGCCAAAGACCACGGCGAGGGCGGCACCCTGGTGGGCGCGCCGCTGCAAGGCCGGGTGCTGATCGTCGACGATGTGATGAGCGCGGGCACCGCCGCGCGCGAATCGATTGCGCTGATCCGCGCGGCCGGCGCCACACCGCACGCGGTGGCGATAGCCCTGGACCGCCAAGAAAAGGCCACCGAAGTCGGCCCCGATGGCCAGGTGCGCGATGTGGATCACAGCGCCGTGCAGTACGTGCAGCACACGCTGGGTTTGGAGGTCTGCGCCATTGCCCGCCTGGCCGATCTGATGCAGTATCTGCAGGCACAGGCCGGCACCGAGCTGGCCGCCCACATCGACGCCGTGCGCAGCTACCGGGACAGGTACGGCGTGTCGTAAGGACGATTGTGTTGTGTCGCAGGCTGTTACCCATTGTGCTGGTGATTGCCGGCCCTTGGTCAGCGAAATTGACATGGGCACAAAACATTTACACCTGTGTCGACAGAAACGGACGCAGCATCACTGCTGATCGCCCGATTCTGGAATGTATCGATCGAGAGCAGCGGACGCTGAATCGCAACGGGGTGGTGCAGCAGGTGATCCCACCGAGCCCCTCGCTGGAAGAAAAGGGCCAGATCGAGAGTGCGCTGAGGGTGACTGCAGAGGTGCGCCGACGCGCCGCCGAAGATGTGCAACGCGATCGCGCCCTGGTGCTGCGATACCCCCATCGCGCCGCACACGAGCGCGCGCGCACCCAGGCATTAGCTCAGATTGATCGGGTCATGGGTGGCTTGCATGCGCGCGAAAAGTCTCTGCAAACACGCATGACCGAAATCGACCGTCAGCTCCTCGCCTACGCCAATCGGCCAGAGCAAGCGCCAGCGCCGCTGATGGCACAGCGCCTCGATACCCAGGCCGAAATCGAATTGCAGGAACACTTGCTGCAACAACAGCGCGCCGAGCGCGAACGGGTGAGCCGCCGTTTTGATGATGAGCAACGGCACCTTCGCCGTTTATGGAGCACCGCCACCCGGTAAAGCGAAAACATCAGGCCCATCAGAACCTTTTCCCCTCAGGGTTCAGCCAAGCTTTTTTTTCAGTAAGTCATTGACCTGCGCCGGGTTGGCCTTGCCCTTGCTGGCTTTCATGATCGGACCCACCAAGCCGTTCAAGGCCTTGGCGTTGCCGGCTTTGTATTCCTCGACGTTCTTGGCGTTGGCCGCCAGCACCTCGTCGATGATTTTTTCCAGCTCGCCGCTGTCGTTCATCTGCTTGAGGCCTTTGGCCTCGATGATGGCGTCGACCTCACCACCTTCGGTCCACAGCGCCTCGAACACCTGTCGCGCCGCGTTGTTGCTGATGGTGTTGTCGCTGATGCGGCCGATCAGGGCGGCGAGCTGAGCCGCGCTCACCGGGGCTTGCTCAATGGTGATGTCGGCGGCGTTCAAGCGGCGCGAGACCTCGCCCATGATCCAGTTGCTCGCCAGCTTGGGCTGGCCGCAGGCCTTGGCGCAGGCTTCGAAATAGGCGGCCATGGCCTTGCTCTGGGTGAGCGTGGTGGCGTCGTACTCGGGGAGGGCGTAGTCCTTCACAAAACGCTCGGCCATCACGCGCGGCAGCTCGGTCATCTCGCCCTTGACGCGCTCCACCCAGTCGCGGCCAATCACCAGCGGCGGCAGGTCGGGGTCGGGGAAATAGCGGTAATCGGCCGAGTCTTCCTTGGTGCGCATGGCGCGGGTCTCGCCGGTGTCGGGGTTGAAGAGCACCGTGGCCTGCTGGATCTTGTGGCCGTCTTCGATTTGCTCAATCTGCCAGCGCACCTCAAAGTCGATGGCCTGCTGCATGAACTTGAACGAGTTCAGGTTCTTGATCTCGCGCCGCGTGCCCAGCGGCTGGCCGGGCTTGCGTACCGAGACGTTGGCGTCGCAGCGGAACGAACCCTCTTGCATATTGCCGTCGCAGA
>CAZEZY010000201.1:0-2972 GCA_964516635.1 uncultured Tepidimonas sp. | reverse complement strand
AGGGACAGCAGGGACAGCAGGGACAGCAGGTGGTGGGGGCTCGGTCACCACGACAGGTTCCCTTGTCACAGGGGGTGGAGCCAGGACCTCTTGCCGTCCGGGTGTCACGCTGGCGGTGTCCGGGAGACGAGGCGGCTCAAGCGGTGGCACGGCATCACGCGCCGGAATGCTGATGGCCAGGTCCACCGGGACCGGCCGCGGCTGGGTGTCGAACAGCCAGGGGAGACCGATGATGCCGGCGAGCACCAGCACACTCGCGCCGATCAGGCGCTGCCGCGCCTGCCGCCGGATGGACTCGATAGAGGGAGTCTGAGCCGGGCCGGAGCCGCCCTGGCCGCCAGAACGCAGTTTGAACATTCGCCAGTGTTGCTGTGAGGCCCGCCGTGGGATTCAGGGTGCTGTATCAGGATCCGAGGTGCTTGGCGTTCAGGCGAGGCACCCCGTTCTTCAAGACACCACCCACGGTGAAAAAGGATCCGAAGACAATGATTCTATCAGCCGGGTCGGCCGCTGCGACGGCCGCCTGCAGTGCCTGCGACGGATCGGCATGCTGGGTGGCAGAGACGTCAGGACGGGTGCTGGTCCCTTGCCAGATGGCGGCCAGATCGAGGGCGCTTGCCGCGCGCGGCGTGGGCAGATCGGTGAAATACCACCGATCGACCATGGGGTTGGCCCGCTCGAACATGGGACGCAAATCCTTGTCTGCCATGGCGCCGAAAATGGCATGGGTGGTCGGGTAGAAGCCCATCGCGTCCAGGTTTTCGGCGAGCGCCGCCACCGAATGGGGGTTGTGAGCCACATCCAGCACCAGTGTGGGCTGACCAGGCACAATCTGGAAACGACCGGGCAACTCCACCAGCGCCAGACCCGTGCGAACGGCTTGCGCCGTGACCGGCAGCCGAATGTGCATGGCTTCCAGCGCCGCCAGGACACCCGAAGCGTTCAGCAACTGGTTGGCCCCGCGCAGTGCCGGGTAGGCAAGGCCACTGTAGCGTCGGCTTCGCCCGGTCCAGCCCCACTGCTGCTTGTCGCCCGCAAAATGGAAGTCGCGGCCCAGTCGCCACAGATCGGCCCCCACTTGATGCGCGCGGTCCACCACGCTTTGCGGCGGCACGGGGTCGCTCACCACCACGGGGCGACCGGTCCGCATGATGCCGGCCTTTTCGTAACCAATCGCCTCCCGATCCGGTCCCAGGTATTCCATGTGATCCAGATCCACACTGGTGATGATGGCGCAATCGGCATCGAACGCGTTGACTGCATCCAGGCGCCCGCCCATGCCCACTTCCAGAATCATCACATCGGGGCGTGCCTCGGACAGGGCTTGCACGATCGCCAGGGTCGTGAACTCGAAATAGGTCAGGGACACCTCGTTCTGGCCTGACGCACCCCGTCTGGCCTGCTCCACCTGGGCAAACGCAGGCAGCAGCAGGGACGAGTCGATCGGCTCGCCCAGCCAGCGAGCCCGCTCCTCGAAATCGACCAGATGCGGGGAGGTGTAAACCGCCGTGCGGTAACCTGCCTGCTGATAGATGGCTTCCAGCATCGCACAAGTGGAACCCTTGCCGTTGGTGCCACCGACGGTGATCACGGGGCAGCCCAGCGTCAGACCCCGGCCGTCATTCATCCGCTCGATCACCGCCCTGACCCGGTCCAGGCCCATCTCGATCTGGGCAGGATGCAGTCGTTCACAGTGGCTGAGCCATTCGGCCAGGGTCAGGGGTTCAGAAATCATGTGCGTTGAGAGAGGCTTGCCGGAGCCCGGATTGTGACAGCAGGTGCCTGGATACGCGGTCTGCTGGATAATGACCGGATGATCAAGGTTTACGGCATTCCCCAATGCGATACGGTCAAGAAGGCACGGGCCTGGCTTCAGGCGCGTGCCCTGCCTCACGAATTCCACGACTTCAAGAAGCAAGGCGTGCCCGAGTCCCGACTGCCTCACTGGACGGGACAGGTCGGCTGGGAAAAACTGGTCAACCGCAAAGGCACCACCTGGCGACAGCTCGACCCGTCGGTGCAGGCTGGCCTGACCGACGAGGCCAGCGCCCATGCCCTGATGATGCAGCACGCCAGCGTGATCAAGCGACCCGTGGTGGAGTGGAGCAATGGCGACATCACGGTAGGGTTCGCTCCCGACGATTGGGACAGCCGAGGCTGAGGCGTCCACTAAAATCGATGCACCTTGTCGCCCCACGCCGGGCGGCTTCTTTTTTTCACATCACTCTTTCCCATGAGCACCACCCAGATCGACGGCGTCTGCGTCCACACCCAGGCCAATGTGTACTTTGATGGCAAATGCGTGAGCCACGGCATCACCTGCGCCGATGGCTCCCGCAAGTCCATCGGGGTGGTTCTGGCGTCTGAACTGACGTTCGGCACCCAGGCGCCCGAAATCATGGAATGCGTGGCCGGTGGCTGCGAATACCGGCTGGCGGGCACCGAAACCTGGGTGCCCGTGGCCCCAGGCGATGCCTTCAAGGTGGGTGCCAACGCCAGCTTCGACATTCGCGTGAAAGACGCTTTCCACTACATCTGCCACTACGGCTGAACCTCGGAACTCGCCATGGCCACCATCCTTCAACACCTGCCCACCGGCCAGAAGGTCGGCATCGCCTTCTCGGGCGGCCTCGACACCTCCGCCGCCCTGCTGTGGATGAAAAACAAGGGCGCCCTGCCCTACGCCTACACCGCCAACCTCGGTCAGCCCGACGAATCCGACTACGATGAAATCCCGCGCAAGGCCATGGGCTACGGCGCGGTGCAGGCACGGCTGATCGACTGCCGACCGCAACTGGCGGCCGAAGGCATTGCCGCGCTGCAGGCCGGCGCCTTCCACATCAGCACCGCCGGCATCACCTACTTCAACACCACCCCGCTGGGCCGCGCCGTGACCGGCACCATGCTGGTGGCCGCCATGAAGGAAGACGACGTCCACATCTGGGGCGATGGCTCGACCTTCAAGGGCAACG
>CAZEZY010000200.1:0-3006 GCA_964516635.1 uncultured Tepidimonas sp. | reverse complement strand
TCCCCCACAATCCCGTTCATCAGGGCAATCGTGGTGTTGCCCATCTGGATCGTGGAAAAGAACTGGGTGGGGTTCTGCCGCAGCTTCACCACCGCCAGCGCGCCTTTGTCGCCAGCCTGGGCCAGGGCATCGATGCGGACGCGCCGGCTCGAGACCACCGCGATTTCCGTCATCGAAAACACACCGCTCAGCAGTGTCAGAAAGAGGATCAGCAGAATATCCATAATCGGCGCATGTCACTGTATCTGATTGGCGATCTCCAAGGCTGCGATGAACCTCTGCAGCGTTTGCTCGACACCATCGATTTCTCGCCCAGCCGCGACACGCTGGTGGTGCTCGGCGACCTCGTCAACCGGGGCCCTGCCTCGCTGGCCGTGCTCCGGCGACTGATCGCGCTGGGCAACGCGGCCGAATGCCTCCTGGGCAACCACGACCTCCACCTGCTCGCCGTGGCGCACGGGGTGCGCAAGGCACACCGCAGCGACACGCTGGACGACATCCTGCAGGCACCGGACCGCGACGCCTTGCTGGAATGGGTGAAGCACCGGCCGCTGGCGCTGATGCGGCATGGCTGGCTGCTGGTCCATGCCGGGGTGTTGCCACAGTGGACGGTTGCACTGACCCTCACACTTGCTGAAGAGGTGGGCCACATGCTGCGGCGCGGCGAAGGGACCGACTGGCTGCAACGGATGTACGGCAACCAGCCCGACCACTGGCGGGACGACTGGCCTGAAGCCGATCGCTGGCGTGTGATCGTGAATGCCCTGACGCGTCTGCGATTCTGCAACGCGCAGGGCATCATGGAATTTGGGACCAAGGACAGCGCCGCTGCCGCCCCCGCAGGCTACATGCCCTGGTTTGACGTGCCTGGGCGCCTGACCGCAGGCAGTCCGGTGGCCTTCGGGCACTGGTCCACCCTGGGTCTGATGCAACGCCCCGACCTGCTCGCGCTGGATACCGGGTGCATCTGGGGTGGTTGCCTCAGCGCCGCCCAACTGTCGCCCGACGGCGCCGTCTCGGCCATCATTCAGGTTTCCTGCCCTGAGGCTCTGAAGCCAGGCAGGTGAACCCATCAGACGGTTGAGTCGTCGGTCTGTTCGGCCGCATCGGGGGCAGGCGCCTTGAACAGGGCTGCCACTTTCCGGCGGGGTTTGATGTGAGCCGACAGCCCTTTGGCCACGCTCACCTTGGGTTGGGATTCCCAATTCGGCCGGGCTTCCGGTGACAGGGAGGGTGCATAGGGCTGATCAAAAAACGGATCGGCCGATGCACGCGGGGCACGAGGCACTCGCTCGCGGCGCACTTCACGGACAGCTTTTTCGTCGTGCCAGAGACGTTGTCCGTCGTTCATGCGGCCAGAGGACCCGCCGAATCGCTGACGATCGCTGTCCAGTTCGATCGGCTCCACCTCGGCCTTCTTGCCGATGAGCTTCTCGATATCGGCCAGGTTGCGGGCGTCTTTGCCGCTCACAAAGGAAATGGCCAGCCCCGACGCACCTGCCCGGCCGGTGCGACCAATCCGGTGCACGTAGTCTTCGGCGTTGAACGGGATGTCCAGGTTGAACACCGCCGGCACGTCCTTGATGTCAAGGCCTCGGGCCGCCACATCGGTGCAGATCAGCAGATCAACCTCGCCCTTTTTGAAAGCGTCCAGCGCCTTGAGCCGTTCGTCCTGGCTTTTGTCGCCGTGCAGGGCCGTGGCGTTCAGGCCGTCGCGCTCCAGGGCACGGGCCATGCGGGCACAACCCAGCTTGCTGTTCAGGAACACGAACGCCTGCTTCACGCCTTTTTCGCGCAACAACTGCTTGAGCGCCTGACGCTTGTCGTCTTCTTCCACCCGGTAGAAACGCTGCTCGATGGTGGACGCCGTGGCATTGGAGCGCGCCACCTCGATGGTGATCGGGTCCTGCAGGTAACTGCTGGCCAGCCGCTTGATCTCGGGCGAGAACGTGGCACTGAACAGCAACGTGGTGCGCTGTTTCGGCAGATAGCTCAGGATGCGCTGGAGATCGGGCAGGAATCCGATATCCAGCATCCGGTCGGCCTCGTCCAGCACGACATACTCGACCTGATTGAGCACGCAGTTCTTGGCCTCGATGTGGTCCAGCAGGCGGCCGGGGGTGGCCACGAGCACTTCCACACCCTTCTTGAGTTCGGCGGTCTGTGGCTTCATGTCCATGCCACCAAACACCACCGCGCTGCGCAACTGGGTGTATTTGGCGTACAAGGCAATCTGCTGGGCCACCTGGTCGGCCAGTTCGCGAGTGGGCAGGAGCACCAGGGCGCGCACCGGGTGCCTGGCGGGCGAGGTCGAGGCGTTTTCGTGCTTGAGCATGCGCTGCAGCAGGGGCAGCGAGAAAGCGGCCGTCTTGCCGGTACCGGTCTGGGCAGCGCCCATGACGTCACGGCCCTGAAGCACCACCGGTATGGCCTGCGCCTGGATGGGCGTCATGGCGGTAAACCCCATTTCGGCAATGGCACGGGCCAGGGGTTCGGCCAGGGAGAGTTCGTTAAAAGCGGGATTCATCTAGACCCTTATTGTCGCACCATGGGGTTTTCCGGGTGTGACAATCGGGTCGGCTGTGCGCTCAACGGTACGTCCGGCGTTGTTTTCATGCCCATTTTCGTGCCCACACCCTCAGGCGTAGGAAGGCGCCTGCGCGCTGGTGGGCCGGCCCTGGAAGTCGGTCCAGCAACGACGCGTGAAGTCATAGAGCTTGCACTTGCGCGCGGTCTCGAAATACCAGCGCCAGCTGAAGCGCTGGATGATGATGCGCCCGGGCAGCATGTCTTCCAGCTTCTTCTGTGCGTCCTTGAGCTTGTACAGCGGCACGCTCATGTCGACGTGGTGGGCCGTGTGTTCCATGATGTGGTGCATCAGTCCGCCCACTTTCCAGGGAAACTGCAGGTGCACCGTGGTGGACACGAAAGGCGCGGCCTTGGCCCAGGCTTGTTTGTCGTCGTGCCACTGCACGCTGGTGTGGGTGTGGTGCACGTACACCACAA
>CAZEZY010000199.1:0-3181 GCA_964516635.1 uncultured Tepidimonas sp. | reverse complement strand
CCTACGAAGGCGACAGCCAGTGGTACTTCTACGACGGCAACTTCACCGAGTACGAAGCCGACAAGAAGCGCCGCCTGGGTGAAGAGGGCTCGCGTCCGAAACGCGTGCGCTTCAAGTCACTGACCTGAGGCAGGCCGTGGCCGAAACCACCGCCATCCCCGCCGTGCCCGACGACGAGCGGGTGCTGGCCGAGACGCGCCGCTGGATCGAGCGTGCGGTCATCGGTCTCAACCTGTGCCCGTTTGCCAAGGCGGTGTATGTGAAAAACCAGGTTCGTCTGGTGGTCAGCCGGGCGCGTCATCTGGATGGTTTTCTGGATGACCTGGATCGCGAACTGGAACTGCTCAAAACCACGCCGGCCGAGCAGATCGACACCACTTTGCTCATCCACCCGACACTGTTCCCGGATTTCCTCGTCTTCAACGATCTGCTGGATGTGGTGGACGAGGTGATCGAAGAGCACGGGCTGGAGGGCGAGATGCAGGTCGCGCCGTTTCACCCGGCGTTCCAGTTCGAGGGCACCGAGCCTGACGACCTCACCAACGCCACCAACTGGTCGCCATATCCCACCCTGCATCTGCTGCGAGAGGCCAGCATCGATCGTGCCGTCACCTCCGGTGACAGTGCCGACACCATTGTCGAACGCAATATCCGGACGCTGTTGCAGTTGGGTCCTGAAGGTTGGAAGGCCTGCCTGGGCACTGACTGAATGCCACATTGGGCATTGCCGATTTCTGGCTGCATGGCGCAGGATTGAGATCAAATTGGTAAAAATTCGCACCTTGTTACAAAGGTGCGATTTGATGCAAAATGCAGTCATGAACACCGTGCCTCTAAACAGTGATATGTCATCTGGCAGCTACTACACCACTTTGGAGGTAGCGAAAATCCTGGGCATGGCGGTGAGGTCGGTTCAGCTCATGGTCGATCGCGGGGATCTTAAGGCCTGGAAAACCCCGGGTGGTCATCGCCGGATCACCCGCGAATCCCTGGAACGCTGGATCCAGGGCAGTCGCGCGGGCGTCACCGGCGTGGCCGCTTTGCATGGAACCCACGAAGCCCGCAGCGGCCGTCGGCGGGCCATCTCCCACATTCCTCGCATCCTCCTGATCGAGGACTCTTCGCATTTCCAGAATCTGGTTTCGATGCTCGTCAAGCAGCGCTTTCCGGCGGTTGACCTGCACATAGCCAACGATGGCATCACCGGTCTGGTGTCGTTTGGGCATCTCCAGCCTGATCTGATCATCGTCGACATCCTGCTGCCTGGGATCGATGGCGCCACCATGATCACGGGTCTGCGCCGCCATTCCCTGTTTGGCGAGTGCAAGCTGATCGTCCTGACCGCTCTTGACGAGGAGCAGCGCGCAGCCTACAGCTACGCTTTGCAGGATGTCTCGGTGGTCCACAAGCCGCAACTGATCAAGGAGTTGCCTGGCCTGATCGAAGCCGCCTTGCAGCACCTGATCGGTCCCGCTTCGAACCCGGAAACCGCCACGTCCGCCTAGTCCGGAGCGGTCCGATTTCATGCACGAACACACGGTACTGGTTGTCGAGGACGACCCATCGGTTTCCCGTTTCGTGGGCGAGGCGCTGGCCAGGCTCGAACTGGATGCCGTGTATTGCGCCAAGGTCAGCGAGGCGATGCGGGCCTGCGAGCAGCGGTCCTTTGGTCTGGTGATCACCGACCTCACGTTTCCCGAAGGGTCGGGTCTGGATCTCATCCGGTTTCTGCAGCAGCGTTCACCGGGGCTGGTCACGCCCCGGGTGGTGGTGTTCAGCGCGGGACTGTTCGAGGCGAGGCGCAAGCAACTGACCGCTCAAGGCGTGTTCCATTGCCTGGCCAAGCCCGCATCGGTTCCGCAGATCATTCAGGTCGTGCGACTCGCGCTGGGTCTTTCGGACTGGCCTGAGGCACCGAAGCCTTCACTGCTGTCGGCGCACCCGGATCTGCAGCCGTTTGAAGTCGCGGCCATTGAAACTTTCTTTGACGGCGACAGGCCCTTCTACGAAACCTTCCGTCAGACCTGCATCGTTCAGTTTCAGACCGATCTCCGCGAGGGGGATCAGGCCTGTGCCTCGGCTGATCCCATCGCCATTCGCCGGGTGGCCCACAGCCTCAAAAGCGTGCTGCAGACGCTCGGCCATGCCGATCACGCCCTGTGCGCCCAGGAACTCGAACAGGCGGCCCAGCATGCACCGCTCGAAGAGGCCATCGCCGGCTGGGCCGAATTGCGGCGTCGGCTCGTCTCCAGTTTCGGTCTGTCGGCCTGATCGTCGGGGGTGTGGCGTTCAGTTCGCCAACCAGTTGCCGGGCAGCAGCCACAGCAGGGCAGACGTCATCATCAGGTAGCGGAGGAATTTTCCGATCGCCATGTAGAGCAGGCATGGCAGCAAAGGAAACTTCAGCCACCCAGCCACGGCACAGAGGGGGTCGCCCACCGCTGGCAGCCAGCTCAGCAGGCAGGCTTTGGGGCCGAAACGTTCCAGCCAGCCCAGGGCTTTGACGTGTGTGCGTGAGCCCCGGGCTTTGTCGATGGCCTGGTGAGCACCATAGCCCATGGCCCAGCTCACGCCACCCCCGAGCGTGTTACCGACGGTTGCCACCAGAATCGCAGGCCAGAAGAGTTCGGGATTCAGCTTGATCAGGCCGAACACGGCGGGCTCCGAACCCATGGGCAGCAGGGTGGCCGACACGAAGGCCACCACAAAGACCGTGCTCAAGCCGTATTGCGGCAGACTGAGTGTTTCAAGCAGTGACCACAACCAGGCTTCCATGGGCCGGGAGTATAGGGATGTCAGCCAGGCACGGGGGATGCAGGGTTACAATCCTGCACACTTTTTCAGCATCCGACCCCGGATGCTTTTGTTTTCTCCCATGCGTCTCGGCCCTTTCCCGCTGCCCAATCGCCTGTTCGTCGCCCCCATGGCCGGGGTGACGGATCGCCCTTTCCGTCGCCTCTGCAAGCGACTCGGGGCGGGCTACGCCGTCAGTGAAATGGTCACTTCGCGGCCGGACTTGCGCGACAGCCTCAAGACCTCGCGCCGGGCCAACCACGAAGGGGAGCCAGGCCCGATAGCCGTCCAGATTGCGGGTACCGATGGCGACATGATGGCCGAAGCGGCCCGCTACAACATCGACCGGGGCGCGCAAATCATCGACATCAACATGGGCTGCCCGGCC
>CAZEZY010000198.1:0-3235 GCA_964516635.1 uncultured Tepidimonas sp. | reverse complement strand
TCCATTCACCGATCATGTGAGCTCCTTAGATGTCCAACACTTTGGGTTGCTGGGCGGTGTGCGGGTGCTCGGCACCACCGTACACCTTGAGCTTCTTGATCATGGCGTAGCCCAGTGGCCCCTTGGGCAGCATGCCCTTGACGGCCTTTTCCAGGGCACGGCCCGGGTGCTTGGCTTGCAGATCGCGGAAGTTGGTACCGTAAATACCGCCGGGGAAACCGGAGTGACGGTAGTACATCTTGTCCAGGGACTTGGTGCCCGTGACCTTGAGTTTGGAGGCGTTGACGATCACGATGAAATCGCCTGTGTCAACGTGAGGGGTGTAAATGGCCTTGTGCTTGCCGCGCAGACGGAGGGCCACTTCGCTGGCGACCCGTCCGAGCACCTTGTCGGTGGCGTCAATCACAAACCACTCGTGCACCACCTCAGCGGGTTTTGCGCTGAAAGTTTTGGTCATGAGATCACTCTGAGAGTTGGTTTGCGGGTTCTTTTCCACGGTCGGTGCCACTCTGATGGTGGCCTCTTAGGTGGTTTTCTGTCTTGAGGACATCTACGCCGCGGAACCCAGAATCGCTGCATAGCCTTTCATTGTAACCTGCCAAGCTACGCTTTGTCGAGATTCAGCATGGCCGATCTCGGCCTACCTATAATTCCTGCAACACGCCATAGGGTTCACCGATCTTGATCTCATCCTCTCATCCTGCTCACGCGCTCGCTCTGGTTGCTGACGACATGCGTTTGGTCGACCAGGTGATTCAGCGGCGACTGGGCAGTGATGTGCCCCTGGTGGGACAAGTCGCCCATTACATCATTGGTTCGGGCGGCAAGCGGGTCAGACCCGCCTTGCTACTCCTGATGTGTCAGGCGCTGGATTGTCAGGACCATCGTCGCCACACACTGGCAGCCGTCGTTGAGTTCATACACACCGCCACTTTGCTGCATGACGATGTGGTGGATGAATCCACCTTGCGACGTGGTCGTCACACCGCCAACGAGGTCTTCGGGAATGCCGCCAGCGTGCTGGTTGGCGATTTCCTGTACTCCCGCGCTTTCCAGATGATGGTTGACGTCGGCGACATGCGGATCATGCAGGTTCTGGCAGACGCCACGAACGTGATTGCCGAAGGCGAAGTGCTCCAGCTGATGAACATGCACGACGCGGATCTGGATGAGTCGTCCTATCTCAAGGTGATTCGCGCCAAGACGGCCAAGCTGTTCGAGGCGAGCGCCCGTCTCGCCGCGATTCTGGCGGGCAGCGATGCCACGACAGAGGAGCATTGCGCCAGCTATGGCCAGGCCCTGGGAGCGGCGTTTCAGGTGGTGGACGATGTGCTGGACTACGAGGGTGATGCCATCGAACTGGGTAAAAACCTGGGCGACGATTTGCGTGAAGGCAAGATGACGTTGCCCATCATCTGCACGCTCAAGCACTGCGACAGTGATGAGGCCTCCCTGATTCGCGAAGCCATCATGCATGGCAACACCGACCGACTGGACGACATCGTTGCCATCGTGAAAAACCGGGGAGGACTGGCCGATGCCCGTCGCACGGCCGCTGCCGAGGCGCAACGCGCAATCGATGCGGCCCGCGCCATCCCCCCCAATCAGCGCACGGAAGCTTTGGTACAATTGGCGGCTGTCCTTCTGGAGCGTCGCTCCTGATTCAAGGGATTCGGGGTGTAGCTTAGCCTGGTAGAGCGCTACGTTCGGGACGTAGAGGCCGGAAGTTCGAATCTTCTCACCCCGACCAGAATTTTCCTCAGGCAATCCAGCACTTGCCACTTTCCACCGTAGGCAGATCGCGCGCAGAACAGACTGGAACACCGCCATTGTTCCCAATCTGTTCCCGTTGATGGCTGGCAACAAGCTTCAGCCCTTTGCGCACTTCTCCGTCGGCTTGCAAACGCATCCGGTTCGAGCCATTCGAGAGGTTCATGAATCGCCCGCAGGGTGCTGACTCCAATGTTCCTGAAGCGAGAGATCGGGTCATGTGTGACCGCATCAGGACGGCATTG
Organism: uncultured Tepidimonas sp.; assembly: GCA_964516635.1. GTDB lineage: Bacteria > Pseudomonadota > Gammaproteobacteria > Burkholderiales > Burkholderiaceae_C > CAZEZY01. Next base: position 1,220 of record CAZEZY010000198.1, on the reverse strand, counting down.
CATTGCGACGTCATCGGTCATGATTGACTCTGTCGGAGACTCGACGCACCCTTAAATGCTATATATGATATTTAATGAGCGGTAGGCATGGCACTGAACCGAGTTGTCGTTCAAGCGTCAAGGTTTACCCGGGAGTCCATGTCACCATGGGTCATCATGGGTGACAATCTGTTGTAGTGCCCTGACAAAAAGACAACGATGCAGAACACACCCGGAGACACGGTCCGTCCATGGATCACCCAATACGCATCGGTAGGCATTGATGCCGAACTGAAGCTTCCTGCGCATGCCAGTCTGCCTGCTTTTGCAGACGATGCCTGCAAGCGCTGGTCCAAGGAGAGCCGCGCCAAGGCGGCTTTTACCTGTGTCGTGCCCAACGGCATGAATGGAAGTCTGGGATTCGATCAGGTTCGAACCCTGTCGGATGCGTTTGCCGCCTACTTGCGCCATCACCTGGGCCTACAGGCCGGTGACCGCGTCGCGGTGCAACTGCCCAATGGCCTGGCCTACCCGGTGGTCGCGCTTGGGATTCTGAAAGCCGGCTGCGTGCTGGTCAACACCAACCCGCTGTACACCGTGCACGAAATGGTGCACCAGTTCAACGACGCGGGCGCCAAGGCGCTGGTGCTGGTGGACATGTTTGCCGACAAGCTGCCCGAGGTGCTGGCGCAAACGCCTGTCCAGCACGTGGTGCTTGCCGGCGTGCCGGAATTCTTTCCGGCCATTCCCCAAGCCATCATTCGGGGTGTGCAAAAGATCTGGTCACGGGTATTACCACCCGTCACGGTACCTCATGCCAGACTGCAGACCGCACTGACTCAGGGAAGGCAGGCGTTGCAGCAGGCCGGGCACTCAGACACTCGTCATCTATGGGGTGAGACAGGGCACCACAACCTGGCCCTGCTGCAATACACGGGTGGCACCACCGGCGTCAGCAAAGGCGCCATGCTCAGTCATGGCAACCTGCTCCACAACGTGGAGCAGATGCTGGCCATGGGCTCCACCCACATGAAGCCAGGCGAAGAATGCGTGCTGACGGCACTGCCGCTCTACCACATCTTCGCCTTCACGGCCAACCTGCTGGGCTTCCTGGCGATTGGCGCCCACAACATCCTGATTCCCAGCCCACGCCCGGTCCAGAATCTGCAGCGCGCCGTGGAAAACTACCCCATCACCTGGATGACCGGGGTCAACACCCTCTACAACGGCCTGCTGAACGA
>CAZEZY010000197.1:0-3244 GCA_964516635.1 uncultured Tepidimonas sp. | reverse complement strand
CAAGCAGCTCAAGGCCGGACTGACGCAGCTGGGCGAAGAAGGCGCCATCCAGGTGTTCCGGCCCATGGCCGGCAGCGTGCTGATGCTGGGCGCCGTGGGCCAGTTGCAGTTCGAGGTGGTGCAGCACCGGCTGGAGACCGAATACGGTGTGAAGGCGCGCATCACCCACAGCAGCTATCAGGTGGCCCGCTGGGTGACCTGTCCACCCGAGAACGGCGGTGAGCAGGAGCTCAAGCGTTTCATCGACGCCAACATCCACCGCATGGCCTGGGACGCGGTGGACGCACCCGCCATTCTGGTGGACCACAACGCCACCTTGCGGGCGGTGGAGGCCAACTGGCCCAAGATCCAGTTCCATGCCATGCGGGAGCACGCGGGCCTGGTGTTCCACAAAGCGGTTTGAGCACCCATTCATGAAAATTTTTGCCCCGCTCTATTCAAGGGCCATGCAGTGGGCACGCCACCGGCATGCTCCCTGGTACCTCGGAGGCATGAGCTTTGCCGAGTCGTCGTTCTTTCCCATTCCACCGGACGTGATGCTCGCGCCCATGTGCCTGGCCCAGCCGGAACGGGCCTGGCGCTTTGCCTGGATCACCACGCTGACTTCGGTGCTGGGCGGGGTGCTGGGCTATTTCATCGGCATGTACGCCTTTGGCATGGTCGAACCCTGGCTGCAGGAGCAGCCGCGTTACTGGGCCGGCTACCAGCGGGCGCTGGAATGGTTCGAGGACTGGGGCGTGCTGGCGGTGTTCATTGCCGGGTTCTCGCCCATCCCCTACAAGGTGTTCACCATCGCGGCCGGTGTGTTGTCCATGGCCCTGCTGCCCTTTGTGGCCGCTTCGGTGGTGGGCCGCGGCGGGCGCTTTTTCCTGGTGGCCGCGCTCATGCGCTGGGGCGGCGCACGCATGGAGGCCGAGTTGCACAAACACATCGATCGCCTGGGCTGGGCCACGGTCGGGCTGGTGGCGCTGGGTGCCGCCCTCTACGCCTTGCGCTGACGCCACCGCGAATCACATGGCCGCCAGCAACCGCTCGATGGCTCTGGGGTAGATCAGGTGCTCCTGCGTAAGCACCCGGGCCGCCAGGGCATCGGGCGTGTCATCGGGGAGTACCGGCACCACGGCTTGCGCCAGGTATTCGCCATGGTCAAGCTCGGCCGTCACGCGGTGCACGGTCGCGCCGGCAAAGCGGCAACCCGCCTCAATCGCTCGACGGTGGGTATGCAGGCCTGGAAACGCGGGAAGCAGGGAGGGATGGATGTTGACCAGCCGCCCTTCGTAATGGGCCACGAAACCGGGGGTGAGAATGCGCATGAAGCCCGCCAGCACCACCAGTTCGGGCCGACCATTCAGTGCCAGTCCGTCGACCGCCTGCATCAGTGCCGCATCAAAGGCCTCCCGTCCGTCAAACGCCTTGTGGTCCAGGGCGATGGTCGCCAAGCCTTGCTCACGGGCCCAGGAAAGCCCCGCCGAATCGGGCCGATTGCTCACCACCCCCACCACCCGAGCACCCCAGCGAGACTCCCACTGCCGTGTCTGGGCAGCCCGGACAATGGCCTGCATGTTCGAGCCCTGACCCGAAATCAGCACGACAATGCACTTTGGTTCTGTTTGTGACATAAGCCCGGAAGTGTAATGACCCAGCCTCCCTTTGCCGACACCCCGCTGACCGCCATGGAAGCCCGCGTGCTGGGTACCCTGATGGAAAAAGCCCGAACGGTTCCCGACAGCTACCCGCTGACGCTCAACAGCCTGCAAACGGGCTGCAACCAGAAATCGGCCCGCGATCCCGTGATGAACCTGAGCGAGCACGACATCGCCGAAGCGCTGGACGGCCTGCGCAGCCGCGCCCTCGTGTTTGAAACCCAGGGTGGCCGCACCACTCGCTACGAACACAACACCCAGCGCGGGCTGGGGGTACCCGAACAGGCCGCCGTGTTGCTGGGGATGCTGATGCTGCGTGGTCCACAGACGGCCGGTGAACTGCGCCTGAACACCGAGCGCTGGTACAAGTTTCTGGACATTGCTTCGGTGGAGGCCTTTCTGGAAGAACTGCAGGAGCGATCTGCCGACAAAGGCGGTCCGCTGGTGGTCAAACTGAGCCGGCAGCCCGGGGAACGGGAGTCCCGCTGGGCACATCTCCTCTGCGGGCCGGTGGATGCCGGCATGCCGGCACCGGACCCCTGCGAAGCCGGTACGGACCACCTCACGGCAATGCAGACCCTGTGGACACGGGTCGACGCGCTCGAAAGCCGGGTGCAGGAACTGGAAGCTCGACTCGAGCGAGCCGGCGGCTGAATCCCCCTCTGCAGTACCCGAGCTGTCACCGCCTGGACAAGCCAGAATCGAACGGGCGTGCTAAAACCACGTCGATCTATTGATCACAGGAGACAGACCCCATGGATTTGGCTTTCACGCCAGAAGAACTGGCGTTTCGAGACGAGATCCGCACCTGGGTGCACGCCCATCTGCCCCATGACATTTCGCAGAAGGTGCATCAGGCTCAGCGCCTGACGCGCGACGACATGCAGCGCTGGGCCAGGATACTGGGCCAGAAGGGCTGGCTGGGCTACGGCTGGCCGAAGCGGTTCGGTGGCCCGGGCTGGAACGCCGTGCAAAAGCACCTGTTCGAAGAAGAATGTGCGCTGGCGGGTGCGCCGCGCATCGTGCCCTTTGGCCCGGTGATGGTGGCGCCCGTCATCATGGCCTTTGGCAACGACGAGCAGCAGCAGCGGTTCCTGCCCGGCATCGCCAGCGGCGAGGTGTGGTGGAGCCAGGGCTATAGCGAACCCGGTTCGGGCTCTGACCTGGCCAGCCTAAAGACCCGCGCCGAGCGCGTGGGCGACCACTACGTCGTCAACGGCCGCAAGCACTTCATCACGCAGGCCGGCGTCGCCGAGTTCGTGATCGTCGCGGCGCGCACGGGCGAGGGTTCGCGTGGCCTGACGTCGTTCATCATGGCGAAGGACTGCTGCGACCTGCCGAGCGCCAAGGAGCATGGCATCGGCCACGCGCCGGAGCTGCCGCGCACGCCGGGCCTCAGCTACGGCCGCACGTGGGAGAAGATGGGCTGGCGCGCCGTGAACTGGGGCGAGCTCGTCATGGAGAATGCCATCGTCCCGAAGGAGAACGTGCTCGGCGAGGTCGGCGGCGGCTACGCCAACTTCCTCCGCACGCTCGACGGCGGCCGCATCGGCATCGCCGCGGTCTCGCTCGGCATCGCCGAGGGCGCCTACGACGAGGCG
>CAZEZY010000196.1:0-3254 GCA_964516635.1 uncultured Tepidimonas sp. | reverse complement strand
CCATGTCGTAGGTGCCCGAGGCCACGCGCGTGACAGTGCCGCCCGAGCCGTTGCCAGAGTCGATGGTCACGTTCAGGCCGGCATCGCGGAAGTACCCTGTGGCGGCGGTGTGCAGGAACAGGGCCGCAGGGCCTTCAAAGCGCCAGTCGAGCTGGACCTTGATGGGCGTTTGGGCCTGGGCAACGGTGCCAAAGCTGAGGGCTGCGGCGAACGCGGCAGAGGCTTGCAGAAAACGGCGCTTGTTCATGGATGGCTCCTAGGGTCTGTGAAACAAAAACGGCTTGGGCCTGGTGGGGCTGTGGTGGATGCAGCAAGAACGATGCCAGCCTCCCAGCCCTTGTATTGAACACAAGTCTGTATACACGTTTGCAGGAAGCCAAGGATTCAAGGTTCTCTGCCGGTGGGCGAAGCGGGTACGGGATTGGTGCATCGATGCACTGCAAGTGTGCATGAAAAATCGCCATCTGGCATCCATTTTGTGGCGTCCGGCGTTCATGGAAAACCCTGAAACGGCGTTCAGTCGAGGTGCTCTGGGAGCACCAGGTTGAGCACGATCGACAGCACGGCCGCCGGGAACAGGCCGCTCGTCATGAGGACGCGGAAGGTATCGGGGAGGTGCTGCAGGGCCTCTGGAGCCAGTTGCAAGCCCAGCCCCACCGAAAGCGACACGGCGAAGATGACCATGTTGCGTCGGTTCCAGGCCACATCGGCCAGCATGCGCACCCCCGATGCGGTGACCATGCCGAACATGATGATCACGCCACCTCCCAGCACGGTGATGGGCATGCTGGCGATCACCGCGCCAAATTTGGGCACCAGCCCACACAGGATCAGAAACACGGCGCCCAGGGTGACCACGTGCCGGCTCATCACCCCCGTCATGGCCACCAGGCCCACGTTCTGGCTGAAACTGGTATTGGGCAGGCCCCCGAAGAGGCCGGCCACTGCCGTGCCCAGGCCATCGGCGTAAGTGGCGCCCTGAACCTCCTTGTCGGTGGCTTCGCGGTTGGCGCCGCCCTTGGTGATCCCGGACACGTCGCCCACCGTTTCGATGGCCGACACGACCGCCATGAAACACATGCCGATGATGATGGCCCAGTTGATTTCCCAGCCGAACTTGAAAGGCTCCGGTGCAGTGAACCAGGCGGCATTGCCCACCGGGGCAAAGTTGACCTTCCCCAGCATGAGCGCGTACAGGTAGCCGACCACCATGCCCAGCAGCACCGCCGCCACCGACAGCATGCCGCGCGTGAAGAACTTCAGCACCAGCGTGGCGACGATCACCACCAGCGCGATGGACCAGTTTTCCAGGTTGCCGAATTCCGGTTTGCCTTTGAGTGGCACGCCCCCTGCGGCGTATTCGATGCCCACTTTCACCAGCGCCAGGCCGATCATCAGCACGATGAGCCCCGTCACCAGAGGTGGCAGCGCGTGCCGGATGCGTCCGATGAAGGTGCCAATGAAAAAGTGGAAGATGCCGCCAATCACGATCCCCGTCATGAGCCCCGCCATGCCCGCCACGCCGGCCCCGGCGACCGCTGGAATCATGATGGGAATGAAGGCGAAACTGGTGCCCTGCACGATGGGAAGGCGGGCACCCACCGGGCCGAAGCCGATGGTCTGGAACAGCGTGGCCACACCCGCCAGGAACATCGACATCTGGATCATGTAGATCATGTTGGGGAAGTCGGGCGAGTTCGAGCCAAAGCCGAAGCCGGCCGCCCCCGCCACGATGATGGCCGGGGTGACGTTGCTGACAAACATCGCCAGCACGTGCTGGATGCCGAGCGGAACGGCCTGCGCCAGGGGTGGGGTGTAATTCGGGTCCCGCAGTTGCTCGGGGGTGCCCAGATTGCTGTTGGCCATGTCTGCTCCTGAATTCGCACCCTGTAGTGCACAAAACTGTATACAAATTATGTGCACAATCAAGCGGTGGTTCAGACAGGGAAAACCCTGGGCCGACAAAAAGAAATGCGCCCGAAGGCGCATGAGGAAGCGGCTGGATTGGCGGGCCCGTCAGGCGCCCGCCTTGCTCGCAGCGGCCAGCGCCGTCATGTTGAGCACCCGTCGCACGGTGGCGGCGGGCGTCAGGATGTAGGCCGTCCGGTTCACCCCCATCAGCACCGGTCCGACGGTCACGCCACCGCTGGTGGTGGTCTTGAGCACGTTGTAGAGGATGTTGGCTGCGTCCAGATTGGGGCAGATCAGCAGGTTGGCGGAGCCGCTCAGCGTGGAGTCGCCCAGGTAACGCTCGCGGATCTCGGGCTGCAAGGCGGCGTCGCCATGGAGTTCGCCGTCGCACTCGATGTCGGGGTGCTGGGCCACGAAGAGGTCACGGGCCAGACGCATCTTGCGGGCCGATGCCCGCTTCGACGAGCCAAAGCTGCTGTGCGACAGAAAGGCCACCTTGGGCGGAATGCCAAAGCGCTGCACTTCCTGGGCCGCCATCCACGCGATCTCGGCCAACTGTTCCGCGCTCGGGTCTTCGTTGACGTAGGTGTCGGCAATGAAGAGCGGACCTTGCTGGGTCATGAGGGCATTGACGGCGGCGTAGTTCGTCACGCCAGGCTTTTTGCCCAGGATGCTGTCGATGCGTTCCAGGTGCGTGGTGTAGGTGCCCACCAGGCCGCAGATGAGGGCGTCCGCATCACCCAGGCTGACCATGAGCGAGCCGATGATGGTGTTGGAGCGGCGCACCGCCGCCTTGGCCACTTCCGGGGTGGCACCGTGGCGCTTCATGAGCTGGTGGTAGTGCTCCCAGTACTGGCGGAAGCGCGGGTCGTCTTCGGGGTTGACGTTTTCCACATCCACCCCCAGGCGCATGCGCAGGCCCGCCTTTTCGATGCGCGCGGCAATCACCGCCGGTCGGCCGATCATGATGGGCACCGCGAGGTGGTCGTCAATCGCCATCTGGGCGGCGCGCAGGGCGCGTTCGTCTTCACCATCGGCATAGGCCACGCGCTTGCTGCCATTGGGCACCGACTTGGCCTGCATGAAAATGGGGCGCATCAGCAGCCCGGTCTGATAGACGAAGCGGCCGAGGTTTTCCTTGTACGCCTCCATGTCGGTGATGGGGCGGGTGGCCACGCCGGAGTCGGCGGCGGCCTGGGCCACGGCGGGCGCGATCTTCAGAATCAGGCGCGAGTCGAATGGCTTGGGAATCAGGTAGTCGGCCCCGAAGGTCAGCTCCTGACCCACGTAGGCGCTGGCCACTTCTTCGCTGATGTCGGCCTTGGCCAGGTCGGCGATCTGGC
>CAZEZY010000195.1:0-3306 GCA_964516635.1 uncultured Tepidimonas sp. | reverse complement strand
CCCAGGCGCGTTACATGCGCAACCTGTTCACCCAGCACCTGGAAGACACCCGGCTCGATTTGCTCTATGCCGAAGTCTGGCTGGAAAAACTCCCCACCAGTGGCGACCTCAACACCCAGATCCAGTCCTTCCGCCATCGAGAAAACGCCTCCCGGCTGCAAGACCTGCTCACCTTCGCCCAGCGCCTGAACTTCTCCGGAGCCAAGGACCTGGGCGAAAACGGGTCGTTCCGCTGTGGCGTGATCAGCCATATCGGCGAAGACGGCACCCCGGAATACGCCTACATCAACTACCGGGTGCGGGCCACGCCGGTGGGCAAGCTGAGCAACCGGATAGCCAAGACCAGCTACGCCACCGGCGACGAGACGCCGACCATCACCTTTGCAGTCGTGGCCTTCGGTTTTGGCGGCACCCATGGCCATGGCCTGGAGGTGCCCCTGACGCCTGCCGAGATGAACACCCTGATCGGCGGCGGCACGCTGTATGTGGAAACCGGCTACGGCAAGGCCGATGCTTCGCCCGCCTCGGAGAACCACACCCACCTGGAGCAGTTGACCTGGAACGGCAGCACCATCGTCGCGCAAGACATCGGTGCGCGTGCCACGGGGGTGACGGGCAACACCTTCCTCGCCGTGGGCGGCGCCACGCCCAGCATTGCCAGTTACCGGCGCTTCGATGGCACGCAGGCCGGCCCGGTGGTCTGGGACACCTCGGTCTCGCCCCACACCCACCCGATCGATGTCCAGTTTGTACAGGACCGGTTTCCCTTCGATCTGGTCAAAGCGGTCAGCCACACCCTGGATGCCACTAACCGCTACAAGCTGGTCAAGGATCTGGAAACCCTGGCCCGTCTGCGTGAGGGCGACCCGTCGGCCAATTGGTTGAGCCTGGCCACCTCCGGCTACGCCCGCTTTACGCTGGACCAGGCGGACATGGACGCCCTGTGTACCCAGGTCTGGGGTCTGGATGGCGAAGGGGCCTTCATCGCCGAGAACATCAATTCCTACGGCACGGCCTACACCACCTTCAACCCGGATGGCCGCTCGCAAGCCAACCTAGCCAAGTACAACCGAAACTTTGTGACCGGCACCCGCGATGCGGCTGGGCGCGCCTATGGCCGCCGGGGATTCAACGACCCGACGCTCTACGTGGCGCGCACCACCCGGCCCGAAGTGGTCGAAGGCTACAGCTACATGATTCCGCTGGAGCTGATCGTGCGCTCCTCGCTGGAGATCTGGAACCCCTGGAATTTGCGCATCATCGACGGTCCGCTGGACGCCGCTGCCTCGGGCGATGGAAGCCGGGCCAATCCGTGGAACGCTGCCTACACCCACTTGTGGTGGAACCTGCTGCCGCCCAACTTCTTCTCGGCAGGTGTCTCGGATCCGTCTGACACGGTGCGTGGCGGGGTTTGGATCCGGGCCAACGACGGCAATGCCTACCCGGCGGACAACTCCGGCATCTACATCACGGTGGGCAATGCGGCCAATTACCGCAACGCGAGCGGCACCACGGTTTCCACCACCTTCCGCCAGCGCTACCCCATTGCGCCGCTGTGGCACGAGTTCAGTTACGCCAACGTGCAGGTCAACAACCTGCGCAACACCCTGCGCGCGCTCTTGAGGGGCCTGGCCAGCGGCAGCGTCACCGTGAACGACATCGACAACTACCTCTAAACCATCCACCCCTCGGAGAACTTCATGAGCATCGAAACCGAACTGCAAAACGTCGTGGCCGCCGCCTCGGCGCTCAACCAGACCGTGCGCGGTCAGATCGATCAGATCAATGTCACGGTCGGCAGCGCCATCGCCAACAACGATGCGCGCACCACGAACGCCATCAATGGCATGAATGCCACGGTCAACAGCTATGTGGCCAATGCCCGTGGGGAATACCTGCTGCCGCCCAACTTGATTGCCAACAGCTTCATGACCGAAGTCGAAGAGGGCATTCCGGTGGGCTACAGCTACTCCGGTGTCCAGATCGAAGCGGTGCATCCCTACACCCAGGCCTTTGAGGGCCCCTACATCGCGGAGCGGCCAGCTACGGCCGTGGATGACCCGAATCTCGCCACGCTGGCCAACCCCTTCTGGTATGGCGTGTACTGGAAAGGCCCCCGCTTGGGCCGGGGCGGTCTGGGCGATGGCTGGGCCGGCATCACCAATGGCCACATCCTGAAGATCACCGCTTCGCCCAATGAGGGCAGAGGCTGGACCACCGTGTGGATGCCCATGGCGCGTGCAGCCGCCACCGAGCGCGTCGGGTTTCGTGGCTTTCTGAAGATCGTGCAGGGCAGCGCGGCCGGCTTTGGTACCGACAGCGGCTACATGGGCTATGGCGGCACAGGTCATGTGGTGACCAAGGCGCAAACCGATGCGGCTGCGCAAGGCTGGATGTTCCTCGACTTCGTCGTCGGCACCTCGCAGGTCACGCAGCCCTTGACCAGCAACTTCGCGCTGGGCTTCTCCCGCTCAGAAAACATCGAGGCCTACCTGGCCTTGCCCTACGCCTACATCCCCGCCGCTGCCGCTCCCGGCATCGTCCTCGAATAAAGAAATCCAGCCATGAAAGTCTTTGTCGATCAAACCTTCTTCGGCGAGTTCGCCAGCCAAGCCCAAGCGCAGGCCGTGCTTGCCCAAAGCGAAATCGCACTCGAGCGTGTGCGCTTTGAAGCCAAGCCCAATGAGGCGCGGCGCCTCTGTGCCGAGCACATCAACACTCACTACCCCGAATGGAAACAGCTCAACCTGCTGCGCGCGGGCACCAAGGCACAAAAGGACCAGATGACCGCCTTCATCGATGCTTGCCGCGCCTGGTCCAACGCCGAAAAACCCAACCCGGCCGATCTGGCCGCAATTCAGCCGTGATGGGGGCACACCATGCCCGATCCCACCCTGTCCGAGGCCATCCAGGAGGCCTACGCCCACGCCCCCTCGGACGCCATCATCCTGCACACCCTGGAACTGCGCCATCCCGACTTCCGTGATGACGCTGGCAACCCGGTCGCTATCCGCGTGGTGCGCGACCAGGTTGACCTGACCGCCCGGCTCGAGGCCGATGCACCGCTCAACGCTGGGCAAATGGTCACCTTCATCGCCATGGGCTTTGAGCTGGACCTGCCGCCGGTGGACACCGCGCCCGTGCCCGAGATCGTGGTCACGCTCGATAACGTCAGCCGCGAAATCGTGCGCCACCTGGATGCCGCTGCCGAATCGCAGGCGGTGATCGAGATCACCTACCGGCCGTACCTGTCCAACGACCTCGAAGGCCCGCAGATGGATCCGCCCATCACCCTGGTGCTCACCG
>CAZEZY010000194.1:0-3310 GCA_964516635.1 uncultured Tepidimonas sp. | reverse complement strand
CCAGGGACCTACGGATTAACAGTCCGGCGCTCTACCGACTGAGCTATCGGGGAATAAGCTATAAGTATAGCATGCAAGTGATTGAGACTCATGTATCCCGCGTGCTGCTCGAGGGCCCTTGGGCATACAAGGTCAAGAAGCCGCTGATCCTCCCTTTCCTCGATTTTTCCACGCCCGAGCGGCGACGACAGTTTTGCGAGGAAGAACGGCGAATCAATGCCCGAACCGCCCCAGGGCTGTATGTGGACGTGTTGCCGCTGAGCGTGCCGTGGGAGCAGTTCGTGAAGGCGCCCGAGGCCGCGCTGGCCGGCAGTGACACCTCCCACGCCATCGACTGGGTGCTGCGCATGCGCCGCTTTGCTCAGGAAGATCTGCTGTCGCAGCGAGCGGTGGCAGGCCGCCTCAGCGCCGAGCTGATCGACCAACTGGCCGTGCATGTGGGCCGTTTTCACAGGGGCTTGCCTCCGGTACCGGCAGCCTGGCAGCCACGCAAGGCGCTGACCGAATGGGTGGAGGCCAGCTGGCAGGCGGTGCTGGCGCACCCCGGGCGCCCGGCGCACGTCACCGAGGCCGATGTCATGGCCGCTCGGGAGCGCATGGCCCTCCGGCTCGAAGCCCTGTCTCCATGGATGGCCGCGCGGCGCCAGGCGGGGTGGGTGCGTGAATGCCATGGCGATCTGCACCTGGCCAACCTGGTGGAATGGCAGGGCGAGGTGATGGCCTTTGACGCCATCGAATTCGATGCCGATCTGCGCTGCATCGACGTCATGAACGACGTGGCTTTTGCCTTCATGGACCTGCTGGCACACGGGCAGCCCGCGCTGGCGTGGCGCTTCGTGAGTGGCTGGGTGGAGCAAACGGGGGACGCCGATGGCCTCAAGGGCTTGCGCCTGTTTGCCGCCTACCGCGCGCTGGTGCGTGCCCATGTGGCGCTGCTGGGCAGTGGTGGCGCGCAGGCGTTCGGGCGCTACTGGGCCTGTCTGCAGGGTTTGCTGGCCGATCCGCCTGCGCCTCGGCTCTGTCTGATGATGGGCGTGAGTGGCTCGGGCAAGTCCACGGTGGCGGCGTTGCTGCGCGATGCGCTGGCGGGTCGGGGTGAGCCGGTCGTGCGCATCCGTTCGGACGTGGAGCGCAAACGCTGGCTGGGCGTGGCCGCCACCGATCGCCCCACGCACGAGCAGGTCAGCGAGTGGTATGGCGCCGATGCCACCCGCCACACCCATGAGCGACTGCAGGGCATGGCCCGCGATGCGCTGGCGGCCGGGTGTTCGGTGGTGGTGGATGCGGCCAGTCTGCGCCTGGTTGAGCGCACGGCCATGCGTGACCTGGCGGGGCGTGCCGGCGCCGGGTTTGCGCTCGTGGCCTGTTCGGCGCCCGAAAGCGAGATGACGTCGCGACTCACCGAACGACAGCGTCAGGGTCTGGACCCCTCCGATGCCGGGGTGGACGTGTTAATGCGGCAGCTGGGGTTTGTGGAGCCGGTGACGGCCGACGAGCAGGCTGACACGCATGTCATCGTGAACGACGGCGACCTCGACACCTTGCGTCAACGGGTGTTTGCGCTGTCAGCGCGGTGGTAGGTGCCCGTGCCGCGGTGCAGGAGTTCGTCAGCCGGTGACAGTTCGCCCGGCAGCAGGGTGGGGAGCCTGGCGGTCTGCTCATACAGGGGGGCAAAGTCCACCTGGGCCAGTTCCAGCAGTTCGTCCAGCGAGCGCAGCACGAAATAACTTTCCTGAAAATCGTCGATGCGGTAGCGCGTGCGCATCACCCGTTCCAGCTCGAAGCGGATGCGGTGGGGCGAGGGAGAGTCCAAACAGAACAGGCTTTCGCTGTACGACGAGGCGATACCCCCACCGTACAGGCGCAGACCGTCGCGTTCCTGCACCAGGCCAAACTCCACCGTGTACCAGTACACACGCGCCAGCTGTTCCAGGTGCCCGAGCCGCTGGGCGCGCTGCCCCCCTTCGCCGTAGGCCTGGATGAAGTCGGCCATCACCGGGTGCATCAGCATGGGCACATGGCCGAACACGTCGTGGAAGACGTCGGGTTCTTCCAGGTAATCGAGCTGGTCGGCACGACGGATGAACCGCCCCGCCGGAAAACGGCGATGGGCCAGGTGGTCGAAAAACACGTCGTCTGGCACCAACCCGGGCACTGCCACCACCTGCCAGCCGGTGTGTGTCATCAGCACCTCGCTCAGACGGCGGAAATCCGGGATCTGGTCCGGCGCGATCGGCAGGGCTTTCATGCCGGCTTCAAACGCGCCGCACACCCGACCGGGCAACAGAGCCATCTGTCGCTCGAAGAGGGTGCGCCAGATGGCGTGTTCTTCGGTGGTGTAGTGCTCCCAGCCCTGCGGGATGGTCCAGTCGTTCATGCTTGAGTCAGTTGCCAGCGTCGCCGGCGATGCCGTCCACCCAAAGCGCGAAATCGATGTCGCGCTCGGTGAGGCCGCCTGCGTCGTGGGTGGTGAACGTGATGTCCACCCGGTTGTACACATTGAACCATTCCGGGTGGTGGTTGCGTTGCTCGGCCGCCAGGGCCACCCGGGTCATGAAGGCAAAGGCTTCGTTGAAGTCCTTGAAGGCAAAACGCCGTTCAATGGACAGGGATTCTTCGTCAAACCGCCAGCCGGGCACGGTGGCGAGTTGTTGCTGAAGCACGGAGCCTTCGAGTTTTTTCATGGTGGTGGGGGTGGAAAGGGCCACTCGGGCCCGTGGAATCAGGCGCCTGCCGGTTCGACCTGCAGGGCGCCGCGTCGGATCTGGTCTCGCTCCAGACTTTCAAACAGGGCCTTGAAATTGCCTTCGCCAAAGCCTTCATCGGCCTTGCGCTGGATGAATTCGAAGAACACGGGGCCCAGCAGCGTCTGGCTGAAAATCTGCAGCAGCAGGCGCTTCTCGCCGTTGGCGGTGGAGCCGTCCATGAGGATGCCGCGGGCCTGCAGTTCGGCCACCGGTTCGCCGTGGCCGGGCAGGCGTTCTTCCAGCATTTCGTAATACACCTCGTTGGGCGCGGTCATGAGTGGAATGCCGGCCATCTGCAGGGCGTCCACGCTGGCCATGATGTCGTCCGTCAGCAGCGCGATGTGCTGGATGCCTTCGCCGTTGAACTGCATCAGGAATTCCTCGATCTGCCCGGTGCCCTTGCCGCTTTCCTCGTTCAGCGGGATGCGGATCATGCCATCGGGGGCCGTCATGGCGCGGCTGGTCAGGCCGGTGTATTCGCCCTTGATGTCGAAGTAGCGGATTTCGCGGAAGTTGAAGAGCTTCTCGTAGAAGCCACCCCAGTAGGCCATGCGGCCGCGGTA
>CAZEZY010000193.1:0-3318 GCA_964516635.1 uncultured Tepidimonas sp. | reverse complement strand
GTTGATCCCCCCGCAAAAACCCACCTGCCCATCAACCACGCAGAGTTTGCGATGCAGTCGCCGCCAGCGGCTGGGAATGAACACCCCCAGCTTCCCCAGGGGCTGGTAAATTCGCCACTGCACACCGGCACGGGTGAATCGCTCGGCCCACACGCGGGGCAGGCTGGGTGTGCCCACCCCGTCCATCACCAGCCGCACCGTCACACCGCGCAAGGCGGCCCGTTCGAGCGCTTCGGCCACCAGCAACGCATCGTTGGCGAACTCGAAGATGTAGGTTTCGAGGTGCACCAACTGGCGGGCGCGATCCATGGCCTGCACCATCGCCGGGAAGAGTGCTGCGCCGCCCTCGAGCAGGCGCAGATGATGGCCAGGGCGAAGGGACGCTTTCACTCCCAACCCAGTTCCGCAATCAGCGGCAGGTGGTCCGACATGCGGCGCCAGGCTCGGCCGTGCGGCACATGGGCATGCAGGGGACGCAACCCGCGCACATAGATGCGGTCCAGGTTGAGCAGGGGCAACCGGGCCGGGAAGGTGGGCAGGCGGATGTCTTCAAACGTGCGAAGGCCCAGGCCGGCCATGGGGCGGTGCAGGCGCGCCTCCCAGTCGTTGAAGTCGCCCGCCACAATGAGCGGCTCACCGGCGGGCACATGTGCCTCCACAAATCGGCCCAGTGCCTGCACCTGACGCTCACGGCTGGCATGAATCAAGCCCAGATGCACCACCACCACGTGTACTGTCTGCTCGTTGGCCAGCACGGTCACGTGCAGAAGGCCGCGTTGCTCGAAGCGGTGGTCTGACACATCGTGGTGCTGTTCGGCCACCACGGGCCAGCGGCTCAGCAGGGCGTTGCCATGGTCGCCGTGTCGCGTGACCGCATTGGTGCGGTACACGGCTTCATAACCCTCGGGCGCCAGAAAATTCGCCTGGCCATCGGTCGGCCAGTGGGCAAACATCCGCTGCATCTTGCGGTTCACCCCGCGTACCTCCTGCAGGCAGATCAGGTCGGCATCAAACTGTTCCACCGCGTGCACCAGGTTGTGAATTTCAAGCCGGCGGGCGGGACCCAGGCCTTGCACGCCTTTGTGTATGTTGTAGGTGGCCACGCGCAGGGTGTTCATGAACGCATCATGCCATTCAATCGATGGAATCAGGCCCCAGCGGGTTCCTCAAATCGCCAGCATCCTGGGTAACCACAGCACGGCCTCTGCGTTGGACGGCGAAAAACAACGATCAGCGGCTCTTTGCCATGGCAGCCATGCACAGTCGGTGTGCTCGCGGGGGCACAATTTCACGGTCATGCCTGCCGGCACCTTCAGGCCAAAGACCCTTTCCGTGTTGGAATGGACGCCCGATGCGTAACGATGGCGCCACTGTGGGTAGATTTCGTAGACGTTCTCAAGACCCCAATCGGACAGCACGCACCCTTCGGACCGGGCATCAATGCCTGTTTCTTCCCGGACCTCTCGAACCGCCGTTTCAGACCAGGTTTCTGTGATGAATGCCTTGGAACCCGTCACCGACTGCCAGAAACCGGGAGCGTCAGCCCGCTCCAGGAGCAACACGTCCCGTTCTTGTGTGTGGATGACCACCAGAACGGAAAATGGGAGCTTGTGGCTCATCTGACGGCGTTGAGTCTCACCCGCCAGCACACATTCATCGGGACATGAACGCCTGTGTGCGCGAATACATCAGACGTCTGACCATGTAGTCGACGTTGATTCTCGCCTTGATCAATGAACCGGGTATGGAGTTCTCGACCGCATGCTCGGGCTGGGCACAATCCACCATCTTGGGCAAAGTCAGCAGTTCACCGATCCGGTTGACCACAATGGCCACCACGGGCGTCGATGCCTTGACACCAGGGCGCAAAACGAGCGCCAGATCGCCGGATTTGAGGCGGACAAACGTTCCGGGAGGGTACAAACCCAGCAAATTCAGCAGCGCATGGGCAACCGGGTTGTCGGTGGGCGACATGTTGCCACCCAGAACCAGACGCGTTGCTTCTTTGGAGGACAGGCCATTGCGACTCGCCCTGGGGCTCAGGGAGGCGGTGTAACGATCGAGTCGCTGGAGAATCAGGGTCAACTGCCAGGTCACTGAAAGCTGGGCAAAAGGGACGCTGTCTGGTTCAAGGTGGTGGTTGCGAACGATTTGCAACCATAACTCGTCTTTGATATCCACGGCACGAAGCAGGCATTCGCTTTCAACGCCATGCCCGTCGATCAGATGGCGCTGATCGTCGGTGAGGGGATGCGTCTGCTCGGCCAATTGGTCCTGCAGCTGGAACATGCCGACGTTCATGGTGGCCGCCGCCATGGTCAGCGAAAGTGTCTGCTCCGATGTAAAACCCAAAATGTGTGCCAGACGCCATGCCAGCACGGCGCACTGAAGCGAGTGCAGCACAGCATACTCTTCTGTGCTGATGCAGGCGCGATACATCAGCACCAGCGTTGCCGTTTCCTGCACCAGTTCGGGTTGCAACCAGGCATCGAGTCCACGCCCAAACGACTCGAGGCGGTATTTGGCTTCATCGGCAGGCAGCGACTCCTGGGCAATCGAACCCAACAGCCCCCGAAGACGCACGATCCAGTCATCGCACTGGTCAGGCATCGACAACTTCGAGATTTCCCGAGTCGGCCGATCCATCCACTCCTGGAGTGCCACATCATCGAGAACATTGAGCGTATCGTTACGGCGCTTGAGTTCCTCGAGACCGAACACCAGGACTTTGGCGATGGCATCGGACTCTTCGAAAGGCACAAACAGCTGTGGCCGCTGCTTCAAGGCATCGAGCTGCGACGTGCTCGTCAAGGTCAGCCCCTTGGCCAGCAGCACACCCCCCCGTTCGTCGAGCAAGCTGAAAGGCAGGGTCATGCCCAGCCTGAGACGGGAAGTGGAAATGGGAACCGCTCTAGAGTCTTTAGGAGGCATGCTGGAAAGTCATTTGTGACAGATCGTGCAGATACGGTTAATTGATTCTACTGTCAATCGGCGGCACCTGAACGGGACTCGGCACGCATCTGCACCCTAAAAAAACCCTCAAGTCTGGCTTCATTCGAACGATAAAGCCTACATCCGGATTCCAAATCGGTACACCACCTGCCAGACAATGATTTGCTGCAGTGCACCGGCCGGGTTTTTTTCAGGAGTGCCCGCATGAGCCTATCCATCAACACCAATGCCATTTCGCTGAATGCCCAGCGAAGCACCGTCAACAACATGCAGTCCCTGCAGACGACCATGGCACGTCTGTCGTCGGGCCTGCGGATCAACACCGCGAAGGACGACGCGGCCGGCCTGGCCATCGCCGAGCGCTTG
>CAZEZY010000192.1:0-3322 GCA_964516635.1 uncultured Tepidimonas sp. | reverse complement strand
TGCCGCCCAGCGTGGGCTCCATGGCGGCAATGATGTCGACCAGTTTGTCCGGGTCGCGCTCGGCCAGTTCGATGTCAAACACATCGATGCCGGCAAACTTCTTGAACAGGCAGCCTTTGCCTTCCATCACCGGCTTGCCGGCGAGCGGGCCGATGTCACCCAGGCCCAGCACGGCGGTGCCGTTGGTGATGACGGCCACCAGGTTGCCGCGGCTGGTGTAGTCGAACGCCTTGCTTGGATCCGCCTGGATTTCCAGGCAAGGGTATGCCACGCCCGGAGAATAGGCCAGACTCAAATCGCGCTGGTTCGACAGCGGTTTGGTCGGCTGGACGGAAATCTTCCCGCGGTTGGGGGAGCGATGGTATTCGCAGGCGGCATCACGCAGGGCTTGTTCGGCTGGGGTCATGGTGTCTCTTTGGGGGTGGCGCCTGCCTTGCCGTCAGGCGGTTGATTGTCAGCGTAGTGTAAAGCGCGCAGGCAGTGCCGTCCTCAGAGGGCATGTCTGGCGACCGCCGGAGCCGGTGGGGCACCCGCGCCGGCGCCACGAGCGAAAGTCACCACATGCTCCACCGCCACGCGGATGCCGATCCACTCGCCCACCGCATGGTTGTGGTGCGAAGGCACGTGGGTCATGACGGTTTCGCCACTGGCCAGCCTCAGGGTGTACAGGAACTCCGAACCCCGGAAGGCCTTGCGGACGATCTGCGCCTTCACGGCGGAATCGTCGTCGTGGATGATGTCGTCGGCGCGCAGCAGCACGTCGCACAGGCCGTCGTCGTAGGCGCTGGGAAGGGGGCATTCCTCCACGTCCTGCAGCGGCCCCAGCGGGGTCTGAACCACCACCTCCTGGTGGCTCAGCGAGATCTGGGCCGGGGCAAACACCCCGTGACCGATGAATTCGGCCACAAACCGAGTGGCAGGGCGGTGGTACAGGGCGTAGGCGTCTTCCCACTGATGCAGCTGACCGTGGTGCATCACGCCGATCACGTCGCCAATCGCAAACGCTTCGAGTTGGTCGTGCGTCACGAACAGGGCGGTGGCCCCCGCCGCCTTGAGGATGCTGCGGATCTCGTGCGAAAGCCTTTCACGCAGGTCCACGTCCAGGTTGGAAAACGGTTCGTCCAGCAGGAGCAGGCGAGGACTGGGTGCCAGGGCCCTGGCCAGGGCCACCCGCTGCTGCTGGCCACCCGAGAGTTCGTGGGGGTATCGGTTCTGCATGCCGTCCAGCCCGACCAGGGCCAGCACTTCCTGCACGCGGACCCTGCGCGCCGACGCGTTCATTTGCCGTAGGCCAAAACCCACGTTGTGTTCCACGTTCAGGTGCGGGAACAGGGCGTAATCCTGGAAAACCATCCCGATGCGGCGGTCTTCGGCGGGCACGTGACCGGCCGGGCTGCTGACCAGATCGCCCCCCAGGCTGATGCTGCCCTGACTGGCCCTTTCCAGGCCAGCCACCGCCCGCAGCAGGGTCGTCTTGCCGCAGCCAGAGGGGCCGATCAGCACGCCGATGTCACCGGCCTTCAGCCCGAGCGACACCTCGCGCACGGCGGCCTGCGGCGTGCCCGGATAATGAACGGTCAGTTGGGAAACGGTCAGGAACATGCACTGCATTGTAGATAATGACCATTCTCATTCACGTTGACATGAATCAAAATCCCTCCCGAGTCTGGTCTTCTCGCCTGTCGTCCTGGCTGGCACAGGCCGTGATGCTGCTGTTTGCCTTTCTGCTGGCCCTGCCGGTGCTGGCGCTGGTGGCTTCATGGTTCCAGTTCGACGCAGAGGCGATGGATGTGCTGCGCCAGATGGCCGAAACGGTGTTGCCCGGGTATGTGGGCACCAGCCTGCTGCTTTGTGTCGCGGTGGCGCTCGCCGTGGCGGTCGTGGGCATGGCCACAGCCAGTGCCGTCACGCTGTTCGATTTCCCTGGGCGTCGCGTGTTCGAGTGGGCCTTGCTGCTGCCGCTGGCCATGCCCGCCTATGTGGTGGCTTACGCCTACACCGACTTCCTCCAGTTTTCAGGTCCGTTGCAGGTGTTTCTGCGCGACACCTTTGGCTGGCAAGGCCGGGTGTTTCCTGAAATCCGCAACACCTGGGGGGCGGTGTGGGTGTTCACGTTCACCTTGTATCCCTATGTGTATCTGCTGGCCCGCACCGCCCTGAGTGAACGCGCCACCCAGTTGATGGAGGCCGCCCGGCTGCTGGGTGCCCCGCTGTCGCGTCGCATCCGGGAAGTGGCGCTGCCGCTGGCCCGCCCGGCGGTGGCGGCCGGCGTCGCGCTGGCCCTCATGGAAACCCTGGCCGACTTCGGTGTGGCCAGCTACTTCGGCATCCAGACCTTCACCGCCGGCATCTACAAGGCCTGGCTGGTGATGGACAACCGTCATGCCGCGGCACAACTGGCCACTGTGCTGCTGATCACCGTGGCGATCTTGCTGTGGCTCGAGCACCGGGCCCAGCGTCGCATGCGTTTTGCCACGGCACGGGGTGGCCGTGCGCACAGCGGTGAAGCCCAGCCCACCCGGCTCAAAGGGGCGGCTCGCTGGGGCGCCTGGATGATCTGTGGCCTGCCGGTTCTGTTCGGCTTTGTCTTGCCGGTGCTCTTCATGGTGCGCCCCCTCATCGGTGGCTGGGAAGAGCTGCCCTGGCGCTCCTTTATTCAGTGGTCGAAAAACAGCCTGTGGCTGGCTGGGCTGGCCGCCTCGCTCGCCACGGTGGCGGCGCTGGGTCTGGCCTTTGCCCAGCGACGGGAGCCGGGCTGGCTCACCTCGGGCGTCAACCGCATCGTCGGGCTGGGGTATGCCGTGCCAGGCGCCGTGATCGTGGTGGGCCTGCTCTTGCCAGTGGGCTGGGTGCAGACGGTGGCCCCGCAGAGCAGCATGGGCTACTGGGTCACGGCCACGGTGCTGGGCATCGTCTGGGCGTATCTGGTGCGCTTCACCGCGGTGGCCTTGCAGTCGGTACACAGCGGGTATGCCCGCATTCCCGGCAGCCTCGACGACTCGGCCCGCATGCTCGGCACCACCGGTTTCGGCCTGATGGCTCGCGTGCACTGGCCCCTGCTGCGCCGTTCCACCATGGCAGCGGCCCTGCTGGTGTTTGTGGACGTGATGAAAGAACTGCCCGCCACGCTGGTGCTGCGCCCGTTCAACAGCGACACCCTGGCCGTGGTGACCTATCAACTGGCCCGGGACGAACGTCTGGGCGAGGCCGCGCTGCCGGCGCTCACGCTGGTGCTGGTGGGCTTGCTGCCCGTGATGCTGCTGAGCCGGACGCTGCGCAGCTCTTCGTGATGGGTGACGGGGGGCGAGTGGTCCCCCCGACA
>CAZEZY010000191.1:0-3336 GCA_964516635.1 uncultured Tepidimonas sp. | reverse complement strand
TGTCGATGGTGAACATCACGCCGGCCGCGCCAAGGTCGGAGCGCACCATGCGCTGGATGCCGGCCGACAGCGCCACGGTGCTGTGCACAAAGCCCTTGTGCACGCGGTAGCTGATGGCGCGGTCGTTGTAGAGGCTGGCGAAGACCTCCTTGATCTTGTGGAGGATCTCCTCGATGCCGTGCACATTCAGGAAGGTTTCCTGCTGGCCGGCGAAGGACGCGTCGGGCAGGTCTTCGGCGGTGGCCGACGAGCGCACGGCATAGGTGGCGGTGGCGCTGCCGGCGTTGAGCGTTTCGTACGCGGTGCGAATGGCCTGTTCCAGATTGGCCGGGAACGGCTGGGCCTCCACCATGGCGCGGATCTCGGCGCCGCATTCGGCCAGCGCCCGCACGTCTTCGGTGTCCAGTGCCTCCAGCTTGGCGTGAATGCGAGCGTCCAGGCCATCGGCCTTGAGGAATTCGCGGAAGGCATGCGCCGTGGTGGCAAACCCGGTGGGCACGCGCACCCCCTGTGGCAATTGCGAGATCATCTCGCCCAGGCTGGCATTCTTGCCGCCGACCGACTCCACGTCGGTCATGCGAAGGTGTTCAAAAGGCACGACCAGATCGGTCGGACTGAACCGTTGAGACATGGCTAAGCTCCAAAGTTAAAAAACCGGGGACGCTTTGCTCTGATCGCCACATCGTTGTTCTGTTATGGGCAACGGCCAAAGCCAGGCGCTGAATCTGGATAAACTCGGATTGTAAATTGAGGCCTGTTGCAGAGGCCATTCAAACGATCGATCGGCCGCTGAACAATTTTCAACATGCCCCACCGAACTGCCTTTTTCATTTCAGACGGCACCGGCATCACCGCTGAAACGTTTGCCAAGGCCATCCTGGCCCAATTCGAAATCGCGCCCAAACGCGTGCGGCTGCCCTTCATTGACGACCCGGACAAGGCCTGGCAGGCGGTGCGGCAGATCAACCACGCCGCCGATGTCGATGGCAAGCGCCCCCTGGTGTTCACGACCGTGGTCAACATGGATGTGCTGGCGGTGTTGCGTGCGGAATGCAAGGGCATGCTGATCGACATGTTCGGCACCTTCATTTCGCCGCTCGAACACGAACTCGGCATCAAGTCCAACCACCGGGTGGGACGGTTCTCCGATGTCTCGAAGAGCCAGGAGTACCACGACCGGATCGAGGCCATCAATTTCACCCTCGAACACGACGATGGCCAGACCCACCACAACCTGGAACAGTCTGACGTGATTCTGGTGGGCGTGAGCCGCAGCGGCAAGACGCCGACCTCCCTGTACCTGGCCATGCAGTTCGGGCTGAAGGCGTCCAACTACCCGCTGATTCCGGAAGATTTCGAGCGACGCGCCCTGCCCCCTGCGCTGGTGCCCTTCAAGAAAAAACTTTTTGGCCTGACGATCGACCCGGCAAGGCTGAGCGAGATCCGCAACGAACGCCGACCGAACTCCCGCTATGCCAGCCTGCCGAATTGCCGGTATGAGGTGTCGGAGGCCGAAGCGATGATGCGACGGGCCGGTATCCGGACGCTGTCGACCACCACCAAATCGATCGAGGAAATTGCCACCCTGATCCGTCAGGACCTGAACCTCGAGTGAGGTTCACATGGCGCCGGACCACACATGAACCGGTGAGCGGTAGACATGCAGGATGCGCTGAACACAAGCCAGCGTTCCGAGACAGGCGCCAGCCACCCGCCCGTAGGCACAGCGTCAGACAGAGAAGCTCGGACTCATCCTCAGGACTTTTCTGCCTTTTTCTTCTTGCCGAAATCGATGCCATGGGCATGGCGGCTCAGGGCAAAGGAGGCAAACAGCTTGGACCAGAGGGTGATGCCGGCAATGGCCATCCAGTCCTCCCTCGCCAGGGCCTGAAAGCCCAGAACCGCCACCAACACCCCCACCATGACAATGCCCCCCACCATGTTGATCACCATTTCGTAAGGGGCATAGCGTTCGGCATTGGCAGGAGGTTCGCCTTTCTTGAGGGCGACCTCGGAAAAATCCTTGTTGAACAGGATGCGATACGCACGGCGCAGCCAGAAGAAAGCCACTGGAAACAGCGCCAGCAAAAAGAACCAGTTCAGTATGTAAATGCCCATATGCCCGCTTGACGCCTCAAAACAATCATCATTCAGATTTTCCAATAAAAAACCCCGGTGTGACCACCGGGGTTCAGTCGTTTACCACACCCTCAGGCAAAGACCGAGGGTGCGAGGCAAGGACTTAGTGGGCGACGGCAGAGCCAGCACCACGCGGGATACGCACGGCTTCGACCATTTCTTGCACGTCTTTCGGCACGCGGCCACCGGTGATCTTGGTCACCAGGATGGCAACTGCGAAGTTCACGATGGCGCCCACGGTACCGAAGGCAGCAGGGGTCAGGCCGAAGAAGCTGTTCGGGCCGCCAATCAGGCTCACATACTCGGTGCCCTTCACGAAGAAGATGCCGTGGTGTGCAAACACGTAGAAGCAGGTCACGAACATACCAGCGACCATGCCAGCGATGGCACCCTTGTCGGTGATGGTCTTGCTGAAGATACCCATCATGATGGCGGGGAACAGCGAAGAGGCGGCCAGACCGAAGGCCAGCGCCACCGTTGCGGCCGCGAAGCCCGGCGGGTTCAGACCCAGGTAACCGGCCAGGATGATCGCACCAATCATGGAGATACGACCAGCCATCAGCTCACCCTTCTCGCTCAGGTCCGGCTTGAACACGCGCTTGATCAGGTCGTGAGAAATGGCCGACGAAATCGCGAGCAGCAGGCCAGCAGCCGTGGAGAGCGCGGCAGCCACAGCACCGGCAGCCACCAGCGCGATCACCCAGTTGGGCAACTGTGCAATCTCGGGGTTGGCCAGCACGATGATGTCGTTGTTCACGGTCAGCTCGTTGCCTTTCCAGCCAGCGGCTTCGGCCTTGGCCAGGAACTCGGGGTTCTTGGAAGCACCGTTGTAGTACTGGATGCGGCCGTCACCGTTCTTGTCTTCCCACTTGAGCAGGCCGGTCTTTTCCCAGCGCTTGACCCACTCAGGACGGTCGTCGTACTTGATGGAGGCTTCAGGGGCGAACAGGTCGGCACCGGCCGTGATCACGGCAGGGTTGGTGGTCAGCTGACCCGATGCGCTCTGAGTGATACCGACGTTGGTGTTGAAAGTACCCACCAGATTCAGGCGAGCCATCGAACCCACGGCAGGCGCCACGGTGTACAGGATCGCAATGAAGATCAGGGTCCAGCCAGCCGAGTAACGGGCATCGGCCACCTTCGGCACGGTGAAGAAGCGGATGATCACGTGCGGCAGACCGGCGGTACCGATCATCA
>CAZEZY010000190.1:0-3363 GCA_964516635.1 uncultured Tepidimonas sp. | reverse complement strand
TCCACAGGCCGATCTGGGGCTTTTTGTTGTGCAAGGCTTGTTTGAAAAGGTTCACGGGGGTGTTCATGGATCAGTTCCTCTCATTAAAGGCCAAATGGCGCACAGGATGTTGGGGTTGGGGTGGCGGCTCGGGCGATGTGGCAAAGCGAAGCGCCTCTGAGCCCGGGCCGCCACCCGGGCCTCAACAGCCTCCTGCTATCGCAAGACGAAGCCACTGCAGACACATCCAAAGGCTCAAACAAACCGAAACTCCAGTTTGCCCAAAGGCCCGTAGTCCACATCAAAGACATCGCCCACTTTGGCCAAAGCCGGCTTGGTGAACGAACCCGCCAGCACGATCTCGCCGGCTTGCAGGTGCTCACCCCAGGGGGCCAGCTTGTTGGCCAGCCAGGCGATGCCCACCGCCGGGTGCCCTTGCACGCCCGCCGCCAGACCGGTTTCTTCAACCACGCCGTTCTGGCGCAGCACCGCGCCACACCACGGCAGGTCGGTGGTGAGCGGGTCCACCCGCTTGGCCCCGAGCACGATGCCCGCATTCGCCGCGTTGTCGCTGATGGTGTCAAACACTTTGCGCATGACCTTGGTGTGGCGGTCGAACTGCTCGATGCGCGCGTCAATGATCTCGACGGCGGGCGTCACGTAGTCGGTGGCCTGCAGCACCTGCTGCACCGTCACATTGGGACCGCGCAGTTCTTTCTTCAAAATAAACGCCAGCTCCACTTCCACACGCGGAGCGATGAAATCGCTGAAGGGGATGTCCAGCACCTGGCCAGGGGTGCAGTCGTAGCGCATGTCGTCGAGCAGCGTGCCGTAGTCGGGCTCGTCGATCTGGCTGGACACCTGCATGGCGCGGCTGGTCAAGCCGATCTTGTGGCCGATCAGGGTGCGCCCTTCGGCGAATTGGATCTGCATCCAGGCGCGGCTGATGCGGTAGCCGTCCTCGATGGTCATGCCCGGGAAACGCTTGGAAAAATGCTCGATCTGCACCCGGGATTTTTCGGACTGGTGGAGCTCGTGCGCGAGCTGCTGGATCTGGTCTTCGGTGAACACGGACATGGCTCAGGCCTTGTTGAAAAGCGGGTGAAGGTTGCTGTGCTTGGCGTCAAACACCTCGGGGCCGACATCGATCTGCAGCGTGATGCCGATGTGACGCTGCGCCATGAGCGGCGCAAAAAAGGTCTGGGCCACCCCGAGCAAGGTTTGCCCCACACATTGCTGTACCGCTTCGGTGCGGCCCCGGCCCATGCGCAGGTTCAGGTACACAAAGGCGTAGTCGCCCGTGCCGCCAGCCGCCCGGCCCGCTGCGCCGCCATCGGCCACCGCGTGGTGCGGCGCGGGGTAGGCCAGCACACGTGTGCCGCCTGTAGGAAAGACCTGCCGGCCCCCCTCGTCCTGGATGGTGAGCATGGCGTCCGCCATCTGGCGGCACAGCGTGGTCATGTTGACCTCGTGGTCGAGCTGGCCGGTGTAGAGGATCACAAGGTGGGGCATGCAGGTACTCCTCAAAGCCGGGTGCTGACGGCGGTGAAGCCGGCGGCGCTGCTGGCCACGGCGGCAGGAATGTGCTCGCCGGTTTGCGGCGTCACGTCAAAGATGGCGTTGAGCTGGCCGGTGCCGCTGGCGCCAAAGTAAGGCGTGACCATGTCGACGCCGCCGTCGTAGCCCGTCCAGCCCAAGGCGCCCATCAGCATGGCGGTGTCGTGCATGAAGCCTTCGCCATGGCCTTTGCTGGCGTACTCGGGCAGCATCTCGCAAAACGCCTTCCACTCGCGCTGCGCCCACATCTGCAACACCTGCTTGTCGAGTTGCTCCAGAAAGGGGCTCCAGATCTTGTGGGCAAATTCGGGTGCCAGGCCGTTTTGTGCAAAGCGGTGGCTCAAGCTGCCGCTGGCCAGAAAAGCCACCTTGCCGTCGTAATGTTGTTCGATCGCCACGCGCATGGCCCAGCCCAGGCGGGCGCTGTCGCTGAGGTAGTGCGAGGTGCACAGGGCCGAGACCGAGACCACTTTGAAATGCTGGTCGGCGTTCATGTAGCGCAGGGGCACCAGCGTGCCGTATTCGGGCTGCAAGGTGGTGGCATCGTGCGCCAGGGTTTCCACCCCGTACTCGTTGGCCACCTGGGCCAACAGGTGGCCCAGCGCCGGGTTGCCGGGTGACTCGAACGCCATGTTGCTGATGAAGTGCGGCAACTCGTTGCTGGTGTACACGCCCTGGTAATGCGGCGCACAGTTGATGTGGTAGCTGGCATTGACCAGCCAGTGCGTGTCGAACACCACCAGCGTGTCCACCCCCAGGGCGCGGCAGCGGCGGCTGATTTCCTTGTGGCCGTCGATGGCGCTTTGGCGCGTGCCAAAACGCGGGCCGGGAATTTCGCTCAGGTACATGCTGGGCACGTGGGTGATTTTGGCCGCAAGGGCAAGTTGTCCCATGGTCAGACTCCCCAGTGCGGAATATGGTGGCTGCCCATCGAGACTGCCACGTTCTTGGGCTCGCAAAACACTTCGTAGCTCCAGGTGCCGCCTTCGCGGCCGGTGCCGCTGGCCTTGGTGCCGCCAAAGGGCTGGCGCAGGTCGCGCACGTTCTGGCTGTTGACGAAGCACATGCCCGCCTCAATCGCAGCGGCCATGCGGTGAGCGCGGCCGATGTTTTCGGTCCAGACGTAGCTGCTCAAACCATATTCAATGTCGTTGGCTTTCTCAATCGCATCCTGCTCGTCCTTGAAGGGGATCAGGCAAGCCACCGGGCCGAAGATTTCTTCTTGCGCGATGCGCATGCGGTTGTCGACGTCGGCAAACACGGTGGGCCAGACGAAGTTGCCGTTTTTCACATGCGCGGGCAAGTCAGTGGCGTAGCCGGGTTGGTCCAGACCACCGCACAGCATCGTCGCACCCTCTTTAGGGCCGAGTTCGATGTAGCTGCGCACCTTCGCCAGGTGGGCTTTGGAGATCATCGGGCCGACGATGGTTTTCTCGTCGAGCGGATCGCCCACGGTGATGCGTTTGGCCCGCTCGGCAAATTGGGCGGCAAAGTCCGCGTAGATGCTTTGCTGCACCAGGATGCGGCTGCCCGCGGTGCAGCGCTCGCCGTTGTTGGAAAAAATCATGAAGATGGCTGCATCCAAGGCGCGGTCCAGGTCAGCGTCTTCAAAAATCACAAAGGGGCTCTTGCCGCCGAGCTCCATGCTGAACTTCTTGAGGCCCGCGCTTTGCACGATGCGGTTGCCCGTGACGGTGGAGCCGGTGAACGAGATGGCGCGCACATCGCGGTGCGACACCAGGGGCTCGCCCGCTTCCTTGCCGTAGCCGTGCACCAGGTTGAACACGCCGGGCGGCACGCCCGCCTCCAGCGCCAGCTCGCCCAGTC
>CAZEZY010000189.1:0-3364 GCA_964516635.1 uncultured Tepidimonas sp. | reverse complement strand
TGATGATGCCGCCGTATTCCTGGCTGGTGCCGGGCATGAAACCGGGCACGTCCACGAAGGTGATGACCGGGATGTTGAAGGCGTCACAGAAGCGCACGAAGCGCGCCGCCTTGATGGAGCTCTTGATGTCCAGGCAGCCCGCCAGCACCAGCGGCTGGTTGGCCACGATGCCCACGGTCTGCCCGTCCATGCGCGCAAAACCGATCAGGATGTTTTTGGCGTAGTCGGGCTGGATTTCAAAGAAATCACCGTCATCGACCGTCTTGACGATCAGCTCCTTCATGTCGTAAGGCTTGTTCGGGTTCTCCGGCACCAGGGTATCGAGGCTCAGGTCGGCGCGATCGATCGGATCACCGCTGGGCCGGACTGGTGCCTTTTCGCGGTTGCTGAGCGGCAGGTAGTTGTAAAGACGACGCAGCATGAGCAAGGCCTCGACATCGTTCTCGAAGGCCCCATCGGCCACGCCGCTCTTGGTGGTGTGCGTGATGGCTCCGCCCAGTTCCTCGGCGGTCACTTCTTCGTGCGTGACGGTCTTGACCACTTCGGGGCCCGTGACGAACATGTAGGAACTGTCCTTGACCATGAAGATGAAATCGGTCATGGCCGGCGAATACACCGCGCCGCCAGCCGACGGGCCCATGATCATGCTGATCTGCGGAATCACGCCGCTGGCCATCACGTTGCGCTGGAACACCTCGGCGTAACCGCCGAGCGAGGCGACCCCTTCCTGAATGCGGGCCCCACCTGAGTCGTTCAGGCCGATCACCGGCGCACCCACCTTCATGGCCTGGTCCATGATCTTGCAGATCTTTTCGGCATGGGCTTCGGAGAGCGCGCCGCCAAACACGGTGAAGTCCTGGCTGTAGACGAACACCAGTCGGCCGTTGATCATGCCGTAGCCCGTCACCACGCCGTCACCGGGAATTTTCGTGTCCTGCATGCCGAAGTCGGTGCAACGGTGCTCGACGAACATGTCCCATTCTTCGAAGGTGCCCTCATCGAGCAGCACTTCGATGCGTTCCCGTGCGGTGAGTTTGCCCTTGCTGTGCTGGGCGTCGATGCGCTTGTGCCCACCACCCAGCCGGGCAGCGGCGCGCTTCTGTTCGAGTTGTTGAAGGATTTCTTGCATGAAAAGCTCCTTTTAGAGGGCGGGTTCGGAAGTGTTCCCGTGTTGAAGGAATTCGGCTGAGTAGCCGGCCATGATTGGGACGCTCAGCATCGGGTCGACTCCGGTACGGTCTGAAAAGCCGCGAGCAACTGGCGGGCGGCCGCAGAAGCCACCTGACGGCCAGCCAGGACATCGGCCGTCACGTCAGCCAGCTGGTGCCTGACCGCCGGATGCTGACGGAAGGCCTCGCGCAGACCCGCTTCGATGCGCTCCCACATCCAGGCGCGGGCCTGCTGCTGACGCTTGCTGGCCAGCCGTCCGTTGGCCGACTGCACCTCGCGAAACTCGGTGACCTGTGCCCAGAATCCTTCCACGCCCTGCCCCTGCAAGGCGCTGATCTGGATGGCCTGGGGGTGCCACACGCGGTGGTCATGGTGCAGGTGATCAGGGTGACCATGAAGGCCCAGCAATCGAAGGCTGGAGGTGATCTGCGCACGGGCACGGGTGGCCGCGTCGGGGTCGATGTCGGCCTTGTTGATGACCACCAGATCGGCCAGTTCCATCACGCCCTTCTTGATGGCCTGGAGGTCGTCACCGGCGTTGGGCAGTTGCAGCAGGCAGAACATATCGGTCATGTTGGCCACGGCGGTTTCGCTCTGACCCACACCCACCGTCTCGACGATCACCACGTCGTGGCCGGCCGCTTCGCAGACCAGCATCGCTTCTCGGGTTTTCTCGGCCACGCCACCCAGGTTGCCGCTGCTGGGGCTCGGACGGATGAAAGCCTTTTCATTCACGGACAGGTGCTCCATCCGGGTCTTGTCACCCAGAATGGAACCGCCTGAGACCGTGCTGGAGGGGTCAACCGCCAGGACCGCCACCCGGTGACCGTGCCGGATCAGGTACAACCCCAGCGCCTCGATGAAGGTGCTCTTTCCCACCCCCGGCACACCGCTGATGCCCAGCCTCAGGGCATGGCCAGCATGAGGCAGCAGACGCGCCAGCAACTGGTCAGCCTGTAGCCGGTGATCGGCGCGGGTGGATTCCAGCAAGGTAATCGCCTTGGCCATGGCGCGGCGCTGCACCGCACCCTCCCCATGGACCAACCCGTCGAGCAAAGCCTCTGGCGTCAAGCGAGCGCCTTCCGGATCTGTTCCAGCACATCCTTGGCGCTGGCCGGGATCGGGGTACCCGGACCATAGACACCCTTCACACCCGATTCGTACAGGAAATCGTAATCCTGACGCGGGATCACACCGCCCACAAACACGATGATGTCGTCGGCGCCCTGCTTTTTCAACTCGGCGATGATGGCCGGCACCAGGGTCTTGTGGCCGGCGGCCAGGGTGGACACGCCCACCGCGTGCACGTCGTTTTCGATGGCCTGGCGGGCACATTCCTCGGGGGTCTGAAACAGCGGCCCCATGTCCACATCGAAGCCCAGATCGGCGAAGGCGGTGGCCACCACCTTGGCGCCTCGGTCGTGCCCATCCTGTCCCAGCTTGGCGATCATGACGCGTGGGCGGCGACCCTGTTCTTCGGCGAAAGCGGCGATTTCTTCCTTCAGTTTCTCCCACCCCTCGGCGGAATCGTAGGCTGCAGCGTACACACCCGTCACCTTTTGCGTATCGGCGCGGTGGCGCCCGTAAACCTTCTCCAGCGCATCGGACACCTCGCCCACGGTGGCACGCAGGCGGATGGCCTGGATCGACAGGTCCAGCAGGTTGCCCTCGCCGGACTCGGCGGCAGCGGTCAATGCCTCCAGGGCGACCTGAACGGCGGCGTTGTCGCGAGTCGCCTTGATGGCCTTCAGACGGGCAATCTGGCCCTCTCGCACCTTGACGTTGTCCACATCCAGAATTTCGATCGGGTCTTCCTTGGCGAGCTTGTACTTGTTGACGCCGACGATCACATCCTTGCCGCTGTCGATACGCGCCTGCTTTTCGGCCGCAGCGGCTTCGATTTTCAGCTTGGCCCAGCCGGAGTCCACCGCCTTGGTCATGCCACCCATGGCGTCGACTTCTTCGATGATCTTCCAGGCTTCGTCGGCCATCTGCTGTGTCAGCGACTCCATGAGGTAAGAACCGGCCCAGGGGTCCACGACGTTGGTGATGTGCGTTTCTTCCTGGATGATGAGCTGGGTGTTGCGCGCGATGCGGGCGCTGAATTCGGTGGGCAGCGCGATGGCTTCATCCAGCGAATTGGTGTGCAGGCTCTGCGTGCCACCGAACACCGCCGCCATGGCCTCGATGGTGG
>CAZEZY010000188.1:0-3416 GCA_964516635.1 uncultured Tepidimonas sp. | reverse complement strand
CCTTGGCCCACAGCTGCTTGTCGTCGTGCCACTGCACGCTGGTGTGGGTGTGGTGCACGTACACCACAAAACCGATCATGGCGTTCCAGAACAGGAAGGGCACCACAAAGCCCATGCCCACCAGCATCCACGCCGACTGGTCGGTGACCAGAGCCGCCCAGACCAGACCGGCCACCCACAGCGCGGCCGACACCAGCACAAACACCCCGTCCCAGGTGAATTCGGGCCGGTTCGTGCCCATGTAGGTCTTGCGCGGAAAGAACATGCGCAACCACCACATCTCGATCAGGTAATACAGCGCCGGCCCCCAGCCACTGCGGTAGATCCGCTCCAGCGCTCGGCGCCCGGGCGACAGGGCCTCGAACTCCGCCTGGGTGAGCGGGGCCCAGACGAAATCCACCCCCTTGAGGTTGGTGTAACCGTGGTGCACCACGTTGTGCCCCACTTCCCACAGGCTGTAAGGCGTGAGCGACGGCACCATGGCAATTCGCCCCAGCACCCGGTTCAAACCCCGGTGAGGGGTGTAGCTCTGATGGCAGGCGTCGTGGCCGATGATGAACAGACGGCCAATCATGAATCCGGCCATCAGACCGCACAGCAGCTTGGCCCACCAGGCCTGAAACAGGATGGTGCCTGCCATCAGGGCCGCAAAAACGATCCAGTCCATCAGGAGCAGGACGATGGCGATGGCCGTCTGGCGTTCGGCCAGCGGCGTCAGCCAGCCACGGATGACCTTGCGGTGAGGCAGGGGCTGCCCGGCCGGGATAGAGGCATCAGAACCCGTTGATTGCGCTTCAGTGGTGTGCATCGTGTGTGTAAGAGCCGCAGCATGCCGCAGGCAGATTGAAAATGGGCCAAATGGTCGCGATGGTAACGGAGTGAGCAACTGGACGCTTTGACCCATGTCAAACACGGCGCGCGCAGGCGCTTGCCCGGAAGGAATGCCGCAGGTCTATAATGCTGGGTTTTGCTGGCAACATCCACAAACACTTAAGGAATTCAACATGGCAACCAAGCCCAAGAAAAAGAACCCCCGTCTGGCGTCTGGCCGCAAGCGCGCCCGCCAGGACGTCCAACTCAACGCCGCCAACTCCTCGCTGCGTTCCAAGTACCGCACCGCTGTGAAGAACGTGGAAAAAGCCGTGGTCGCTGGCGACAAGGTCAAGGCCACCGAACTGTTTGCCAAGATGCAGGCCGTGGTCGACACCATTGCCGACAAGGGCATCTTCCACAAGAACAAGGCCGCTCGCGACAAGAGCCGCCTCTCCGCCAAGGTCAAGTCCCTGGCCGCCGCAGCCTGACAGACTGCAAGCACGGGCTCTGATCGGGCCCGCCGTTTGAACCGGGTGCGCTGCCAGCAAATCCGCACAAACAAAAAGCCGCCTTCGAGGCGGCTTTTTCATGCCTGGCGACCGGGTGGCGCGTCGGGCAGCAGGCAGGCCTCGACAATCTGGAGGTCGTTGTCGCGGGCAAAACTGAGCACGAAGTCCCATGCCATGACGTCGTAATCGCGCAAGGCCTGGTTCACGACCACGCACTTCACCCCATTGATCACCTTCGGGATGCACCAGGGTGAGTAGCTCAGGTGGGCACCCGGCACCTTGCCGGCAGGATGGAACTGGCTCATCACCCCAGCCAGCCGCTCCGCCCAGTCGCTCGGGCGAAAGGTCTTGCCGCTTTGGGTGATGCCCTGAATGAAGACTTCTTTGGCGCTGGGAGAGACCATTGGACTATTCTATCTTATATAAGACTTCAGACAAGGGAAAACCCGAGTGGTTCCAGATGCCAGGATGATCAGGGTGTCATGGTTCAAGCAAAGAGTGGGCCTAAAATGTCTGGTCCACGGCCCGCCTCGCGTTGGGCCGCATTTTTTGGTCTGCAACGCTTCATTGCCACTTCACAGGAAGCCCACATGTCATCTGCCGCCCCCGCCGAACCGCACGTGATGTCCACCTACGGCCGGGTGCCCATCGCCCTGTCACACGGAAAAGGGGCCAGGGTGTGGGACATCCACGGCAAGCGTTACCTGGACGCACTGGCCGGCATTGCCGTCAATACCCTGGGTCATGCCCACCCCAAGCTGGTCCGAGCCCTGCAAGACCAGATCGGCAAGCTCATTCACACCAGCAACTACTACTACAACCCTGCCACCGAGGAACTGGCCCGGATGCTGGTCGAACGCTCGGGCATGAGCAATGTGTTTTTCTGTTCCACCGGGCTCGAGGCGAATGAGGCAGCCCTCAAGCTGGCGCGCAAGTTCGGGCACGACAAGGGCATCGAACGGCCCGAGATCGTGGTGTACGAAAAGGCTTTCCATGGCCGCTCCATTGCCACCCTGAGCGCCACCGGCAACCCCAAGGTGCAGGCCGGCTTCGGTCCGCTGGTTGAAGGCTTCATCCGCGTGCCCATCAACGACATCGAGGCGATCCGCCGCGCAACCGCTGGCAACCCGAACGTGGTGGCGGTGTTCTTCGAAGCCATTCAGGGCGAAGGCGGCGTCAACCCCATGAGCACCGATTACATGCAGCAAGTGCGTGCCCTGTGCGATGTCAACGACTGGCTGCTGATGATCGACGAGGTGCAGTGCGGGATGGGGCGTACCGGCAAGTGGTTTGCCCACCAGTGGGCTGGCATCGCGCCCGACGTGATGCCGCTGGCCAAGGGCCTGGGCTCGGGTGTGCCCATCGGCGCTGTGGTGGCAGGCCCGAAAGCCGCCCAGATCTTCCAGCCGGGCAACCATGGCACCACGTTTGGCGGCAACCCGCTGTCCATCCGCGCCGGCCTGGAAACCATCCGCATCATGGAAGAAGACGGCGTGCTTGAGAATGCCGCGCGAATCGGTCAGCACCTGCTGTCCGCCCTCAACGGGCAACTGATGCACATGC
This sequence comes from uncultured Tepidimonas sp., assembly GCA_964516635.1. Lineage (GTDB taxonomy): Bacteria > Pseudomonadota > Gammaproteobacteria > Burkholderiales > Burkholderiaceae_C > CAZEZY01. Next base: position 531 of record CAZEZY010000188.1, on the reverse strand, counting down.
CCGGTGTGAAAGACGTTCGCGGCAAGGGCCTGATGATCGGCATCGAACTCGACCGCCCGTGCGGCGTGCTGGTGCAGCGCTGTGCCGATGCGGGCCTGCTTCTGAGTGTCACCGCCGACAGCGTCATCCGCATGGTCCCCCCACTCATCCTGTCGGGTGCCGAAGCCGATGAAATCGTCGCCATCCTGGTCCCCCAGATCAAGGCCTTTCTGGCCGAATCCGCCTGATCCCATCGCATGACCCAGTCCATCACACCCCCGGTGCCTGTGCGGCACTTCCTCCAGTTCAAGGATCTGTCGGCCGACGAGTACGGCTATCTGCTCACGCGGGCGGCTTACATCAAGCGGCAATTCAAAACCTACCAGAAGCACCACACCCTGACCGACCGGACGCTGGCGATGATCTTCGAGAAAGCCAGCACCCGCACGCGTGTGAGCTTCGAGGCCGGCATGTACCAGCTGGGCGGCAATGTGGTTCACCTCACCACCGGCGACAGCCAGCTGGGCCGGGCTGAGCCCATCGAAGACAGCG
>CAZEZY010000187.1:0-3418 GCA_964516635.1 uncultured Tepidimonas sp. | reverse complement strand
CAAACGCACCTTCACACTGCGCCCCTTGATGCGCCCAGCCGACAGCCGATCCACCGCCGCCCGGGCAATGCCACGATCGACCGCCACGTAGGTGGAAAACTCGTTCACGCTGATCTTGCCGATCTGTTCCTTGGCAAAACCCGCCTCACCGGTGAGTGCGCCCAGCACATCCCCCGGACGGATTTTTTCCTTGCGCCCACCCACGATCTGCAGCGTGGCCATGGGGGCTCGCAAAGGCAAGGTGCTGGTGGCAGTGAAATCGGTCAGTGGCGTCCAGCAGGATTCACGGCCCTGCAACTGCTCGATGCGCCCCACGCTGCCCATTTCGTCCAGGCTGGCCAGGGTCACGGCCAGGCCTTCGGCGTCGCCACGCCCGGTGCGGCCGATGCGGTGCACATGCACCTCGGGGTCGGGCGTCACGTCCACATTGATCACGCAGGCCAGTTGATCAATGTCGATGCCCCGTGCCGCCACATCGGTGGCCACCAGCACCGAGCAACTGTGGTTGGCAAACTGCACCAGCACCTGGTCGCGTTCCCGCTGCTCCAGTTCGCCATACAGCGCCAACGCGCTGAAGCCCTGCGCCTGCAGCACCGCCACCAGGTCGCGGCACTGCTGTTTGGTGTTGCAGAACGCCAGCGTGGACTCGGGCCGGAAGTGGTTGAGCACCTGCGAAACGGCATGCAGGCGCCCGGTGTCCGTCACTTCCACGAACACCTGGCGGATCTTGCCCGCATCGTGCTGGGCCTGCACCTTCACGGTGTGCGGCTGGCGCATGAACTGTGCGGCCAACTGGGCAATGCCCTCGGGGTAGGTGGCCGAAAACAGGAGCGTCTGGCGCTGGGCCGGGCAGCGGCGCGTCACTGTTGCGATGTCGTCAAAGAAGCCCATGTCCAGCATGCGGTCGGCTTCGTCCAGCACCAGGGTGCGCACGGCGTCCACGCTCAGGCTGCCGCGTTCCAGGTGGTCCAGGATGCGGCCAGGCGTGCCCACCACCACATGCGCGCCGTGCGCCAGGCTCAGGGTTTGCCCGCGCAGGGCCACACCGCCGCAGAGCGTCACCACCTTGATGTTGCCCACCGCCCGCGCCAGCTTGCGAATTTCGGCGGTCACCTGGTCGGCCAGTTCGCGGGTGGGGCACAGCACCAGCGCTTGCGCCTGCCAAACGGTCGGATCCAGCTTGTCCACCAGAGGCAGGCCAAACGCCACGGTTTTGCCGCTGCCGGTGCTGGCCTGGGCAATCACGTCCTGGCCCGCCAGGGACAACGGCAAACTGGCCGCCTGGATCGCGGTCATGGCGGTGTAGCCCAGTTGGGCCAGGTTGTCGAGGGTCGCGGGGGCCAGCGGCAGGCTGGCGAAGGCGGCGTTGGCCGCGGCAGAGTCGGAGGCTTTCATCGGGCGATTATCCGCCCGCGAAATGCAGCGGAACGGTCACTGGTCCATCGTTGACCAGATGCACCTGCATGTCGGCGGCAAACTGCCCGGTCTGCACCACGGGATGCGCCGCGCGGGCCTTCGCCACGAAGTATTCGTACAGGCGGCGGCCTTCCTCGGGCGCTGCCGCACCGGTGAAACTGGGCCGGTTGCCACCCGACACATCGGCCGCCAGGGTGAACTGGCTGACCACCAGCAGGCCGCCGCCCACATCCTGCACGCTGCGATTCAACTTGCCCGCTTCGTCGGCGAAGATGCGCAGCTTCAGTACCTTGGCCAGCAAGCGGTCGGCCACGGCATCGGTATCGCCCTGCTCGGCGCAGAGCAGCACCAGCAGGCCCTGGCCGATCTGGCCGATCACGACACCGCTCACCTCCACCCGGGCCTCACGCACCCGCTGCAACACCGCTTTCACTGGAGGTCTTCCTGGTCCTGGAAATGCGCTTCCACATGCAGGGGAAGCAATTGAATGGTGGCACGCAGCCCGGGCACCGCACTCATGAGGGCCTGCTCCACGCTGGCGCGCAAGGCTGCGGCTCGTCCCAGTGACCAGGTGGCGGGCAGGTGCATGTGCACGTCCACAAAGCAGCGGTGCCCTGCCCGACGGGTATGCAGATGGTCAAAGCGCACGATCACGGCCTCGCCACGTCGATGCTCGAACTGCGCCAGCGTGTCAAGGATGGTGGCCTGCACCTCGGCATCCACCGCCTGGTCCATCAGTCCCTGGGAGGATTTCCAGACCAGCCTGCCCCCCTCACGCAAAATATTGAGCGCCACCGCGATGGCCACCACGGCGTCCAGCCAGAGCCAGCCGGTGAACGCCACCAGAACCAGCCCGAGCAACACCCCGGCCGAGGTCCACACATCGGTGAAGAGATGGCGGGCATCGCCTTCCAGCGCCATCGAGCGGTGCACACGCGCGGCCTGAAGCATCGCCCAGGCCAGGAGGCCGTTGAGCGCCGCACTGAGCACGGAAAGTCCCAGGCCCCAGCCCAGTTGCTCCAGGGGCTGCGGCGCCAGCAGACGGCCCACGGCAGCCCACAGAATGGCCAGCGCCGCCACGATGATCAACACCCCTTCGAAACCCGACGAAAAGTACTCCGCCTTGTGGTGACCGTAGGGGTGGTCGTCATCGGCGGGGCGAGCCGCCACCGTGACCATCAGCAAGCCAAAGGTGGCACCGGCGAGGTTGACCAACGATTCCAGCGCGTCCGACAACAAGCTGATCGACCCCGTGATCCACCAGGCCGCTGTCTTGAGCACGATGGTGAGCAGGGCCACCACCACCGACACCATCAGCAGGCGGCGGGGTGTCAGGCGCTGAATCAGGGCGGTGTTCATGCCGTCTGTGTCGGTGGGCCGCTCAGCCGAGTGTGACCCGCGCGAATTTGCGCTTCCCCACCTGCACCACATAGGTGCCTGCAGGCAGTTTCAGGGCCTTGTCACTGACCGTGCAGCCATCGACACGCACGCCGCCGCCATCGATCAGGCGATTCGCCTCGCTGGTGGAGGGCGCCAGGTTGGCCTGCTTGAGCATCGCCCCGATCCCCAGTGGCGCCCCCGACAGGGAGACCTCGGGAATCTCATCCGGCACACCGCCCTTGCTGCGGTTGATGAAGTCCTGCTCGGCCGCATCGGCCGCCGCCGCGCTGTGAAAGCGGGTGGTGATCTCCTTGGCCAGCGCCACCTTGGCGTCTTTGGGGTTGGCCCCCTGCGCCACTGCTGCCTTCAGGGCCTCGATCTCGACCTCGGACTTGAAGGACAACAGGGTGTACCAGCGCCACATCAACGTGTCCGAAATGCTCAGCACCTTGGCAAACATGGTGTTGGCGTCTTCGGTGATCCCGATGTAGTTGTGCTTGGATTTGGACATCTTCTCCACGCCGTCCAGGCCCTCCAGCAGCGGCATGGTCAGGATGCACTGCGGCTCCTGCCCGTATTCGGCCTGCAGATGGCGGCCCATGAGCAGGTTGAATTTCTGGTC
>CAZEZY010000186.1:0-3455 GCA_964516635.1 uncultured Tepidimonas sp. | reverse complement strand
AGATCCGCATGAAGATCGGCGTGATGTTCGGCTCGCCCGAGACCACCACCGGCGGCAATGCGCTCAAGTTCTACGCCTCGGTTCGCATTGACATCCGTCGCACCGGATCCATCAAGAAGGGCGAGGATGTGGTGGGCTCCGAAACCAAGGTCAAGGTGGTGAAGAACAAGGTCGCACCGCCTTTCAAGACGGCCGAGTTCGACATCCTTTACGGTGAAGGCATCAGCCGTGAAGGCGAAGTCGTGGACCTGGGCGTGCTGCACAAGGTGGTGGAGAAGTCCGGCGCCTGGTATGCCTACAACGGCGAAAAGATCGGCCAGGGCCGCGAAAACGCCCGGGAATTCCTGCGTGAGAACCCCGATCTGTCACGCGAAATCGAAAACAAGATCCGTGTGGCCCTGAATGTGCCGGAACTGCCCGCTGCGGGCACCGATGCAAAAGTCGCCGCCGAAGTCGAATGACGCCTGAGGGAACCCGGCCCGCGCCTTCCCTGAAAGCGCGGGCCCTGCGGCATCTGTCGCGGCGTGAGCATTCGAGGGTTGAGCTGGCCCGCAAGCTGTCACCGCACGAGCCCGACAACCCCGTGCTTGAAGCCTTGCTGGACGACCTGGAAGCGCAGGGTTGGCTGTCGGATGCTCGCTATGCCGAAAGCCTGGTGCGCAGCCGGGCGGCCCGCTCGGGCAGCCGCAAGCTTCGCGCCGACCTGCAATCCCGAGGCGTGGATCCGGCGGTTGTGGAAACCGCGCTGGCGCAGACCAGCGCGGACGAACCCGCTCGGGCTCAGGCCTACTGGGACAAAAAATTTGGCCTTGCCCCATCCACGCCCGAGGAAAGGGCCAGGCAGTTCAGGCATCTCCTGGCCAGGGGGTTTGCGTCGGAGGTGGTGCGGCGCGTGGTGCCCGGCCTGCGCGTGCCGCAGGATGATTGAAGCGGCGGCCATGGAGCGCTTGTTCACCATGACGGCATGGGTCTTTAAGATCTCCAGAACAAGCATCTTGCCATCAGATGCCGCCCATTTTTTGGCTTTTTGGAGACAATAGAACGCATATTCGGACGTATCGGTGCGTGCTTATAGACGGATTCGCCACAGAAGTCAGCATTTTTCCGTTCATCATCCCCCATAATGGTTCGTCGGATTCTTGCCATGCGCCGCGGAGGTGCACTCAGAAGGAGAAACGTATGCTGATTGGTGTACCCAAGGAGACATTTGCGGGGGAAAAGCGCGTTGCGACCGTCCCCGATGTGGTTGAAAAACTGGTGAAACTGGGCTTTGCGGTGGCGGTGGAAAGTGGGGCAGGGGATGCCGCCAACTTTGCCGATGACACCTACCGCGCCGCTGGCGCCACGGTCGTGCCCACCGCCAACGACATCTGGGCAAAGTCCGACATCGTCTTCAAGGTGCGTCCACCGTCTGCCGACGAAGTGGCCCAGCTGCGCGAAGGCGCGACCCTGATCGGTTTTGTGTGGCCCGCGCAGAACCCCGACCTGATGACACAGCTGCAGGCCAAGAAGGCCACGGTGCTGGCCATCGACTGCCTGCCGCGCCAGTTGAGCCGGGCGCAAAAAATGGACGCGCTCACCTCGCAGGCCGGCGTGACCGGCTACCGTGCCGTCGTGGAAGCGGCCAATGCCTTTGGCCGTTTCTTCAATGGCCAGATCACCGCCGCAGGCAAAGTGCCCCCGGCCAAGGTGTTCATCGCCGGGGCGGGCGTGGCCGGACTGGCCGCCATCGGCACCGCCGCCAACCTGGGCGCCATCGTGCGCGCCAACGACACGCGTGCCGAAGTCGCCGACCAGGTCAAGTCGCTGGGCGGTGAGTTCGTGAAAGTGGACTACGAGGAAGAGGGTTCGGGCGGTGGCGGCTACGCCAAGGTCATGAGCGAAGGCTTCCAGGCCGCACAGCGCGCCATGTACGCGCAGCAGGCGCGCGAGGTGGACATCATCATCACCACCGCGCTGATTCCGGGCAAGCCGGCGCCCAAACTCATCACCGCCGAGATGGTGCAGAGCATGCGCCCCGGCAGCGTGATCGTGGACATGGCCGCCGAGCAGGGCGGCAACTGCGAACTGACCGTGCCCGGCGAGGCCGTGGTGCGCCACGGCGTGACGATCGTGGGCTACACCGACCTGGCCAGCCGCCTGGCCAAGCAAAGTTCCACGCTGTATTCGACCAACCTGCTGCGCCTGACGGAAGAGCTGTGCAAAACCAAAGACGGCATCATCCACGTCAACTTTGAAGACGACGCCATCCGTGGCCTGACCGTGATCAAAGCGGGTGAGCTCACCTGGCCGGCGCCGCCGCCCAAACTGCCCCCCGCGGCGGCCAAACCCGCCGCCGCTGCAGCGCCCAAGGCGCCCGCGCATGGCCACGGCAGCAGCGGCCCGCTGCCCGCCAAAACGCTGGCCATCGTGTTTGGCCTGGGCGCACTGGCTTTCTGGCTGATCGGTGCCTATGCGCCGGCGGCCTTCCTGGGCCATTTCACGGTGTTTGTGCTGGCCTGCTTCATTGGCTACATGGTGGTGTGGAACGTCACCCCGGCCCTCCACACGCCTCTCATGAGCGTGACCAACGCCATCTCCAGCATCATCGTCATCGGGGCGCTGGTGCAGATCTGGCCGCCCGACCCCACGGCCGGTGGTCGCCCCGATGTGCTCATCCGCTGGTTGGCTTTTGTGGGCGTGCTGGTCACCGCCATCAACATGTTCGGCGGCTTCGCGGTCACGCGTCGCATGCTCGCCATGTTCCGCAAGTAAACACCCGAAAGAGACGAACATGTTGTCCGAAAGCCTGACCACGGTGGCCTATCTCGGGGCCGCCATCCTCTTCATTCTCAGCCTCGGGGGGTTGTCCAACCCCGAAACGTCACGCCGGGGCAACGTGTACGGCATGGTCGGCATGGGCCTGGCCGTGCTGGCCACCATCTTCGGCCCCAAAGTGGCCGCCGCGGGCCTGGGCTGGGTCATCACCGCGCTGGTGCTCGGGGGCAGCGTGGGCCTCTATGCCGCCAAGGTCGTGAAAATGACCCAGATGCCCGAGCTGGTCGCGCTCATGCACAGCCTGGTGGGCCTGGCCGCCTGCCTGGTGGGTTTTGCCAGTTATGTGGACACGTCCATCGCCTACACGGGCGCTGAAAAAGTCATCCACCAGGTCGAGATCTACATCGGCATCCTGATCGGTGCCGTCACCTTCTCGGGTTCGCTCATTGCGTTTGGCAAGCTCAACGGCAAGATCGGTGGCAAGCCGCTGCTGCTGCCTGCGCGCCACTGGCTCAATCTGGTCGCGCTGCTGGTCGTGATCTGGTACGGCGGTGAATTCATGCGTGCCGAAACCGTGGCCGATGGCATGCTGCCGCTGGCCATCATGACCGTGCTGGCCCTGTTGTTCGGCATCCACATGGTCATGGCCATTGGTGGCGCCGACATGCCGGTGGTGGTGTCCATGCTCAACAGCTATT
>CAZEZY010000185.1:0-3490 GCA_964516635.1 uncultured Tepidimonas sp. | reverse complement strand
GAGCCGCTCACCTGCTTCGTTCAGGTGCGGGCCTTGGAGGCCACCAGCCAGTAGGTGACCCCCAGTGCCAGCACAATGAGGCCCACCCCGTACAGGTACTCGGGTGAGACGGTGTTGAAGTCCAGCACGATGACCTTGCGGGCAATGGCCATCAAGGCAGTGGCAATCACCAGCCGGACGTGGATCACGTCGTCCCGCAGGTAGAGCGTGATGTTCGCAAAAATCTCGATCGCGATCAGCACCGCCAGAAACGAGGCAAACACCACAAAGATGTCGTTCAGGTTGAGAAACAGGAACGGGGGGCCCATCAGGCGTTCGTACAGCACGAGCGCCACATCCGCGACGCTCAGGAAGATCACGATGACCATCAGGACCGCCAGCAGGCGGATGGCCTGACGGATCAGCAGATTGAGATGACCGATGAGCCGGTCACCATCGGCTGCGCCCAGGTGGCGTTCGCAAGGTTCAGGGGTGGGTTCTTGGCTCATGCGGGGCGATCGAGTCAGAAGCTGGCCCCAATTTAAGTGATCCGGCCGAACCGGTTATTGACATGGATCAGATGTGACGCCTGGGCGGATAGCGCCACCAGGCCCACCCCACCAGCAGACCGAAAGCGGTGTAAATGAGGGCAAACACCCACAGCGGCGCGTGGTAGTAGATCAGGTGTTCGACCCAGTGCTGGACGAAGCTGGCCTCGTAACCGGCTTGGCCAGCCTGTTCTCGAAGCCAGTTTTCGAGGTAGGTCAAAGGGCAGTGGCGCCCCAGCCACGCCTGCAGCGCCACCACCGCGATGGCCAGCAGGTGTGACATGCGCCAGGCCAGCGCGTTCACCCAGGGCCAGTGGTACCGGTTGCCAATGACGATGGCCGGCAGGCCGAGCAAGACAAACAGCACCACGCCCAGGTGCAGCAACAGCACGGTATCGGCGAGGGTCTGGTACGGTAGCGACATGCAAGGATGGCCTATGCCAGATACAGGGCCTCACCCGCCCAGGCGCCGGTTCAGGCTTTTCTGCCGAGCGCCTGTTCGATCTTTCGGTCGGTCTTGTACTGGCTGAGCGCATAGACCGACCACAGCGCGGCTGGAATCCAGCCGATGACGGTGATCTGAAGGATCAGGCAGATGATCCCCGCGAAAGGGCGACCGATGGTGAAAAACTGAAGCCACGGCAGGAAGATCGCGAGCAGCAGGCGCATGGACAATCCTCGGCGTTACTTGGGACGGTACAGCGCGCAGAGCTTGTTGCCGTCGGGGTCGCGCACATAGGCCAGATACAGCGTACCCGCTGGTCCTTGCCTTGGACCGGGCGGCGATTCGATGGAAGTGCCCCCGTTGGCGACGGCCACATCATGGAATTGCTGGACCTGTGCTTCGGATTGGCATTTGAAGCCGATGGTGCTGCCGTTGGCACAGGTGGCCGGTTCGTTGTTGATCGGCTGGGAGACCGAGAACGTGGCGCCATCGTGGCGGTAAAACAGCCTGACGTGGCCGGTGCCTGAGGTGTTGCGCATGCCTTCGCCAGCGCCCAGTACACCCAGAACGGCGTCGTAGAAGCGCTTGGATTTTTCGATGTCATTGGTGCCAAGCATGATGTGACTGAACATGAAGCGGTCTCCGGTGAGTAAGGGAAGTCAATCGCCCAGCACCTGGAAGCCCTGGGGTGTGCCGATGACAGCTGCCAACCGGGTGCGGGTTCCCGGTGCCGGCGGCTGGACGTTCACAGGTGCTGACAGGTTCAATGATGCCAGCAAACGTCGAATCCGGTCAGGCTCCGGATGAAAGACGGTGAATTGCGCCAGCCACAAGCCGAGGTCTGGCAAACCCGCAGCGGGATGGCTTTCGGTGTGCCATTCGATGAGCGCCGGCGCTGCGCCATCCATGGGCAATGAGCCGTCTGGCGGAATGGTGATGTGCCAGTTCAGGTGGCCGCGGCTCATGGGTTCGATCAGGCCCAGGTCTTCACTGGCCAGTGCCGAGCTGGCAGGGATGTCGGTGGTGCGCACCACCCAGGTGGAGAGGGCGGGGGGCGAGTCGGGCTGCAGGCGGTCCAGCGCAAACCAGCGGGGCCTGGGCGGGGCCGGTGCGGTCGGGTTGGGCGCGATCACTTCCAGGAACAGGGCCGGCCCCAGGCGAAGCAGCAGGTTGTGCGTGCCCATGCGCGGGTGTTCGCCGCCGGTCTGCGGGGTCACGCCCAGGGCGTTGCGCACGAGCGCGGCACCCGCCTCCAGGGTCGGGGCCGTGAGGGTGATGTGGTCGAGAAAGGTGGTCGTCATCAGTGGGTTTGTCGGCGTTCCAGCAGTTCCTGCAAAGGCAAGGGCAGCCATCCACGCAAATGCCGGTTCAGGGCGGCTTCGTTGCGTTGCCAGAGAATGCCGAGGTAGATCACCCCCAGACCCAGGACAGTGAGCACAAACGGGAATAGCATGCTGTTCTGGAACACGTTGTAGGCCAGGTAACCCAGGTAACCTGCGGTCCCCAGGCCGCCAAACACCACAAACACCCGGCGGGCAAGCGTGGCGCCCACCCCAATCATGCCCAGGTTGATGCACAGGTAGATGAACTTCTTCCATTCGCTGTCGGATTGCATCAGCGACAAGCCGCCCCAGAAAGCGATGACACCGAAAAGGTAAAGCCAGAAAGCGAAATCCTGGGTGTGGCGGGTGCGCACATCGACCCAAAAGGCCAGCAGCACCATGAGCAGGCCAAACCACATCGATACCCATTTGCGGATTTCCCAGGTGAGGGCGGTATCGGGGAACAGGTACAGCGCAAGGTCCATGCTCATGTACCAGAGCGTCACCGCCACCGGCATGACCAGAAAGGGCAGCCGGTAGCGCCACAGCATGGCAGCACCCACTGCCAGCGTGGCGAATTGCATCATCAGCCAACGCCAGTCGATGTAGCGGTGGTAGTCCCGGTAGACGCGCCCTTCGGCCCACCAGCCCAGCGCCACCTGCAAACCATACACCGCCAGCGGGGTGAGCACCACCACAAACGCGGCCACATTGCCCGCCGGTATGGGCAGGCTGCGGCGCAGAAAGTAGCCCGTGAGCCACAGGCCCGCCCCAGCGTAGACCAGTGCAATGAAGAACAGCCCCCAACCGCCAAAGCGTTCCCAGCCCAGCGTCATGAACAGGCTCATGGCGCCGATGGCAATGAGCCCGCCCAGGTAGTACAGCACGTGGGTGAAATGAAACCCCGGTGTGTCTTTCTGCTGCTCCTTCAGGAACAGCCACAGCTGTTCGGCCTGCTGTTCAGTCAACAGCCCTTGGGCGCTGGCCTGGTGGAGGTGGTCACGGTTGATGTTCATGGGCGGTGTCTTGGGGCAGGTGGAAGCATATGGGTTTTCTGCACTGTTCAGCCGCTGGGTTTTCTGCAGCTCGTCTTCGTCTGCGGATAAGGTAACGCTAGTGGACTGTCCAGGTGGCTTGTTATAGCCGGCAGGGAAGGCCACCAAAAAGCTGGTGGGTTCTGCCTTCCTGACCAACCT
>CAZEZY010000184.1:0-3503 GCA_964516635.1 uncultured Tepidimonas sp. | reverse complement strand
GCTCGCTGTCGGCCTTCTGGCCATCGCTGAGGGCGGCGTGAATGAGGATGCCCAGGAGGGCTCGCTGTTCTTGGGGTGTCATGGAAAGGTGGGTTGGGTCAGTTGAGTATCTGAGTCATCAGCGCCGCAGAGGTTCACAGACGATTCGCTTCATCAGAGTTCAGCCAGAATCTGGCGCGCCTCGTCAATGAAGGCCTGCGCCGGCAGAGCCAGCCGCCGGTCCCGTCGCCACACCAGCTTCCACTGGCGCTTGACCGGAAAACTCGTCACCGGCAGCACCGCCAGCCCCTCCTGAGCCGGATCGCGAGCCAGCGCATGACGCGACAGCACCGCCAGCCCCATGCCCGCCGCCACCGCGTGCTTCAGGGCCTCGTTGCTGCCCAGCGTCATGCGCTCCTGAGGTTGCACGCCCCATTCGCTGAAATGCTGCTCCATGGCCAGCCGCGTGCCGGAACCCGGCTCCCGAGCCAGCCACGGCTCATCGTTGAGGGCTTTCACCGGCACCTTGCGCCGCTTCGCCCAGGGATGGTTCCGTGGACCGATCACCACCAGTGGGTTGTCCAGGCAATCCAGCGTCTCGAGTTCCAGGGTGGCGGGCGGCAGCATCATCACGGCCAGATCGCAGCGTTCATCCTGCAGGCGCTGGATGATGCGGTCTCGGTTGTCAACCGACAGATCGATCTCGATCCCGGGATGTCGCTGGGCAAAGCGCTGCAGCCAGTGGGCGATGAAGTATTCGGTGGTGGTCACACCGGCAATCCGCAACTGCCCCCGCTCCAGCCCTTGCAAGGCGTGCAGGTCGTCTTCACAGTGACGCCACAGACCAAAGATGTCGATGGCGGCCTGCTGCAGGCGGCGCCCTGCCTCGGTGATCCGGATGCCTCGGCCTGCCGGCTCGACCAGCGTGGCCGACAGGGAGGCCTGAAGCTCCTGGATCTGGACCGTCACGGTGGGTTGCGTCAGGTGGAGTTCCCGGGCTGCCTGCGTGATGGAGCCCAGCCGCGCCACACTCTCCAGCGTACGAAGCTGGTTGAAAGTGGCTTTGGGAAGGCGGAATTTACTCATAGGTTTACGGCTATGTCATTCTATGAAATAAATCATTTTTCTTCAATGATTTTTTCTTGCAGACTTCAACCTGTTCATCCACACAACAGGAGCAGCGACATGTCAACAGCAGTCCCCATCACCGTGGCCCATGGCGACGGCATCGGCCCCGAAATCATGGAAGCCACCCTCCGCGTGCTCACCGCGGCGGGCGCCTCCATCGCCCCGGAATTCATCGACATCGGCGAACAGCAGTACCTGGCGGGTCACAGCGCCGGCATCGCCCCCGAAGCCTGGGACAGCCTGCGCCGCACCAGGGTGTTCCTCAAGGCGCCCATCACCACCCCGCAGGGCGGCGGCTTCAAGAGCCTGAACGTCACCATCCGCAAAACGCTCGGACTGTACGCCAACGTGAGGCCCTGCGTCAGTTACGCACCGTACGTGAAGACGCTCCATCCCAAAATGGATCTCGTCATCATCCGCGAAAACGAGGAGGACCTGTACGCCGGCATCGAGCACCGTCAGACCGACGAGGTCTTCCAGTGCCTCAAACTCATCACCCGCCCCGGTTGCGAGAAGATCGTCCGCTACGCCTTCGAATATGCACGGGCCAACGGCCGCCAGAAGGTCACCTGCATGACGAAAGACAACATCATGAAGATGACCGACGGGCTGTTCCACAAGGTCTTCGACGAGATCGCCCCCGAGTACCCGGACATCCAGACGGATCACATGATCATCGACATCGGGGCCGCCCGCCTCGCCACACGTCCCGACCTGTTCGACGTGATCGTCACCCCCAACCTCTACGGCGACATCATCTCCGACATCGCCGCAGAACTCACCGGCTCGGTCGGCCTGGCACCCAGCGCCAACATCGGGGAGCATGTGGCCATGTTCGAGGCCATCCATGGCAGTGCACCCGATATTGCCGGCAAGGGCATCGCCAACCCCTCGGGCCTGTTGCTGGCTGCGGTGATGATGCTGGTCCACATCGGGCAGGCCGAAGCGGCCGAACGCATCCACAACGCCTGGCTGAGCGCCATCGAAGACGGTGTGCACACCGCCGAACTGCACAGCCACCTGAGCATCGGTCGTCCGTTCGGCAGCATGGACTTTGCCGACGCCGTCATCGACCGTCTGGGCAATCTGCCTCAGAAAATGAAGCCCGTGAGCTACGCGCAAACCAGCCAGGTGAACATGCCAGCGGCGACCCTGGTCAAGCCCACCAGAACGCCTGCAGCGGCCCGGAAGGCCTTGGTCGGCATCGATGTGTTCGTTCATGCCGCCCACACCCAGCCCGATGACCTGGCCGATCGTCTGCAGGCCTGCACACCCGCCGGACTGGTGCTGCAAGTCATCACCAACCGGGGGGTGAAGGTCTGGCCCGGCGGCTTCCCCGAAACCTTCTGCACCGACCACTGGCGCTGCCGTTTCGTCACCCCCGAAGGTCAAACCCTGGACCATGCCGCCCTGGTCAACCTGATGAGCGCCCTGGCCTCCAGCGGCATCGACTTCATCAAGACCGAAAACCTCTGCACCTTTGACGGCGCCCGGGGTTTTGCCCTGGCTCAGGGTCAGTAATCGTCAGGCAGAGCGGCCCCCAGGGCCCTCTGCCTTTGCCGTTTCATCTCGATCGCGTCAAACGGGCATCGCACCGCGCACAATGCACAGCCCGTGCATGCCGCTGCGTCATGCAGCACGCTGCGCTTGATGCCCGCCTCGGCCTGCAACGACATCACATGGGGCGGGCAAACGGCCACACACCAGCCGCAACCCGTGCAGCGGGTGGGGTCTATCAGGGGCAATGCCTTTCTTGCTCCGGCCATGGCATCATTGTGCGACCATGCCAGAAACCACGTTTTTCGTACCCGACATGCGAAGCCAGGACGATGCCGATGCGGTCATGTTCGAATTGCAGGATCTGCCCTGTGTGCATCAGGCCGACGTCAATCTGACCGACCAGACGGCCTGGGTCAGCCACAGCAGCATGATTGCCCCGGAAGACATCGCGGCCAAACTCGAAGAAGCGGGCTACGCCTCTGTGCTGAGGTAACCGTGGACTGGTAGTGGCCGGTTGAGGGGGCGCGGCTTCGAAAAACAGAAGCCAGTGCAAGGCTTGACCGGGTTCTTGCCATTGGCCAACAGAGGCCCGCGCCCGATCATCCAGAAATCGTACCGGTTGGTCCCATCAGGCGAGAGCAAGGTCAATCTTTTGGGTGTGAACACCGCGGCACATGTGTGCCCAGGGGCTCTCCCAGAACCATAGCGAATCCATGCAACGGTTGGCGACTCTCGCACCAGGGCGCCAAGGCGCTGCGTCTCCGTGTCGTCTGAGGCATGCTGCCGATGGGCCATCTCGGCTCAAGCACAACATGCGTCGTCTGCCCCGTACCCATGCCCGGCTCATTTCTGCCTCGAAATCGTGAACCTGCTGGTGGCAAGTAACGAAAGGGGGC
>CAZEZY010000183.1:0-3598 GCA_964516635.1 uncultured Tepidimonas sp. | reverse complement strand
AGGGCTGTTGTGGCACGGGGCAGACCTCCATTCTCAATGGGGCAGCCTTCTTTACGTTTACGTAAACGTCAATCTTAAACGTTTTCCAAGAAAAATGGGCGCCGCAGCGCCCTTTGATTTTCCAGATCCGGTTCGTCAGCCAGGGGGGCCGTACATTTTTTGCGGAAGCCAGGTAATGATTTCCGGGAAGATCAGGCATATCGCCACCATGGTCAGCTGCAACAACACGAAAGGGATCACGCCGATGTAAATGTCCTTGATGGTCACGCCTTTGGGCACGGCACCCTTGAGGTAGAACAGCGAAAAACCGACGGGCGGTGTGAGGAAAGAAGTCTGCAGAACCAGCGCGATCAGGATCAGGAACCACGTCATGTCCAGACCGGTCATCTTGATCACCGGGGCCAGCAGGGGGAGGATGATCAGGACGATCTCGAACCAGTCGAGGAAAAAGCCGGCAATGAACACCACCAGCAGGACGACCAGCACCAGTCCCATGGGCGATAGACCCAGGTTCTTGAAAAACTCGCTGATCAGTTCGTCGCCGCCAACCAATCGCAGGACATAGGCAAAAACGGTGGCGCCAATGAAGATGGCAAAAATGAAGCAGGTCGTGAGGGTCGTTTCAATGCCCACCTGACGGATCACCTGCCAGTTCAGACGCTTGTTCAGGGCAGCCAGAATGATGGCACCAAATGCGCCCAGGCCGGAGGCTTCGGTGGGCGTGGCAATGCCGAAAAAGATGGACCCCAGGACCAGCAGAATCAGGCTCAAGGTCGGCAGTGTCGACAGCAGAGCCATACCGATCTGCTTGAATGTCAGCTTTTCATCACCGGCCTGACGTGCAGGCACCAGTTCAGGCTTGATCAGGCCGACGATCAGGAGAAAGACCATGTACAGCACGCCCAGCGCCACGCCGGGAATCAGGGCGCCCATGAAGAGGTCGCCCACCGGCGTGGAGACCTGATCTGCCATGAGGACGAGCATGATCGAGGGAGGGATCAGGATGCCTAGGGTGCCTGAGGCTGCCACCACGCCTGAAGCGAGTCGCTTGGAGTACTGGCTTTGCAGCATCACCGGCATGGCCAGAACAGCCAGCAGCACGACGGAGGCGCCCACAATCCCGGTAGAGGCAGCCAGCAAGATGCCGATGACCACGACGGTCAGACCCAGGCCGCCTCGGATGCCGCTGAAAACCTTCACGAAATTGCGCATCATCACGTCGGCCACGCCAGAGCGGTCGAGCATGAGGCCCATGTAAACAAACATGGGGAGTGAGACCAGCACCCAGTTGGACATGATCGCGTCAAAACGGTCCACCACACCGGAAAACTTGTTCCATCCTGTCATCAGGAAGGTGTCGAGGTCAAACCAGAGGCCGAGGTAGATGGCGAAGGCGCTGAAAATGAGCGAGAGCCCTCCCAGCAACCAGGCGACCGGGTAGCCGATGAACAGTGCGCCGATGAAGCAGACCAGCAGAGCGATCGAAAACAATTCGTAAAAAGGCATGATCACAACCGATCGTTAGGGCGTGGTTTTGTGAAACAGGGCGACCCAGACACGGGTGATCCGTGCCAGACCGACCAGGGCCAGCAACGCGAAGGCGGTGATGATGAAAGACTTCAGGAACCAGCGATAGGGCAACCCACCCGGGGCGGCCGACGTCTCTGACAGGTTCCAGGAGGACAGGAAAAAGGGAATCGCGTACCAGATCACGGTCAACACAAATGGCATGAACAGCAGGCAGGTGCCCAGCAGTTCGATCCAGAGTCGGGTTCGATAGCGGAAACGCTCGGCGATCACATCAATGCGGACATTGCGCTCACGCACCTCGGTGAAAGACAGGCCGAGCATGAATCCGATCGCGTAGATGTGCCATTGCAACTCTTCCATCATGATGGAGCCCCGTCCGAAGGCATATCGAGCGACCACCTGAACGACGATCACCAGCATCAGGACTGTCCAGAGTGCAGAAGCCAGTTCGCCCACCCAGCCGATGAATCGGTCGATCGCGCGCGAGAAAGAGGTGGTTGGGAGCGGAATGCCCGAAGCACCGGCGGGCGTGCCGTCAGCGGCGGTGTGGGAACTCGATGAAGAGGGCAAGGTATTCATGGTGTGTGGTGGCGTGCGACAACAAAACGGCCACCGCCAAAGAGGCGGTGGCCGTTCTGGTTAGCGTCAGGGCTTGTAGTTACGCGGCAGGTAACCAAAGTCGTGCCACTTGCGGTTCTTTTCCTGGAAGGCTGACATGCTGTCATGCACCTTCTTGAACATCGGATCGCGGGCAGATTCCTCGGCCAGCACTTCCTTGGAGGCCTTGGCAAACGCATTCAGCATGGTCTGGTTGAACTGGCGGACTCGCACGCCCTCACGCTCGAACTTGGCCAGCGCATCAGCCTGTGAGGCTTCCGCCTTGGCAATGGCGATGGTCACGCCAGCGGTACAGGCGGTCTCGATCTGAGCCTTGGTCTGAGCATTCAGTTTGTTCCAGGCATTCAGGTTCACGTAGAGGTACTGGTTGGTTGACGGCTGGTGCCAGCCAGGCATGTAGTAGTTCTTGGCCACACGGGCAAAGCCCAGCTGGTCATCCACAGAGGGCAGTGAAAACTCGGTGCCGTCCAGCACACCACGCTCCAGTGCCTGATACAGCTCACCGCCAGGCAGCATCGTCACGGAAGCACCCAGCTTCTGGTAGATCTTGCCACCCAGAGCCGCTGCACGGAACTTCAGGCCCTGGAGGTCTGCCGGGGAATTGATTTCCTTGCGGAACCATCCAGCGCCTTCCGGGCTGATGGATCCACAGAAAATGGGGTAGACGTTATGAGGACGGAAAGCCTCCTTCAGCAGCTGGTCGCCGCCACCGAAATACATCCATGCGGCAAACTGTGGCGATTCCATGCCGAAGGGCAGGGCGCCGAAGATGGCTGACACCGGAACTTTCCCGATTTCATAGCCCATGAAGCTGTAACCCGCCTCGACCGTACCCGCCGACACGGCATCGAAAATACCCAGGGCCGGCACCAGCTTGCCGGGTTCGAAGATTTGCAGGTTGATGGAGCCGCCGGAAATCCCTTTCAGGGTTTCAGACACCCAGGGCATGGTGTCACCGAGGGCAGTCAGGTTTGACCCGAAGGACATGGGAATTCCCCACCGCACGCGTTCCTGAGCCAAGGCGGGCGCAGCCAGTGTGGTGATGGCTGCAGCCAGTGCAACCGACTTCATTAAGGCTTTCATGGCATGTCTCCTGTATGAAAAAATGAAGGCGTCCTCTGGATCGCCTCAAGATGCTGTCATAGACAGTCGTCACATCCTAGACTTCACCCGAAAGGCCACCATGAGGTAAAACCCTGTGCTGCTGACGTGTCCGGGACAGTTGCAAAAATTGTGGTTTTAAATCAAATGCTTGCCGATTTTGAAACTTGTTCGAGTTCTGCATTGAATTAAATTCAATCCATACAAAAGGCAGGTCGCGGGCCATCAGAGCGAAGGTCTTGTCAAATAATACTGCTGGGGGTATATTCATCCTTCTTCCATCTCAAGATTCTGATCCGCATGCAAGTCGTCAACGATCCTGAACGCAAGAAAGCCCTTCTGCTTCGCC
>CAZEZY010000182.1:0-3614 GCA_964516635.1 uncultured Tepidimonas sp. | reverse complement strand
GGGTTGTCAGGAGAAACTGAACGATCGGGCTTTCGATTCGTCCACTTCTTCGATGGACACCACGTATTCTTTGGACAGGATGGCCATTTCCCCGACCTCGGAGTTCATCTGAATCGGGAAGAACTTGCGCGGATCGTTCATCATGTCCTGCATCCGCTCACCTTCCGTCAGGTGAATGTAACCTCGGAATCGATCACCATCGTGCATTTTCACGCTGACATAAACCTGGATGGTTTTCAACTTGACGGTATTAGGCATTGAGTTCATGTCATGGACCCGAAAGGATGAGCAAAAGGGGCGTCGTCTCCATGGGCATGATATGGCAAATCATCGTTTTCCAACGCCAAAAATGGCGTATCACAATGGTTCTTTTAATGAATCATGCGGTTTTTTGCATCCAGGCAAGGTGGGTCAGCCAAGCCCACCCCCTGATCTCGTCTGACGACGGGTTGCCCATCAGGTGGGGGTGACCGGGGGAAACCGCACCGTGAACGCGTGCCCCGAAACCCCATGTCGGGCCAGGGAGCGGTATTGCAGTTGCGCACCGTAACGCTCGCACAATTCGCGCGACAGGTACAGCCCCAGACCGCTGGAACGGCTGTGGGACGACGTGAAAGGCTCGAACAGGTGCTGGGCCACCTGGGCGGGCAGTGGAAGACCGGGGTTCCAGACCTCGACCGTGCCGCTTGGGTGAGTGGTCACTTCCAGGGAGTCCTGAGCGATGGGGGCATGCTGGCGGGCGTTGTCGAGGAGATTGACCAGGACCCTGCGCAGATGTTCGGCATCGAAGGCGACGATGAAGCCAGGCGCGCCGGGTTGCCAGAGGGGTTCAGGCCCCGCCGGGTGTTGCTGGTTCCACTCGACCAGAATGCGGTGAAGGGTCTCGTCCAGTGGCAGGTGGGGTGCGGGCTGTCGGGGCCGGTTGGGGAGTTTGACCACTTCCAGGATGTCCTCCACCATCTCCCGTAGCCGATACACATTCTGGCTGCAGATGTGGAGAAGGCGTTGCTGGTCCGGGGTCAGCGGTTCTTCTCGCAGCAGCGCCGTGGCTTGCGAAATGGCGGCCAACGGATTGCGAATCTCGTGCGCCAGAGCCGCCGACACGCGGCCCATGGTGGCCAGCTTTTCGTTGCGAACCCGGGTTTCCACATCGTGGAGGTCTTCCATGAAGACGACGCAGGCGGTGTCGATGTCCATGTGCTCGCCGGGTGTGGTGGAGATGCGAGACCGCAGCGAGACCAGACGCTCGCCGCCCGTGGGCGTGGGCAGGGTGAAGTCGGCATGGGCATCGCGTCCGAAAAAGATGCTTCGCCTGACCCAGGCAGAGAGGAGGGGCCACCCTGGTGTGTTGACGAGGGTCTCGTAAGGGGGCTTGGCCTGACGGTCGCCCAGCATCTCGCAGGCGGCCGAGTTGGCGTGCCAGAGACGACCTTGCGCATCGATGACCATCACGCCTTCGCTGAGGCCCGTCACAATGAGCTGGTTCACCTGCGACTCGGCATCGGCCCAGGCCCGGCTGATGCGAGCCTGAGTCTGCTCCCGGACCAGTCGCAAGGCGAGCTGGTTGGCCAGCAGGGCCACCAGAAACAAGCCTGCACCGGTGATGGCGCCCTGCCCATAACCGCTGGATGGCCGGCCCGGGTACAGGACTTCGCTGCTGAAGGCGTCGAACAGCAACACCAGCGTCGCAAAGGCGGCGCTGCCCAGGGCCAGCGGCAATGGGCCCATGATGGAGGCAAGCAGCACCGGCAGCACAAACAGGGGGGTGTAGTTGAAGCCGCCCTGCTGGAAGGTCTGAAGCACACCAAACACCGCCAAGTCGACCCAAAGGGTGAGGGCCCAGCCCGTGGCCCACAGGGAATCGGGTCGGGCGGGGCGCGACCAGCGCAGCATGGCCCCAGTGGCCAGCAGATACACCCCGCAAAGGAGGAGCAACCACCAGGGGGCCGCGTCTTGCGCATACGCAATGGCCTGCATGCCTGTCAGGAACAGCGCCACCAGGAGCCGGGCGCCCATCAGGTAGGTCCAGAGTCTGCCACCCGCTTCGGTTTCGTCCATGAAAGGCAGCGCCGATGGCGGGGACGGCTGACCCCCCCTGATCCAGAACGGCGCAAAAGCCGAAGCCGGGCCCGAGGTGGCGGCTTCAGCCTTCGGCGAGGCGGCGGTGTTCCGGGCCACAGTAAAACCCCAATGAACCTTTCACGGCGTCTGGGGCGGGCAGGTGCAGGCCACAGTGCCGGCAGGTGACCATGGCACTGGGCACCGCCGGTGTGCGCCTGGCCGTGCGCTGGCGGTTGGCCTGTTCGGCTTCGGCCCGCTCCTGCGCCTCAGCGCGGCGGTTGTGACGCCAGATGTAAAAAGCCACCAGCACCACGGCAATGACCAGGAGGTATTTCATCATGCGCGTTGCAGGACCACTTCAAGGACGAAACGCGAGCCGGCATAGCCCAGCAGCAGCAAGCCGGCAGCGACATACAGCATGCGGACCGCCAGCCGGCCACGCCAGCCCCACAACTCGCGACCGATCAGCAAGACGCCCAGCACGGCCCACGAGAGGACGGTGAAGATCGTCTTGTGCGTCCAGGCCCAGCCCCCGATCTGCAGCAACACACTGAAATACCAGCCTGCGATGAGCGTGAGGGTGAGCAGCACAAAGGCGGCGGTGACGAACCGGAAAGTGAGCCGCTCCAGTGCCAGCAGAGGCAGGGCGTTGGGCGAAGGTGTGCCGCGGCGGATGAGCCGTTCGGTGCGCTGCATCATCCACGCATGGGCCACGGCCACGCCCAGCAGGCCATACGAGGCGATGCCCAGGGCCCAGTGCAGGGGCAGCCAGGTGGACAGCAGGGCCGGATAGACCGTGCCGGGGAAAACCAGCACCAGCAGCACCGCCGGGGCGCCCAGCCCCGCCAGCGTCCAGCGGGTGCCCAGTTGCGGGTAGAGCCGGGTTTCGATGGCGTACACCGTGAAAACCAGCCACGCAGTGACGGACAGCAGCGTGGCGAAACCGAAGCGGACCGGTTCCACCCCCAGCACGGACACCAGGGCCAGGCCGTGCAGCACCCACACAGCGGCCATGATCCCGCTGATGGCGCCACGGCCCATGCGGGACGACCAGCCCGCCAGCACGGCATAGCCCAATGCCGCGCCCAGAGAGGGTACGGTGGTCCACCAGGGGCTCGCGGCTAAAATCATCCTCAGAGTTTAACGGTCAGCCGGGCCGTTTGACGCGCTCCCTCACGTAAAGCACCGCATGGCCTCTGCCCTTACTGAAAAACTTTCTCGCCTGGTCAAGGAAATGCGTGGCCAGGCCCGCATCACCGAAAGCAACGTCACCGACATGCTGCGCGAGGTGCGCATGGCGCTGCTGGAGGCCGACGTGGCCTTGCCCGTGGTGCGCGACTTCATCGCCCGGGTGAAGGAAAAGGCCCTGGGTGCCGAGGTGGTGGGATCGCTCACGCCCGGGCAGGCGCTGGTGGGCATCATCAACAAGGAGCTGGCAGCCACCATGGGCGCCGGGGTGAGCGACATCAACCTCGCGGCCCAGCCCCCGGCGGTGATTCTGATGGCGGGTTTGCAGGGTGCCGGTAAAACCACCACCACCGCCAAGCTGGCCA
>CAZEZY010000181.1:0-3794 GCA_964516635.1 uncultured Tepidimonas sp. | reverse complement strand
AATGGGCCGTCTGCAGGAGCGAATCACCTCCACCAAAGTGGGCTCGATCACCTCCATTCAGGCCGTTTACGTGCCAGCCGACGACTTGACCGACCCGTCACCTGCCACCACCTTCGCCCACCTGGACTCCACCGTGGTGCTGTCGCGTGACATCGCTGCACTGGGTATCTACCCCGCCGTGGACCCGTTGGACTCCACCAGCCGCCAGCTCGACCCGCTGGTGGTGGGAGAAGACCATTACAACACCGCCCGTGCGGTGCAGGGCACGCTGCAGCGCTACAAGGAACTGCGCGACATCATCGCCATTCTGGGCATGGACGAACTGGCACCGGAAGACAAGCTGGCCGTGGCCCGCGCACGGAAGATCCAGCGCTTCCTGTCGCAGCCGTTCCACGTCGCCGAGGTGTTCACCGGTTCCCCTGGCAAGTACGTGCCGCTGTCTGAAACCATCCGTGGTTTCAAGATGATCACCGCCGGCGAATGCGATCACCTGCCCGAGCAGGCCTTCTACATGGTCGGTACCATTGACGAAGCCTTCGAAAAGGCCAAGAAACTCGCAGCCTAAGGAGGCGTCATGAGCACGATCCAAGTCGAGGTGGTCAGCGCCGAAGAGTCGATCTTCAGTGGTCCGGCCAAGTTTGTCGCTCTGCCCGGTGAAACGGGTGAACTCGGTATTCTGCCGGGCCACGTGCCACTGATCACCCGCATCAAGCCTGGTGCCGTGCGCATCGAGAAGGCCGATGGAGGCGAGGAGTTCGTGTTCGTCGCTGGCGGAATCCTGGAAGTTCAGCCCCGTGTCGTGACGGTGTTGAGCGATACGGCCATCCGTGGCAAGGATCTGGACGAAGCCAAGGCCAGTGACGCCCGCAAGTCGGCGGAAGAGGCCCTGAAGAATGCCAAGAGCGATGTGGACCTGGCCAAGGCGACTTCCGAGCTGGCGGTGATGGCGGCCCAGATCGCCGCGTTGCGAAAGTACCGCCAGAAGCGTTGAACCGCATTCCGTTGTGTCTGCAAAACCGCCTGCCCGCCAGGCGGTTTTGTTTTTGGGGGCACAATCAGACGATGCGCTCAATCCTTCCTTCTCACCCGACGCCCGAACAGATCGAGCAATCGTTTTACGAGGCGCTACAGAACGCGAGAATCGATGCATTGATGGCGTGCTGGTCGGATGAGGAAGAGCCGGTCTGCATCCACCCGGGTGGTCCACGATTGCTGGGTCATCGGGCCATCCGTGAGTCGTTTGCGGCCATGTTCGAACACGGCCCGATCACGGTTCAGCCCGAGGTGCTGCACCGGTCCGTCTATGGGGCTTGCGCCGTTCACAGCGTGCTCGAAACGGTGGTGCTTCCATCCGATGACGGGTTGCTTGAGGCGTCGGTGATCGCAACGAATGTGTATGTGCTCACCGCCACCGGATGGAGGATGGCGGTACACCACGCCAGCCCGGGTACCCGAAAACCAATTGCCAGCATCACTTATCCCAACAAGGTGCTGCACTGAGGGCGGGTATGCGCTGGCTGTATGAACCACCCTGGTGGCTGCCTGGCGGGCATGTGCAGACCATTGGTGCCGCCTGGTGGGGAAGGCGGGCTGCCACGGGTCTGACATTCCACCGAGAGCGGCTGACCACGCCCGATGGCGATTTTGTGGATGTGGACCAACTGGACGGTTCCAGTCTTGAGTCAGTCGAAAAGCCCCTGCTGGTGCTGTTTCATGGCCTGGAAGGCTCGTCGGCCAGCCATTACGCACTGGCATTTGCTTCGCAGGCCAGACATCGAGGGTGGCGGTATGTGGTTCCCCATTTCCGGGGCTGTTCGGGCGAGATCAATCTGGCACCCCGGGCCTATCATTCAGGCGATGCGGCGGAAATTGGCTGGATGCTCCAGGAGATTCGTGCCCGCCATGGGGGAGGCGGACCGGTATGGGCGGTGGGCGTGTCGTTAGGGGGAAATGCCTTGTTGCGCTGGGCTCAGGAAGCCGGTGCTGAAGCGGCCCGCGTGGTGGATGCCGTGGTGGCGATTTGTTCGCCACTCGATCTGATGGCAGCAGGCAAAGCCATCGACCGCGGGGTGAACCGTCAGCTGTATGCCCGGATGTTCCTTCGCACCATGAAACGCAAGGCCCGTCAGAAATGGTCACAGTATCCGGGCTTGTTCGACCTCGATAAGGCCTTGCGTGCGCAAACGCTGGAGGCATTTGATGATGTGTTCACGGCCCCACTGCATGGCTATCGGGGCGTGACCGACTACTGGACGAGGGCTTCTTCGCGCCACCGGTTGAAGGAGATCCAGTTGCCCACTCTGGTGCTGAATGCGCGAAACGATCCGTTTGTGCCTTCGTACTCCTTGCCCGGTCCAGGCGATGTGAGCGATCGGGTGTGCCTCTGGCAGCCTGATCAGGGAGGGCATGTGGGATTCGCTCACCGGGGAAAAGCGACGACAGGCCGAGCCGCTTCATGGTTGGCGCTGGATGCGATGCCATCTGCGGTGTGCGACTGGCTGATGGATCCGAAGGGAGGGGCCCATGGATGAGGTGGTCAGGGCTGCAATGGCCAAGTGGCCGAACGTTCCCGACTGTTACGGCTGGCTCGGACTGGATGCACGAGGCAGGTGGTGGATGCGCGATGAGGCCGCGCAGGCCGCTGGACCGTTTGCTGGCGAGGGCGCGCAAGCCGTCAGCAAGGGGTCGGAACTCAAGCACGACAAGCTGATGGGCTTCATCCACCGCAACTATGCCTGTGACGAGCAAGGTTGCTGGTATTTCCAGAATGGGCCGCAACGCGTGTTTGTGGAGCTTGAGCGGGCACCCTGGGTGTGGCGTCTGGATACACCCCTGTCGGTGACCTCGCATACCGGGCAGCGGGCTTCGTACCGGTACAGTCAGGTGGATGAGGAGGGGTGCCTGTACCTGATCACCGATATCGGCTGTGGGGTGGTCCACAGCCAGGACATGCACCAGGCCGCTGAATGGGTGTCTGAGGGTGTCTGGTGTCCTCAGAGTGTGAACTTTGCCGCACTGCCACAGCAAGCCGGCTACGTACTCAGCCCCGCATCCCTTCACGGTTCGGTTCGTGCACGTTGAGTTCATGAAAAAAGCCCGCGAAGCGGGCTTGATCGACCGGTGGTGTGGGAGGTCTTATTCGGCCGGGGCAGGTTGTGCGGGCTCTTCAAACTTGCCGCCGCCCGAATTGGCCAGGAACACCACGGCACGGGCAATTTCGATGTCGTCGAAGGCGCCGCCACCTTGGGCCCCCATGGCGCCTTTGCCTTTGAGGGCGGCATTGACCAAGCCGTCCAGACCCTGACCGAGGCGGGCCGACCAGTCGCCCGCGACACCGAACTTGGGCGCGCCCACCAGGCCGGCATCGTGACAGGCAGCGCACTGGGCTTTGTAGACGGCATCGCCGGCTTGCAGGACGCGGTTACCGTCACGCAGTTCGACCGAACCAATGGGCTGAATACGGATGGCGGTGGCCAGTTCCTGATCCACAGCGCCGGCAGCCGGCTTGTCGGCTTTGGTGACATAGAACACCAGGCCGATGATCAGGAACACAGGCAGCACAAAGGAAAAGAACGACGTCCAGAGCAGTTGCTTCGGGGTCTTGATGGGGCCGGTATGAGAATCGTGCGCGTCGCTCATGGAGTCCTCTGGTGCGGAACGGTAGGGTAATCACTCGAATTATAACGGTCTGCCAAACCGGCGGCCGATGGGATGACCGGGCCTGATAGAATGCAAGGCTGTGCGCGGCTGTAGCTCAGTGGATAGAGTATTGGCCTCCGAAGCCAAGGGTCGTG
>CAZEZY010000180.1:0-4007 GCA_964516635.1 uncultured Tepidimonas sp. | reverse complement strand
CCGTGATGGTGCAGGGCGATGCCGTGGGCACCACCTTGTATTACGGCAAGGGCGCTGGCAGCGAACCCACCGCCAGTGCCGTGATCGCCGATCTGGTGGACGTGACCCGCCTGCACACGGCCGACCCGCTGAACCGAGTGCCCCACCTGGCCTTCCAGCCCGGCGCCATGAGCGATGTCCCCGTGCTGCCCATGAGTGAGGTGGTCACCAGCTACTACCTGCGCCTGCGAGTGGCCGATGAGGCGGGCGTGCTGGCCAAGCTGACCGGCCTGCTGGCCGAAGCCGGCATCAGCATCGACGCCGTGTTGCAGCGCGAAGCCGAGGAAGTGGGCGGTGAAGGCAGCACCCAAACCGACGTGATCATTCTCACACACGACACGAAAGAGGGCATCATGAACCAGGCGATTGCCAAAATGCAGGCGCTGCCCACCGTGCTGGCCCCCATCACCCGTATCCGCAAAGAAGAATTGGCCTGATGCACTACCTTTCGACCCGCGGGCATCCGGACCGCAAGCGTTTCTGTGAAATCCTGCTCGAGGGCCTGGCGCCCGATGGCGGGTTGTATCTGCCCGAGCACTACCCGCAGGTCGATGACACCACCCTGGCACGCTGGCGCAAGGTGTACCACGAGCAGGGTTACGCGGCGCTCGCTTTCGAGATTCTGTCGCTTTACATCGACGACATTCCTGCCGCTGACCTGCGCACGCTGTGCGCCAGAACCTACACGGCCGAGGTGTTTGGTACCAGCGAAATCGTGCCGCTGCGCCATCTGGAGAACGGCCTCTGGATCGAAGCGCTGTCCAACGGCCCGACGCTGGCCTTCAAGGACATGGCCATGCAGCTGCTGGGTCACCTGTTCGAATACGAATTGGGTCGCCGGGGTGAGGAATTGAACATTCTGGGAGCCACCAGTGGCGACACCGGGAGCGCGGCCGAGCATGCCATGCGCGGCAAACATGGGGTGCGCGTCTTCATGACCAGCCCCCACGGTCGCATGAGCCCTTTCCAGCAGGCACAGATGTTCAGCCTGCAGGACGCCAACATCCACAACATCGCCATCGAAGGCGTGTTCGATGATTGCCAGGACATCGTCAAGGCGGTCAGCAACGACCTGGCGTTCAAACGCCAGTACCGGATCGGCACGGTCAACTCCATCAACTGGGCGCGGCTGCTGGCGCAGGTGGTGTACTACTTTGCCGGTTACATCCAGGCCACGGAACAGGCCCCCACGCTCCCCGCTGCGCGTGGTTCGCTGCCCCCCGAGGGGGCTGATTCGCCTTGGGGCGGCCCGGCGGCGAATCGGTCTCTCCAGCCGGTCAGCTTCACGGTACCCAGCGGCAACTTCGGGAATGTGTGCGCGGGCCACGTGGCCCGCATGATGGGGCTCCCCATCCACCAGCTGGTGGTAGCGACCAACGAAAACGACGTGCTCGACGAGTTCTTTCGCACCGGCGTCTACCGTGTGCGCGGCAGTGCGGACACGTTCGAAACCTCCAGCCCGTCGATGGACATCTCCAAGGCCAGCAACTTCGAGCGCTTTGTGTTCGACCTGCTGGGCCGTGATGCCGCACGCACCCAGGCGCTGTTCGGTGTTGCGTTGAACACCACCGGCCAGTTCGACCTGAGCACGGACCCGCACTTCACCCTGGCGGCCAGCCGCTATGGCTTTGTCAGTGGCAAGAGCACGCATGCGAACCGGCTGGACACCATCCGCGACATTTGGGCGCGCTTTGGCCAGATGATCGACACCCACACCGCCGATGGTGTGAAGGTGGCGCGCGAACACCTGACGGCCGGCGTGCCGATGGTGGTGCTGGAAACCGCTTTGCCCATCAAGTTTGCCGAAACCATCGTGGAGGCATTGAACCGCGCGCCCGAACGCCCCGCGAAGTTCAACGGCATCGAAGCCCTGCCCAAACGCGTGCAGGTCATGCCGGCCGACGTCGACCAGGTCAAGGCCTACATCGCCACCCACTGCCATGACTGATGCACGGTCCGCCCGCCCAGGCCTGATGGTGCTGGAGGAGGCACTCGATACCTTGCTGGCTTCGGTCCAGACCGTGCCGGATGCCGAGGCGGTTGCCACTTTCGATGCGGATGGGCGTGTGCTGGCGCAGGACCTGGTCTCAGCGCTCGATGTCCCTGGGCACGACAACACCGCCATGGACGGCTATGCCGTTCGCGTCGCCGATCTGCAGGCGGCAGCGGGCGAGGCCTTGCCGGTGTCGCAGCGCATCCCGGCCGGGCACTTCGGTCCACCCCTGAAGCCTGGCACCGTGGCGCGCATTTTCACCGGAGCGCCCTTGCCCCTGGGTGCCGATGCCGTGATCATGCAGGAAGAGGCCGAAGCGGCGGGCGAGGCCGATGGGGTGTCGCTGGTGCGCTTCAAGGCCCAGCCCTCAATGGGTCAATGGATACGCCGGCAGGGCGAAGATGTGCGGCGTGGCACCGTGGTGCTGCCTGCAGGCACCTTGCTGGGCCCGGCTGAACTC
Source organism: uncultured Tepidimonas sp. (assembly GCA_964516635.1). Lineage (GTDB taxonomy): Bacteria > Pseudomonadota > Gammaproteobacteria > Burkholderiales > Burkholderiaceae_C > CAZEZY01. Next base: position 1,515 of record CAZEZY010000180.1, on the reverse strand, counting down.
GGTCTGGCAGCCAGCATCGGTCACTCGCATCTGGTGGTGAAGCGCCGCGTGCGTGTGGCCCTGTTCTCGACGGGTGACGAACTGGTCATGCCCGGCGATGTGCCCCCGGCGCAGATGAAGCCCGGCGCCATCTACAACTCCAACCGTTTCTTTCTGCGTGCGCTCCTGCAAAGGCTGGGCTGCGAAGTGAGCGATCTGGGGATCGTGCCCGACCAGCGCGAGGCCACGGTGGCCGCGCTGCGTTCGACCGCGCAGGCGCACGATCTCATCCTGACCAGCGGCGGGGTGTCCGTGGGCGAGGAAGATCACATCAAGCCCGCCGTGCAGCAACTGGGCAGCTTGGACCTTTGGCAGATCGGCATGAAGCCCGGCAAGCCGTTTGCCCATGGCTGGCTGGAGCGCCACGGGCACGACGGGCGCTGTCATTTCGTTGGCTTGCCGGGGAATCCGGTGTCGAGTTTCGTGACCTTTGTGCTGTTGGTGCGCCCCTTTCTGCGGCGCCTTCAGGGCGTGGTGGGGCCGCAGGCCGGTGGCCTGCCAACGCCCCAGCGCCTGGTGGCCCACTTTGATCTGCCCAAGGGTGACAAGCGCCGCGAATTCCTGCGTGTGCGCCGCACGGCGGATGGCGGTCTGGCTTTGTTCCCCAACCAGAGCTCGGGGGTATTGACCTCGGTGGCGTGGGGAGATGGTCTGGTGGACAATCCGCCTGGCCGCTCCATCCGTTATGGTGACGTGGTGGATTTCCTGTCTTTCGATTCGCTGTTGTCCTGACTGGCCCATGAGCATCAACGTCCGTTTTTTCGCTGCCATCCGCGAAGCCGTGGGTACCCCATCGCTGACGCTCGACACCCAGGCCGCCACCGTGGGCGAACTCCGTGACGAGCTGATCGGGCGTGGCGGTGCCTGGGCCGAGGCGCTCGCGCGGGGCAAGGCGGTTCGGGCCTCGGTCAATCAGGCCATGGCCGAAGACGCTTCCCCACTGCCCACGGGCGCCGAAGTGGCATTTTTCCCGCCGGTCACGGGTGGGTGAACAAGGCCAGCCGATGAGTCAGCCCCGTGTTTCCATTCAGACCGACGACTTCGACCTCAGCGTCGAAGTGCATGCCTTGCGCAGCCAGGACGCGCGGGTGGGGGCCGTCTGCACCTTTGTGGGCACGGTTCGGGATCGCAACGATGGCCAGAGCGTTTCGACCATGGAACTGGAACATTACCCCGGCATGACCGAGAAGGCCATCGAGGCGATGATCGACGAGGCCTTCCGACGCTTCGACATCCTGGGTGCCCGGGTCATCCACCGCGTTGGCCTGTTGCAGCCACTGGACCAGATCGTGCTCGTGGTGGTGACTTCCGCCCACCGGGGCGAGAGCTTTCAGGCTTGCGAATTCCTGATGGACTATCTCAAAACCCAGGCGCCATTCTGGAAGAAAGAACAAACGCCGGAAGGTGCTCGCTGGGTCGATGCCCGCGTGAGCGATGACGCTGCGCTGGCCAAGTGGGGCATTCAGGCCAGCAACG
>CAZEZY010000179.1:0-4088 GCA_964516635.1 uncultured Tepidimonas sp. | reverse complement strand
CGACAAGCACGTTCTGAGCATGAAAGAAAACAACCATAGCGACAACCTGCGCGCCCTGATCTACGCCGTTGTGAGCAGCTTCAAGATCGAAGGAGGATACAAGGACATGGGCTATGTGAAGAACATCACCGCCCATTACCGCCAGTTGCTCGATGAGATCCTGGAAGAGCGCCCCGAATTGGCGCGAGCCTCCAGCGGCCACTGCACGTACACCTTCACGCCCGACCCGAATCAGAACTTCAACCGCGAATTCACCGACTATTTCGTGCAGGGCCGCCAGCAAGACATTGGCGCCTTCGACACCCCCAAGAACCCGGGCCAGCCCATTGGTTGGGTCACTCGTGTGGCCGCCGACGGTGTGGAACTGGAAACCGAAGACCCGGGTACGGATTTGCAGAACGGCGACGGGCTGTGCTATCACGACCTGCAAATGGAGCTGGTGGGGCTACAGACCAACCGGGTGGAAAAACTCGGTCCGGGCAAGGAGGGTGGCACCGTCTGGCGCATCTTTCCCAAGGACCCGATGACCGGTTTCAAGGACCTGAGGCGCGGCACCACCGTGAACCGCAACCGAAGCATGGACTGGGTGCGCACGCTGGAAAAGCCATCTGCGGACCGACGGATTGGGGTGTGGATGGCGTTGAGCGAGTCTCCTGCGGGCCTGCAACTCACCCTCACCGACGAAGACGGCCACGTGGGGAGTGCCGAACTCTCGGGCGCCTGGGAGCGAGCCAAAGACCCGGCACAGGCCGCCCACAAACTGCGCGAGCAGTTGGGCCGCCTCGGCGACACCCTGTTCGAGGCAAGCGACATCCAGGTGCAGTTGTCACAGCCGTGGTTTGTGCCCGCATCGCAGCTCAACGCCTTGCGGCGTGATGCCGTGGCCGCCCTGCAGGCCGCCCGTGTGGCCGCGTATGTGCGCCCCCATCGGGCAGCAGCCGTCGAGCCACCGGTGCCTTACCCCGAAGACACCCTCACCTACCTGGCCAACGTGTTCAACCAGAAGGCGCGGGACTTCTACCGCAAACACGGCGTTCAGGTGATTGCGGCAGCCTACGAAGCGCACGAGGAAGAAGGTGAAGTCAGCCTGATGATCACCAAGCACTGCGTGCGGTTTTCGCTCAGTTTGTGCCCCAAGCAGGCCAAAGGCGTGACCGGGGTGCAAGGCACAGTCAAAGCCGAGCCCTTGCAGCTCATCAACGGCAAGGAAAAGCTGACGCTGCGCTTCGACTGCAAGCCGTGCGAGATGCACGTGGTGGGCAAGATCAAGCGCAGCGTGCTGAACCAGGCGGCTGAACAGCCGCTGACGTTTTACAAGACCCGACTGCAGGCGCAAGGCGCCCACTGAGCCGGACGAGAATCAGACGTAGGCGTTCAGAGGCCCACGGGTGTGGCGCATGTGCAGGGACATGCCCAATGCCGCCATGTGGTTGGAGTTGCGCCCCAGGATGGCCTGGGACAGCGGCAGGAATTCCTGCTCCTCGAACTGCGCATGCGCGCGGTACTGAGTGACCAGTTGCTGGATGATGGAAGTGTCCAGATCATTCGACTGACCTTTGGCCACCTTCTTGAGTCCCGCCTCCAGACTCTTCCAGAGGCGTTCCAGTTCGCGGTGTTCGTCTGTGAGGCGTTTGGCCATGGCCTTGACCCGTTCCTGCTCTTCGCCTTTGGCGGCACTGGCCATCACCGCGGGAAAGAGCTCGCGCTCTTCATCCAGATGGTGCTCGAAGATCGCTTCACGGAAAAATTCGAGCGATTTCTCGGCGATTTCGCGCGCCTTGCGGGCAGGCTCAAGCAGTGCCGGCAATTCACCCAGCATGTCGAGCTTGCGGAAGATGCCCGTGTGGCAATGTGAGAAATCGTCAATCGGTGCGGTCTCGGTATGGGTCATGTCTGCCTCAACTAGGAATACTTGATAACAGTTTAGCCATTGCTCATGGCCATACCTTGATGCAAGTCAAACCTTGGTCATCCCACCCATTTGCGTGCATTGCGCCAGATGCGCATCCACGGACTGTAGGCCTCCAGGCCACCGCACTGGGCGGCGTCGGTCCAGCTCATCTGGATGTTGCGGAACACGCGCTCGGGGTGCGGCATCATCGCGGTGAAGCGGCCATCGGCGGTGGTCACTGCCGTCAGGCCACCCGGACTGCCGTTGGGGTTGAAGGGATAGGCTTCGGTGGCCGCCCCGGTGTGGTCGACGAATCGCATCGCGGCGATGGCCGCGTCGCGGTTCCCACGGTGCTTGAAGTGGGCATAGCCCTCACCGTGTGCCACGGCGATGGGCAGGCGGCTGCCCGCCATGCCCTGGAAGAACAGGCTGGGCGACGCCAGCACCTCGACCATCGACAGACGGGCCTCGAAGCGCTCGCTCTGGTTGGTGGTGAAGCGCGGCCAGGCCTCGGCACCGGGAATGATGTCGGCCAGTTCGGCGAACATCTGACAACCGTTGCACACGCCCAGGCCGAAAGTGTCCGGGCGGGCAAAGAAGGCCTGGAACTGCTCCGACAACACGCGGTTGAAGGTGATGGAACGTGCCCAGCCAATGCCAGCGCCCAGCGTGTCGCCGTAACTGAAGCCGCCACACGCCACCACACCCTTGAACTCGCGGAGGTTGGCGCGGCCGGACTGCAGGTCGGTCATGTGGACGTCGTAGGATTCGAAGCCCGCGCGGTCGAAGGCGTAGGCCATTTCCACGTGCGAGTTGACGCCCTGCTCGCGCAGGATGGCCACCCGAGGGCGCGCCAGGTTCAGGTACGGCGCGGCGACGTCCTGCAACGGGTCAAAGGTGAGCGCCACATGCATGCCAGGGTCAGAGGGCACACCCGCGGCGGCGTGTTCGGCATCGGCACAGGCCGGGTTGTCGCGCTGCTGGTTGATTTTCCAGCTCACACTGTCCCAAACCTGGTGCAGGTCGTGGAGGCTGGCATCGAACACCATCTTCGTGTCGCGCCAGACCTGCAGGCGACCCTTGCCCATGTCCATGGGCGAAGTTGCCGGGCGGGTTTTGCCCACGAAGTGGCTGTGCGGGCTCAGGCCGTGTTCGCGCAGCACCTGCATCACCTCGTTCCGCTCGCCGGTGCGCACCTGCAACAGCACGCCCAGTTCTTCGCTGAACAGGGCTTTCAGCGTCAGTTCCTCGCGGCGGGCGCTGACCTGCGTGGCCCAGTTCTTGGCGTCGCCGTACTCGGCCCGGCTGTCGCGAATGCCGTCGCCTTCGGTGACGAGCATGTCCACGTTGAGGGCCACCCCCACATGACCGGCAAAGGCCATTTCGGCAGCCGCGGCGAGCAAGCCGCCATCGCTGCGGTCGTGGTAGGCCAGGATCCTGCCCTGGGCGCGCAAGGCGTTCACGGCGTTGACCAGCGCAATCAGGTCCTGCGCATCGTCCAGATCGGGCACGACGCCGCCAGGCTGGTTCAGCACCTGCGCCAGAATGGAGCCGCCCATGCGGTTCCTGCCCTTGCCCAGGTCGATCAGCACCAGGGTGGTGTCTGATTCCTGCGCGTCGAGTTGCGGCGTGAGCGTGCCCCGCACATCGGGCAGCGTGGCAAAGGCGCTGACAATCAGGCTCACGGGCGAGATGACCTTCTTCTGCTCGCCATGCACCTTCCACTGCGTGCGCATGGACAGGCTGTCCTTGCCCACCGGAATGCTCACGCCCAGTGCCGGGCACAGCTCCATCCCCACGGCCTTGACGGTGGCGTACAGCGAGGCATCTTCACCCGGCTCGCCGCAGGCGGCCATCCAGTTGGCGCTCAGCTTCACGCGTGGCAACTCGATGGGTGCGGCCAGCAGGTTGGTGATGGCCTCGGCCACCGCCATGCGGCCGGAAGCCGGCGCATCCAGCGCGGCGAGCGGGGTGCGTTCGCCCATGCTCATGGCCTCGCCGGCAAAACCGGCGTAATCGGCCAGCGTGACGGCACAGTCCGCCACGGGCACCTGCCAGGGGCCCACCATCTGGTCGCGGTGGCTCAGGCCACCCACGGTGCGGTCGCCAATGGTGATGAGGAAACGCTTGGACGCCACCGTGGGGTGACTCAGCACGTCGATGACGGCCTGTTGCAGGTCCACACCGGTGAGGTCCA
>CAZEZY010000178.1:0-4120 GCA_964516635.1 uncultured Tepidimonas sp. | reverse complement strand
GAAAGTCTTCGGCGGGCAGGGTTTGGAGCGTGAACTTGGACTTGCCCCCCTTGAGCACGAGCTTGGACTGCTGCGACTCGAGGCTGACCTTCTGGTCGGCGGGCAGCGTCTTGAGGATGTCGATCAGTTTTCTGGCCCCCACGGTGGTGGCGAAGGCCTGGTCATCGCCCCCCAGGTCGGCCTGCGTGCGGATCTGGATTTCCAGGTCGCTGGTGGTGAGCTGAAGCTCGGCGCCAACCTTGCGGATCAGCACATTGGCCAGCACCGGCAGGGTGTGCCGACGTTCCACAATGCCCGATACCGATTGCAGCGCCGCCAACACTTTGTCCTGGGTGGATTGGAAAACGATCATGCTCGTGCTTTCAGGGGGTTGTCTCTTGAAGTCGATGGGCAGGATGGGCCTCGCACCACCTGACATTGTCACAGGTTTGCATGTCAGCCTTTCAGTGTCTGCTCCAGCACGTGCAGTTGCTGGTTGAGTTCGCTCACCGTCTGGCGTTCGGCGGCGATCTTGCGCACCGCGTGCAGCACGGTGGTGTGGTCGCGGCCGCCAAACAGTTCGCCAATTTCGGGCAGGCTCTTCTGCGTCAGTTCCTTGGCCAGAAACATGGCAATCTGGCGCGGCCGCGCGATGTTGGCCGGCCGTTTCTTGGAATACATGTCCGCGACCTTGATCTTGTAGAAATCGGCCACGGTTTTCTGGATGTTTTCCACGCTGATCTGCCGGTTCTGGATGCTCAGCAGGTCTTTGAGCGCATCGCGCGCCAACTGGATGGAGATGTCCTTCTGGTTGAAGCGCGAATAGGCCAGGATCTTGCGCAGGGCGCCTTCGAGTTCGCGCACGTTGGAGCGCACGTTTTTGGCCACAAAAAAGGCCACGTCTTCCGGCATGCTGGCTTCTTCGGCCTCGGCCTTGCTGATCAGGATGGCCACCCGCATTTCCAGTTCCGGTGGTTCGATGGCCACCGTCAGGCCCGAGTCGAAGCGCGACACCAGGCGTTCGTTGATGTCGGTCAGCCCCTTGGGATAGGTGTCGCTGGTCATGACGATGTGGCTCTTCTTGGCCAGCAGCGCCTCGAAGGCGTTGAAAAATTCTTCCTGGGTGCGTTCCTTGTTGGCGAAGAACTGCACGTCGTCGATGATCAGCAGGTCCAGCGAGTGGTAGCGCTCCTTGAAGGCGTCGAAGGTCTTGCGCTGATAGGACTTAACCACATCCGACACGAACTGCTCGGCGTGGATGTAGAGAACTTTGGCGTTGGGCTTGTCGGCCAGGAGCTGGTTGCCGATGGCGTGGACCAGATGCGTCTTGCCCAGGCCGACACCCCCGTACACGAACAGCGGGTTGTAAAGCTGCCCCGGGCTGCCGGCCACGTGCATCGCGGCTGCCCGCGCCATCCGGTTGGCGGAACCTTCGACCAGGGTGGAGAAGGTGAGGGCCGCGTTCAGCCGGTGCTTGTGCGGTTCGGCCTGCGGCTCCATCGCAGCGGCCGCGGCTTCGGGGAGTTCGGCAAACACGGGATCTTGCAAGTCCGCAGGCAGCTTCTGAGCCCGTGTCGATCTGGCAGGGGCTTCGCGCGGAGCGAGCACTAACTCCAGTCCCACCGACTGGCCCGTGAGGGCCTGCAGGGCCGCCGCAATCTTGCTGCCGTACTGGGCCCGGATCCAGTCCATCTTGAACCGGTTGGCCACCGCCAGGGTGACCTTGCTGCCGTCTTCGGCGACACGGGCGGACAGGGGGCGTATCCAGGTGTTGAACTGCTGTTCGGGCAGGTCCAAGGCCAGCTTTTCCACGCAGGCAGCCCACAGATCAGGGGCGCCCACCGGTGACTCGGGCGTGGATGAGGACAGGGTCATGGATGCGGAGAAAGACAAAAAAACAGCCGATGCAGGCTGTGGATAGATGGCGTTTGCCTGATGGTCATTGTAGCCCCAGTTCCCAGTTATCCACATCGCGTTTTCCCGGTTGACGGTGGGTGAATGGTGCGGTGCAGCCCGTTGGGGTTTGGCGATTTCAGGAATCTTTGCAATAATCTAGGGTTTCCTCGGAAATTTCTAGAACACCAGTCATCATGAAACGCACTTACCAGCCCTCCAAGATCCGTCGCGCCCGTACTCACGGCTTTCTGGTTCGCATGAAGTCCCGTGGCGGCCGTGCGGTGCTGAATGCCCGTCGCGCCAAGGGCCGCAAGCGCCTGGCCGTCTGAGCGGCACGCCTCGTCTGTCCGAAAGGTGTCGGCCTGCACTTGCCCTCCGGTGGTGGCAAGCCCGACGCTTCCGCTGCAACGCCTGCGCCAGCGTGCCCAGTTCGACGCGGTGCTGGCTTCTGCCCCAGCGGTTCGAACCATGCATTTCGCCCTTCATCTCGCCGATCCGGGTGCTGCTTCAGCGCCAGACGGGTTGTTCCCTGGCGGGGGTCGCTGGCTGGGCGTGATGGTGCCCAAGCGCTGGGCCAGGCGCGCCGTGACGCGCAACCTCCTGCGCCGCCAGATCTACGAGATCGGCCGTGAGCTGTCCAGCCACCTGCCGGCCGTTGCCATGGTGGTTCGCCTGCGCAGCGGCTTTTCTCGTCAGCAGTTCCCCAGTGCCAGCTCAGAGGCCCTCAAGCGACAGGCTCGCCAGGAGCTTCTGCAGTTGTTCGGGAGGCTGCCCCGTGCGTGAATGGCCAAGGCGGTTCCTGATCGGCCTGGTCAAAGGCTATCGTCTGCTGCTCAGCCCGTGGCTGGGCTCGGCATGCCGATTCGAACCCACCTGTTCGGTGTATGCTCTGGAAGCTCTCCAGCGTCATGGTGCGCTGGGGGGCAGTTATCTCACCTTGCGGCGCATCGCGCGCTGCCATCCCTGGTGTGACGGCGGCTGCGATCCGGTTCCTGGGCAAATCCCCCGGCCGTTTTCCGCCCTCGTCTCCGATCCCTCTGAAAAGAAACCGTCATGAGCGACATCCGCCGATCCATCCTCTGGGTGATTTTTGGTTTCTCGCTGGTTCTGCTATGGGACCAGTGGCAGATCTACAACGATCGGCCGGCCACCTTCTTCCCATCCAGCTCCCAGACACGTCCGTCGGCCGCGACCGAGCCAGCGACAGCCAACGACAGCGCGGTGCCCGCCGCCAGCGTCATCGGCGCCGCGCCTGGCACGCTCGCGCCCCCTTCGGATGCACCGGCCATTTCCCGTGAAACCCATGTGGTCCGCACCGATGTGCTCGAACTGACGTTCGACGCCGAGGGCGGCTCGCTGGTGGGCGCCACCTTGCTGGAGCACTTTGCCGAAACCGGCAAGGCGCTTAGCGAAAGCCGCTCGCCCCTGACGCTTTTCACCCAGGACGGCAACCGCACCTATGTGGCCCAGACGGGCCTGATCGGTGGCGATTTCCCCACCCACAAAACCCCGATGCGACTGGTGTCGGGGGATCGTACGCTGGCCGATGGCCAGAACGAACTGGCCTTGCGCTTCGAATCGGAGCCGGTCAATGGGGTGGTGCTGGCCAAGGTGTACACCATTCGTCGCGGTGCCTACGACATCGCTGTCCGACACGAAGTGATCAACCAGGGCGACAGCCCGGTCACGCCGCAGGTGTATCTGCAACTGGTCCGCGACGGCCAGCAGGCCACCAGCGACACGCCGTTCTACACCACCTTCACCGGCCCGGCGGTGTTCAGTCAGGAAGGCAAGTTCCAGAAGGTCGAGTTCGAGGACGTCGACCGCAACAAGGCCACCTTCCAGCGGACCGCCACCGATGGCTATGTGGCGATGGTGCAGCATTACTTTGCCAGCGCCTGGATCCTGAACTCGGGCGTCGAACGTGAAAACTTCGTCCGGCGCGTGGCCAGCCTGTACTCGGCGGGGATGATCACGCCGATGGGGGCCGTGCCACCTGGCGAGGCACGCGCGCTCGACGCCACCCTGTACGTGGGGCCCCAGCTGGAAAAGGTGCTGGAAGTGCTGGCGCCCGGCCTGGAGCTGGTCAAGGACTACGGCTGGCTGACCATTCTGGCCAAGCCGCTGTACTGGCTGCTTGAAAAAATCCACGGCTTTGTGGGCAACTGGGGCTGGGCCATCGTGCTGCTGGTGGTGCTGCTCAAGGCCGCCTTCTACTGGCTCAATGCCAGCGCCTACCGCAGCA
>CAZEZY010000177.1:0-4223 GCA_964516635.1 uncultured Tepidimonas sp. | reverse complement strand
GTCAAACGGGTGACGGTTGGTTTCGGCCACGCCGGAAATCAGGTAGACCACGAAAATCGGCAGCAGAGGCAGCCAGTTCCAGGACAGGAAGTTGAGCCCCATGTCCGCGAACATGCCACTTTGCTGTGAAGACACGATTTCGCCCAGGTGCAGACTGCCTGCCGTCATGACCACCACCAGGAAGCAGAAACCGATGGCGATCTCGTAACTCACCATCTGGGCAGATGCACGCAACGCCCCGAGGAAGGCGTATTTGGAGTTGGAAGCCCAACCCGCAATGATGACGCCGTAGACCTCGATGGATGTGATGGCCAGAATGACCAGCAAGCCGGCATTGACATTGGCCAGAATGGCTTCGGGTCCGAATGGGACCGCCACCCATGCGGCCAGCGCGGGCATGATCGCCATCAATGGCCCCAGACGGAACAGGCCTTTGCTCGCGGCACTGGGGTTGATCAGCTCTTTGCTCAGCAACTTGAGCGCATCGGCAATGGGCTGCAACAGTCCAAACGGACCCACCCGGTTCGGACCCAGGCGCACTTGCATGAAACCCAGCAGCTTGCGCTCCCAGAGTGTCAGGTAGGCCACCGCACCCATGAGCGGTGCCAGAACCGCCACGATCTTGATCAGGTTCCAGATCACCGGCCATGCGGCCGTTTGCCACCAGGGTGCAGCCAGCAGGTTCAGTCCACCGTTGTACATCGCGTCGATCATGCCCAGGCTCCCTCTTCGACCCGCTGGGCCGAACGACCATCCGCGGTGAGTTGCAGCGATGGAGCCCGGCGAACCAGACCATCCAGCTGATAGATCGAGGCCACGCAGGGCGTACCCGAGGTCACCCGGGTATCCACGACAGCAGACGTGGTGTTATCCAGGCGGCGGGGATCAACCGTCATGCCGGCCTGTGCCCCAGGCAAGGCCTGTGCGAGCACGGCCTGAGACGAGTCGGCATCGAAGCCTTTGAGACCCAGCAGATTGCCCAGTACGCGCAAGACCTTCCAGGCGGGGCGGGTTTCGCCCAGCGGCTTGACCACCGCGTGGAAACTCTGCAAACGGCCTTCGGCATTGACAAAGGAGCCCGAGGTCTCGGTGAACGGTGCGATCGGCAACAGCACGTCACTCACCGCCAGATTGGTCTTGAAGGGGCTCAGGGTCACGACCATGTCGGTTTGACCAAGCCCCTGGTTGCAAACGGCCGTGTCCTGGCCTGGTTCGACATTCAGCAGCAACGCCGCTTTCAACCCACCGGTCAGCATCTGAGTCGCATTCAGGCCACCGGCACCCGGCAAGGCTTCGACCAGTTGGGCGCCAACGGTGTTGGCAGCCTCGGTCAGGTAGCCAACACGGGCACCCGTCTGGGTGGCAATCCACTGAGCGAGTGCCAGCAGGCTGGAAGCCTGTTCGTGATGAGTGGCCGCATTGCCCAGGAGTACCGCTTTGCGCTCGCCCGCAAGCATCGAACGCGCAATGGCGCGGGCTTCGGCGGTGATCTCCACATGGGCAGGGGCCTGAACCCCCAGGGATTCGGCAATGGCAGATGCGATGCCCGCCAGGGCAACGGCCCAGTAACCCGGGTCGGCCTGAACGGCATTCGCGACCGGCAATGCCCAGTCCTGAGCCGATGCCCAGAGTGCGTTCACCTGAGCGCCTTTGCGAGCCGCCTGACGGATTCGCTGGGCAAACAGGGGGTGGTCCTTGCGAAGGCTGGAGCCCACCACCAGGACGCGGTCCAGCGATGAGAGTTCGGCAATCGGCATGCCCAGCCATCGAGCCGAACCCGCAGGCGCCGTGTTCGAATAATCCGACGTACGCAAACGGGTATCGATGTTCTGACTGCCCAGACCACGAACCAGTGAGCCAGCCAGAAAGAGCTCCTCCACGGTGCTGTGCGGGCTGGCAATCAGGCCGATGGCCTCAGCACCCTGTTCTGTCCGTACCTGCCTGAGGCCGTTGGCCACGTATTCGAGAGCGGTCTGCCAATCAACCTCTTTCCACTCACCATCCTGCTTGAGCATGGGGTGGATCAACCGGTCAGGACCATTGAGGGCTTCGTAACTGAAACGGTCACGGTCAGCGATCCAGCATTCGTTCACCGCCTCGTTTTCCAGCGGCACGACACGCATCACCCGATGGCCCTTGACCTGGACAATCAGGTTGGCCCCCGTGGAATCGTGGGGGCTGACGCTCTTGCGCCGGGAAAGCTCCCACGTGCGCGCCTGATAGCGGAAGGGTTTGCTGGTCAGGGCACCGACCGGGCAGATGTCGATCATGTTGCCGGACAGTTCGGAGTCGACACTCTGGCCGACGAATGTCTCGATCTCGGCGTGCTCGCCACGGTGGGACATGCCCAGTTCCATGATGCCGGCGATTTCCTGGCCAAAGCGCACGCAGCGGGTGCAGTGGATGCAGCGGCTCATCTCTTCCATCGAGATCAGCGGTCCGACCTCCTTGTGGAAGACCACGCGCTTTTCTTCCTGGTAGCGCGATTGGGTGCCGCCATAGCCCACCGCCAGGTCTTGCAGCTGGCACTCGCCACCCTGGTCACAAATGGGGCAATCCAGCGGGTGGTTGATGAGCAAAAACTCCATCACCGACTTCTGGGCCGCGATCGCACGGTCACTCTTGGTGCGCACGATCATGCCCTGCGTGACGGGGGTGGCGCAGGCCGGCATGGGCTTGGGGGCTTTTTCCACCTCGACCAGGCACATGCGGCAGTTGGCCGCGATGGAGAGTTTCTTGTGGTAGCAGAAATGGGGAATGTAGGTACCGGCTTTTTCGGCGGCATGCATCACCATGCTGCCCTCGGCAACTTCCACCTTCTGACCGTCGAGTTCGATTTCAACCATGGGTCTTCGCCGTTGTTGCATCGCCACCGACCATGGAGGTCTTGTGTTCGATGAGGTGTACAAATTCGTGACGGAAATGTTTGAGCATGCCGCGCACCGGCATGGCGGCCGCATCGCCCAGGGCGCAAATGGTGCGGCCCATGATGTTGCCCGCCACGCTGTCGAGCATCTCCAGGTCGCTGGCACGGCCTTGGCCGTGCTGGATGCGGTCGACCATGCGCCAGAGCCAGCCGGTGCCTTCCCGGCAAGGGGTGCACTGGCCGCAGGACTCGTGCGAGTAGAAGTAGGACAGACGGGCCAGGGCCTGGACCATGCAGCGCGTGTCGTCCATGACGATCACCGCACCCGAACCCAGCATGGAGCCGCCTTCCTTGGCGATGCTGTCGTAGTCCATGGTGAGCTTCATCATCAGCTCGCCCGGGATCACCGGCGAGGACGAACCGCCGGGGATCACCGCCTTGAGCTGGCGACCACCGCGCATGCCACCGGCCAATTCGAGCAGTTTGGCAAAGGGCGTGCCCATCGGCACTTCGTAGTTGCCGGGGCGCTCCACATCGCCGCTGACCGAGAAAATCTTGGTGCCGCCGTTGTTGGGCTTGCCGCATTCCAGGTAGGCCTGGCCACCGTGGCGGATGATCCAGGGCACAGCCGCGAAGGTTTCGGTGTTGTTGATGGTGGTGGGCTTGCCGTACAGGCCAAAACTGGCGGGGAACGGCGGCTTGAAGCGGGGTTGGCCTTTCTTGCCTTCCAGCGATTCGAGCAAGGCGGTCTCTTCACCACAGATGTAGGCGCCAAAACCGTGCGTGGCGTACAACTGGAAACTGAAGGACGAGCCCAGGATGTTGTTGCCCAGATAGCCGGCGGCACGGGCTTCTTCCAAGGCCTGCTCAAAACGCTCGTAGGTGTGGAAAATTTCGCCGTGGATGTAGTTGTAGCCCACGCTGATGCCCATGGCATACGCCGCGATGATCATGCCTTCGATCACCGTGTGCGGGTTGTACTCCATGATGTCGCGGTCTTTGCAGGTGCCCGGCTCCCCCTCGTCCGAGTTGCACACCAGGTATTTCTGACCTGGGAACTGGCGGGGCATGAAGCTCCACTTCAAACCGGTGGGAAAGCCAGCACCGCCTCGGCCGCGCAGGCCCGATTCTTTCACGGTGGCGATCACCTGGTCTTGCGACAGACCTTCGCCCCCGTCCTTGCCCAGGATCTTGCGCAAGGCGGCATAACCGCCGCGCGCTTCGTAATCCCGGATGCCCCAATTGCGGCCGTTGAGACCGGCATAGATTTGCGGGTTGATGTGGCGGTCGTGGAAGCAGGTCTCCACGCCCGTGGCCTGGAATTGACTGAGGATTTGATCGACTTTCATCAGGCGGC
>CAZEZY010000176.1:0-4246 GCA_964516635.1 uncultured Tepidimonas sp. | reverse complement strand
CGTGTTTCTGAAAAAAGGCTCCGGCAAGATCACGGTCAACGGCAAGGACATCGAACAGTTCTTCGGCCGTCAGACCTCGATCATGATTGCCAAGCAACCGCTGGCCCTGACCGAAAATCTGGCGTCTTTCGACATCCAGGTGAACGTCCATGGTGGTGGCGAATCCGGTCAGGCGGGTGCGGTGCGCCATGGCATCACGCGCGCCCTGATCGACTACGATGCAGCGCTGAAGCCTGCGCTGAGCGCCGCCGGTTTCGTGACCCGCGATGCCCGTGAAGTCGAGCGTAAAAAGGTCGGTCTGCGTTCCGCACGCCGGCGCAAGCAGTTCTCCAAGCGTTAATCGCTGGCTGCTTCCTCAACCGCCCGCTGGTTTGTCGCCGGGGGCGGTTTTTTGTTGGTCTGAGGCCAGAGAAAGACCCTGTTTGCATTGAAGTCTATCGGTGCGATGGGTGAATTCCTGACTGTTCTGCTTTACCATTCGAATGTTGTTTTTTTGTATTGAGGTGGACCATGAGCGCAGTTGCTGAACACGTTGAAACCGAGATGCCGGCCCCGCTGGTATTCACCGATAGCGCGGCAGCAAAGGTGGCTGATCTCATCGCGGAAGAGGGCAATCCGGATCTCAAACTCCGCGTTTTTGTTCAGGGTGGTGGCTGCTCTGGCTTCCAGTATGGTTTCACCTTCGACGAAGTGGTGAACGAAGACGACACCGAAATGGTCAAGAACGGTGTTTCGCTTCTGATTGATGCCATGAGCTACCAGTACCTGGTGGGTGCCGAAATCGATTACAAGGAAGACCTGCAAGGCGCACAGTTCGTGATCAAGAACCCGAACGCCAGCACAACCTGCGGTTGTGGTTCCAGCTTCAGCGTCTGATTCGGTTGGCCATGGGCCCCGCCCGGCCTTCAAGCTGGGTAGATGGCGCCCAGTATGCGAGGTCCTGCGGCGCCCGTGACCTCTGTCAGATTGCCACTCTTTCCGAGGAGCGTCTGTCTTGTCAGCCAGGCGAATGCGGCAGCCTCCACCTGTTGTGATGGCCAGCCGGCTTCATCGCTTCGAATCACGCGAACACCGTCGAGACGATTCTGAAGCATGTTCATGAGCAGTCGATTCTGACTGCCACCGCCGCATACAACGATTTCGGTCAGTGGCGCTCCTAGCCACTGGATGCGAAACAGGGCATCGGATATGGAATCTGCGGTCAGTTGGGTCAAAGTGGCCTGTACATCAACCGGGGAAAGGTCAGGAAACGGCGCGATCATCTGTGCCAGCCAATCGGCATGAAAACGATCGCGGCCCGTGCTCTTGATGCCGGTCTCCTGAAAATAGGGGTCACCCAGCATACGAGCCAGCAAGCCCTGATGAACGACACCGGAGGCTCCCCATGTGCCGGCATCGTCGTACCAGGCACCCGTGTGCCGATGGCACCAGAGGTCGATCAAAACATTGCCCGGCCCGGTATCCAGTCCGAGAACAGGACCGTGAGCCGGCAAGGCCGTGACATTGGCGATGCCGCCAATGTTCACGATGGCCACAGAGGCGTCGGGACGAGCAAAAATCTCACGATGAAAGGCGGGTACGAGTGGAGCCCCTTGTCCACCCGCCGCGACATCACGGCTCCGAAAATCGGCCACGACGGAAATGTGTGTCCATTCGGCCAGCAGTGCTGGCAGGTTGACCTGCCAGGTGTAAGGCGCTGGGTTGGATGGGTGGGGGGGGTGATGCCGGATGGTCTGTCCATGGGCGCCGATTGCAGCAATGTCTGAAGGTTGGAAACCTTGTTCGGCAAGCAATGCAGAAACGATGTCGGCGTAGAGGGCGATCAGTTGATGGGCGGCCACAGACATCCGGTGCAGTTCGTTGTGCCCGGGTTGGTTGAGGGCCAGAAATTCGCGGCGCAGGGCTTCGGGGTAGGTTCTTGAAGCAAAACCGACCACACGGGGTTTGCCCGAGGAAAAATCAACCAGAGCGCCGTCAGCACCATCCAGGGACGTGCCAGACATCAAGCCGATGAAATACGGCGACATGGGCCGGTGCAAAGTCGCCTGAAACAGAGAAATCAGTCGGCGCTGGCCTGCACAATCGTGGCGGCTGAAGCGAGTTTCAAGCGCATTTCTTTGGCGGCTTGCTCGAAAGCAGGTCTGGATTTTGCGGCAATCGGTTCACCACCGCCCCCTTCTCGAGCAATGATCAGAGGGTCACGATGAATGCCGTTCACGCGGTATTCAAAGTGAAGGTGGGGTCCGGTACAGACACCGGTGCATCCGACCTGACCCACCAGATCGCCCTGATCGACCCGCTGCCCTTTGCGCACATCAATGCGATGCAGGTGAGCGTAGACGGTCACCTTGCCCTGGCGGTGCTGGATGAAAACCACGTTGCCGAAGCCCCGTTGCCAGCCGGCAAACTCGACCACACCGTCACCGACAGTGCGAACGGGCGTACCGGTGGGGGCAGCGAAGTCGACGCCAAGATGCGGACGACGACCGCCATGGACGGGATGAAAACGCATGCCGTACCCACTGCTGATCCGGGAGAAGGCCAGCGGGGATGAGAGGAAAGCGCGACGCGTGGACTCACCGCCGAAGGTGTAGTAAGCCCCCTTTTTTCCGGCTTCCTGGAACCACAGGACTTGGTGGGACTTGCCTTTGTTCACAAATTCGGCACTCAGCAAGCGCCCGTAGCGCAGCAATTCGCCATCGGCTTCAAGTGCCTCGTAAACCACGCTGAAGGCATCGCCCGAACGAAGGTCGCGTCGGAAATCGATGCTGCCAGAGAACAGATCGGCCAACTGGGACGCGATGTTGTCAGGCAGACGAGCGTCATCGGTGGCAGCGAACAGGGAAGTCCGCACCACGCCACTGCTGAGGCGCACCGACCGTGTGAATTCGCCGGTTTCGATGCGGGCTGTGAAGGCCTGGGGTTGTCTTTCAATGACAAGCCGCTGAAAGTGCTCGGCCGCATCGGAGGCGAGCCAGCGGGCGGTCAGGCGAACCAGCTGCTGGTTGTCGTCCGTTTCGGCCGTGACCAGTTTGCCCGGGCGTCCTCGAAGCAATTCACTGGCTGTCGGGTTGCGGCGGAGAAACTGTTGTGCCTGTGTGTCGTTCACACCCAGCCGAAGCAGCAAGGATTGAACGGTATCGTCACGTCGGGTGGTGTCGCTGCGAAACAGGATGAAAGGAACGGGTGCATCGAGTGCCGCAGAAGCGGGTGAGGCAATGTGGGGAACTGCCTCAACCAGCTGACGAATGGGCAGGTCCTCGATGTCAGCATCGACCGGCGCAATACCAAACGCCGTGACACCCGTGCCCAGCAGAACCGCACCCAGACCGGCCATGAACCGCTTGGGATGCTTGCTTAGCGCTTGTTTGATCTGTTGAGCCAGTTCGTTCATGAAATTCGTGTCAACACCGTGCAATGAGCACGAAGCGTGCACAATGATGGTTCAAGCTGTGGGTGATGTGTTGTGGCACGCCGGTGCTGCAATGTTTGATCAGTGTTCAGCAAGAAGCGAGCCAACTAAAATCCCTCGCCAATCCAGCTGACAAGTATAAACCCGTACTGTCAGCCTGCCATCTGTAAAAACCCTTATGAACGACAGTCATCCGATCCCCGTGAATCCCCTCCTCAAGGTCAGCGATGAGGTACGGCATGCGCTTGCCGTGACCCGTCGTGGGTGTGAGGAGCTGATTCCAGACGCTGACTGGCTGCGCAAGTTGCAAAAGAGTGAGTCGACGGGGCAGCCGCTGCGCATCAAACTGGGGCTGGACCCGACCGCGCCCGATATCCACATTGGCCACACCGTGGTGCTCAACAAGATGCGCCAGCTGCAGGATCTCGGGCATCAGGTGATCTTTCTGATTGGTGACTTCACCAGCCTGATCGGCGACCCTTCTGGCCGCAACAGCACGCGTCCGCCGCTCACCCCTGAACAGATCAAAACCAACGCCGAAACCTACTACAAGCAGGCCAGCCTGGTACTGGATCCTGCCAGAACCGAGATTCGGTATAACAGCGAGTGGTCACTTCCGCTGGGCTCCATGGGCATGATCCAGCTCGCGGCCAAATACACCGTCGCTCGCATGATGGAGCGCAACGATTTCCACGACCGGTTCAAAGCGGGCACGCCGATCAGTGTGCATGAGTTTCTGTACCCGCTGATGCAGGGCTACGACTCGGTGGCGCTCAAGAGCGACCTGGAACTGGGCGGCACCGACCAGAAATTCAACCTGCTCATGGGCCGCCA
>CAZEZY010000175.1:0-4312 GCA_964516635.1 uncultured Tepidimonas sp. | reverse complement strand
GCTCATGAACATGCTGTCGATCACCTCACGATCGAGCAAAGACACCTTTTCCTTCAGAACAATGGTCTTCCCGCTCTTGGTGAGCAGTTCCATTTTCACGTCGCGAGCCTTGTCCAGCGTCATGGACTTTTCGCCATGGTAGAAGTCACCTGCATGCATGTGGGACACGTGAGAACGCGATGCCTGGCTCCATTCGCCCATGCTGTGCGGGTTCTTGCGGGCGTATTCCTTGACAGCGCGGGGCGCACGGCGGTCCGAGTTGCCTTCCCGCAGGACCGGGTTCACGGCTGAACCCAGGCATTTGCCGTAACGCTTCTTGATGTCCTTCTCTTCGTCGGTCTTGGGGTTTTCGGGGTAGTCGGGCACGGCATAGCCCTTGCCCTGCAGTTCCTTGATGGCCGCGACCAGCTGTGCGACGGAAGCACTGATGTTGGGCAGCTTGATGATGTTGGCGTCGGGTTGCAGGGTTTTCTTGCCCAGTTCGGCCAGGGTGTTGGGCACGCGCTGCGATTCGGTCAGACATTCCGGAAACTCACCCAGGATGCGGCTGGCCACCGAGATGTCGGCTTCGGTCACGGCGACCCCCGCAGGCTGGGTGAAGGCACGGACGATAGGCAGGAAAGAGGCGGTGGCCAGACGAGGGGCTTCGTCGGTCAGCGTGTAGATGATGTTCGCGTTCTTGGCAGACATGGAATTTCCTTGTGACTTGGTTAGCGAAGAATGAGCACCATGATAATTTCACGATGCGGAAAATATTTTTGTACTGTGCACCAGGATTGTATTATCAGTCATATATAAGACATATGAGCTGATACCCGACCGGCGGACAATAAAAAAGCCGAGGCCTGAAGGACGCTCGGCTGCAGGATGTCTGGTCATGACGCCTTACATGTGGTCGATCATGACCTGGCCAAAGCCGGAGCATGACACCTGCTCGGCACCCTCCATGAGACGGGCAAAATCGTAGGTGACCCGCTTGCTGAGGATCGCCTGCTCCATGGAACGGATGATGATGTCCGCGGCTTCGGTCCAGCCCATGTGGCGCAGCATCATTTCCGCGCTCAGGATTTCGGAGCCCGGGTTGACGTAGTCCTTGCCCGCATACTTGGGGGCGGTCCCGTGGGTGGCCTCGAAACAGGCCACCGAATCGGACAGATTGGCTCCCGGGGCGATACCGATGCCGCCGACCTGGGCAGCCAGGGCATCGGAAATGTAGTCGCCATTGAGATTGAGCGTGGCAATCACCGAGTACTCGGCAGGACGCAGGAGGATCTGCTGCAGGAAGGCATCGGCAATCGAGTCCTTGATGGTGATGTCGCGACCCGTCTTGGGGTTCTTGAACTTGCACCAGGGCCCGCCATCCACCTCGACAGCGCCGAACTCGCGCTGGGCCAGGGCATAACCCCAGTCCCGGAAGCCGCCTTCAGTGAACTTCATGATGTTGCCCTTGTGGACGAGCGTGACCGAGGGCTTGTCGTTGTCGATGGCGTACTGGATGGCCTTGCGTACCAGGCGCTCGGTGCCCTCGATCGATACCGGCTTGATGCCGATACCGGAGGTTTCGGGGAAGCGGATCTTGGTCACGCCCATTTCGTCCTGCAGGAACCGGATGAGTTTTTTCGCCTTGTCGCTCTGGGCGGCGTATTCGATGCCGGCGTAAATGTCTTCCGAGTTCTCGCGGAAGATGACCATGTGGGTTTTTTCCGGTTCTTTCAGCGGGCTGGGCACGCCTTTGAAATACTGGACCGGCCTCAGGCACACGTAGAGATCGAGTTCCTGGCGAAGCGCCACATTGAGCGAGCGGATGCCACCGCCCACCGGCGTGGTGAGCGGCCCTTTGATGGACACGACGTATTCCTTCAGTGCCGCCAGGGTTTCTTCCGGAAGCCAGACGTCGGGGCCATAGACCTGGGTGGATTTTTCCCCCGCATAAACCTCCATCCAGTGGATGGTCCGGCGCCCCCCGTAGGCCTTGGCCACGGCCGCATCGACCACTTTGAGCATCACGGGGGTGATGTCGATCCCGGTGCCATCGCCCTCGATGTAGGGAATGATGGGTTCATCCGGCACATGGAGGGACATGTCCGGGTTGACGGTGATCTTCTGGCCCTGCGAGGGTACCTGGATGTGCTGGTACATGGGGAACCTGTCTCCTGTTTATGTGGACGAAACGGCGTCTGCCGGGGGTGCGGTAGCATGATGCCCATGCAGATCACCCTTGGGAAAATTCTAGCCACAAATGCCGGGAGGGCCTACCTCAGCCCAACCCTGACGGAGCGCATGGCATGCACGGGATAACGAACCGAGTCAAACAACGGCTTCTCGCCTGGGGCATGGCCGGCTGGCTGTGCCTGCTGACGGCTGCGGCCATCGCGCAACAACCCCAGCTCAACCTGCCCCGCGTGCAGCTGCAGGCTGGCATGCACCTGATCACCGCCCAGGTCGCCAACACCCCGCAGCAACGTTCGATCGGCCTGATGTGGCGGCAGGACATGGCCCCCAGCGAAGGGATGATCTTCGTGTTCGAACAACCCCAGCGACAGTGCTTCTGGATGCAGAACACGTATCTGCCATTGACGGCCGCCTTCATCGAGGACGACGGGACGATCGTGAACCTGGCAGACATGCAGCCGCTGACCACCGATTCGCACTGCTCGGCCAAGCCCGTGCGTTTCGTCCTGGAAATGCATCAGGGCTGGTTTGCCAAGCGCGGTATCGCGGCCGGCCAGCAGCTCAGGGGCTCGCTGTTTCTTCCGCGCTGATGCGGCACCGTTCTGTCAGGCCATCACCACGATGGGGAAACGGGCTCGCAGTTCGGAACCATCAGCCACAAAAGGCACGGTGAGGGCCCGTCTTGCTTCGGCCGACAGACGGCGCCAGAGAAAGTCCCGCTCGTTGCCGGGGTCGCCATCCACGTACATCTGGGTGGTCAGGAGTTCGTGCGGGCCCAGTCGCACCTTGAAATGGATGTGCGGGGTGCGTCCGCTGTAACGTGCGGGGCGTATGGTGCGGAAGCGATAGGCACCATCACGGCCGACCTCCATGCGACCAAAGCCCTGGAAAGCCGGATCGGCACGCCCGCCATCTCCGGGGTGGTGGTAGCGCCCATCTTCATCGCACTGCCAGATCTCGACCATCGCACCAGATACCGGCTGGCCATCCACATCCACCACGGTGCCTTCGACCCAGGCAGGCTGACCCCGGCGGTAGGCGAGGGTGCCATTGCGCAGCAGATCGGCATCGCTGTCCATGGGCAGTCGCTGAGGGTAAAAAGGGCCTTCGGCCTGGCTGGGCGTGGGCGTGAGCGGGCGGCTGGCCCTCGCCGGGCGCATGATGAAGGGCGTCGCGGCGACCAGCGCAGCGGAAGCACCGGTGAGCAGGATCTGCCGACGAAGCAAGGGACTGGGCAATGACATCTGGATTCCTTCACTCGTGACGCAGGGCCTCGATCGGGTCCAGACGGGCCGCACGCCGTGCCGGGAAGTACCCGAACAGCACGCCGATGCCCGCCGAAAACACGAAGGCCAGCGCATTCACGCTGGGGTTGAACACAAAAGGCACGTTCATGAGCGCCGACAACCCGACACTGGCACCCACCGCCAGCAGCATGCCGATCACACCACCCAGCGCGGCCAGCACCACCGCCTCGATCAGGAACTGCAGCAGCACCTCGCGCTCCAGCGCACCGATGGCCAGCCGCAACCCGATTTCGCGGGTGCGCTCGGTCACGCTCACCAGCATGATGTTCATGATGCCGATGCCGCCCACGATCAGGCTCACCGCCGCCACGGCGCCCAGCAGCATGGTCATGACGCGGGTGGTGCCAGACAGCGTTTCGCCCAGTTGCCGGGTGTCGAGCACGTTGAAGTTGTCCTCGTCGGTATCGGCCAGCTTGCGACGCTCACGCATGAGTTCGACAATCCCGGCCTTCACGAGTTCCGGCGCCCCGCCGTCGATCATGGACACGTGCAGCGTGGCGACCCGGGTGTGGCCCACCACCCGCCGCTGGAAGGTGTTCAGCGGCATGTAGACGAGATCGTCCTGATCGTTCCCAAAGGCACCCTGCCCTTTCGAACTCAGCACGCCCACCACTTCGCAGGGCACCTGACGCACCCGCACCATGGCGCCCAAGGCGGGGCTGGGGCCGAACAGTTCTCGGCGCACCGTCTCGCCGATGATGCAGACCGCCGAGCCGGCGCGCTGCTCGTCGTCGGTGAATGGACGACCATCCGACAGCCCCCAGTTGCCGGTGGTCATCCAGTCGTTGGTGCTGCCGATGATGCTGCTCGACCAGTTGCGGCCATTGGCCACC
>CAZEZY010000174.1:0-4326 GCA_964516635.1 uncultured Tepidimonas sp. | reverse complement strand
AGAAGGTGTGGTGGCGGGCGGTGTAGCCCACGTTTTCCAGGTCGTTGTGCTTGCCGCCGGCGCGCAGGCAGGCCTGCACCGAGGCTGCTCGCACATAGCTGCGCTTGTCGCTGCCCAGGAACACGTCCTTGAACTGCACCATGCCGCTGTTGGTGAACATGAGCGTCGGGTCGTTGCCGGGCACCAGCGGGCTGGACGCCACCACGGTGTGGCCGCGCTCGGCAAAGAAGTCCAGAAAGGTCTTGCGGATCTCGGCCACGGTGGCCACGGGCGTCGCGGTAGGCTGGTTCATGTTGGTCGCGGTAGTGGGGCTGGAGCCATTCCAGCCAACCTTTTATTTTAGGCGTTTCAGCCGGTATGGGCGAGGGCTGCAGCCCCCAGCCGCCGGGTCAGCTCACCTGCCGGCATCGGCACACACAGCGGTGCGGCCATGCCGGCCCACAATGGGGTGCAGTCGTCCAGCCCGGCTGCCTCGGCGGCCGTCCGCAAGGGGGCCATGGCCCAGCCCGCCAGGGGAAAGGCGGGCGCACGGGCGCTCAGGCAGGTGGCGCCATCGCCCAGCTCGCGCATCGCGCGATTCACTAGGCCACGCGCCGGTCGGCCCGTGAACACGTTCGTCAGGGCCGTGTGCCCGGCACGCCCCGAAGCCAGTGCCGCCCGGTGCAAGGGCTGGGTCTGGGCCTCTGGCGTCAGCAGGTAAGCCGTTCCCACCTGCACCCCCGCAGCACCCAGGGCCATGGCGGCGTGCACACCGGCCGCATCGGCAATGCCGCCTGCCGCGATCACCGGCCCCTGCACGGCTCGAACCACCTGCGGGAGCAAAGCCATCAGGGCGGTCTGCGTGGTCACGTCGCCGGTCAGAAACATCCCTCGATGACCACCGGCTTCCAGCCCCTGGGCAATGATCACATCCGCGCCGTTCTGCTGCAGCCAGCGGGCTTCGTCCACCGTCGTGGCGCTGCTCCACACCTGCGCGCCCCAAGCCTTCACCTCGGCCAGCAAGGCGGGCGCTGGCAACCCGAAGTGAAAACTGACCACCGGTGGCCGAAACGGTCGAATCACTTCCAGCGCCTCGCGGCTGAATGGCGCACGCCCTGCCACCGCCGGCCCTGTGGGCAGCGTGGTGGCCAGACGATCGGCCAGCGGGCGCAAGGCGTCGAGCCACGCCTGCTCTCGCACGGGGTCGCTGGGTGGTGGGGAATGACAGAAAAAATTCACATTCCACGGGCCCCGGGCCTGGCGGCTCAGCACATCCAGTTCCTGGCGCAAGGCGTCCAGGGTGAGGGTGGCCGCTGGCAGCGAGCCCAGTCCACCGGCCTCGCAAACGGCCAGTGCGAGGGCGCTGCCCTGGGAGCCTGCCATGGGCGCCTGCACCACGGGCAGGCGCAAGCCCAGGCGCTGCATGAAGTTGGCATTCAATGGGTTCATGGCTTCATTGTGCCCCGGCATCGCGCTATGCTTGCTGACCATGCGCATCAACCTCATCTACGCCCGGGCGGCCAATGGCGTCATCGGCCAGAACAACGCCATGCCCTGGCACCTGCCCGAAGACCTGGCCCACTTCAAACGCCACACCCAGGGGTGCCCGGTCATCATGGGGCGCGCCACCTGGTCTTCGCTGCCCGTACGGTTTCGTCCACTGCCCGGTCGGCTCAACATCGTGCTCACCCGCGACGCCCACACCGCCGAACGCCTGCGCGCCGAAGGCGCACTGCCACTCGACAGCCTGTCGTCGGCCCTGGCCCATTGCCGCCAGTTGCCGCACTCCCCCCCCGAGGTGTGGGTCATGGGCGGTGCGCAGGTGTACGCGCAGGCCGAACCGCTGGCCGATCGGGCCATCGTCACAGAAATCGATCAACACTTTGAAGGTGATGCCCTGGCCCCCACGCTGGGGCCCGAGTGGCATGAATCGGCACGCGAGTCGCATGCCTCCCAGACCGGGCTGCGTTTCGATTTCGTCACCTACGAACGCCACCCGATTCCTCCTCTGTGACTCCCTCAAACAGGGTAGCACCGGACACCCGTAAACCGCGTACCCTCCTCGTGGTATTCACAGGGAGGAAGCATGCGGCTGCCAGAACGCAGGCGTTGCCATGGGGTGACGCTTGTTGAAATGCTTATCGTTGTTGCCATTTCAGGGATTCTGGCCGCGGTTGCCGTGCCTGCCTTGTCCAGCATGCAGCACAACACGCGCTTGCGTGGCACCGCCGATGTGCTGGTATCGGAACTCCGGCTGGCCCAATCCGAATCGTTCAAGCGCCAACGCAGCGTGTCACTGAGTTTCCGTGAAACCGCCTCCGGCTGGTGTTATGGCTACAGCATCGACGCCGCTTGCGATTGTCGCGAGGCACTGTCTTGCCAAATCGACGGCGTGGAAAGCGTGCGCCATCACGACCAGCACCCCGGGGTGCAGCTCAATCCTGGCGTGTCGGGCAACCGTTTCTCGTTTCAACCCCAGCGGGGAACGGTCACTGCTGGCAACGTGACCCTCACGGGTGGCAACGGGAATCAGCTGCGGGTGGTGGTGAGCGGCTTCGGGCGAATTCGCATCTGCACACCCACAGGGCCTGGCCAGTACAGCGGTTATCCGGTTTGCTGAATCAATCGTCTTCGCGCGATGGTTCGACCTGGGGAGGCCTGAGGTATCGCGCGTCTGACCACGTGGCCAGCCACTGCGGGGCAAAGGCCACAAACACGGCGGCAAGCAGGCCGGTCAGAAACGCATCGCCCCAGGCCATCAGCCAGCGGGCCACCAAGGCTTCATGCAGGTTGTTGCCGCCCAGCACGTGGTGCAGGCTTTCAAACAGCATTCCAGCCATGAAGACCGCCACGGCCGTGCCCAGGAAAGCCCGCCCCAATGTGTAAACGAACAGGTTGGGCGGCAAGCAGCGGCGCAACAGGGCACCGATGCCCAGCGCCAGTGTGGCGGGCACCAGGCCCACCCAGATCCATTGGGTCAGCACCCACGTGAAAGGCTGGGTGCCCATGGCCCAGACCAGCAACGCCACCCCGGTCAGCACCGGCACGGCCAGCGGCCAACCCAGCATCAACACCAGCAGACAGGCGCCCGAGAGTTGCAACGGCAAGCCCTGCGGCAGTTTCTGGGGCAGCAGCCACATCCAGGGCAGCAAGGCGAGGGTAGCCAGAGCGGGGGTCAGCAAGGGCCCATGCAGCATGCGCCACGGCCGCGTCCACAGGGCCAGCAACAAGGCCACCAGCCCCATGGCCGCTTCCAGCCAGGTCAGCAGCGGCACCGTGGCATCCATGGGTTCACATGCCAGGCAGTTTGGGCATGCCCATGCCCTTCATGCCACCCAGCTTCTTCATCATCTTCATCAGGCCGCCACCCTTCATCTTTTTCATCATGTCCTGCATCTGCTCGAACTCCTTGAGCAGGCGGTTCACTTCCTGAACGTGCACCCCGGCGCCGGCCGCAATGCGGCGCTTGCGCGTGGCCTTGATGATCTCGGGCTTTCGGCGCTCCTGCGGCGTCATCGCGCAGATGATGCCTTCCTTGCGTTTGATGTCTTTTTCGGCGCGGGTCAGATCGCTCTCGGTGGCCTTGGCGGTCATCTGGCTGGGCAACTTGTCCATGAAGCTGCTCAGCCCGCCCATCTTCTTCATCTGGCGGATCTGCTCCAGGAAATCTTCCAGGTTGAAGCCCTCGCCACTTTTCACCTTGGCGGCCAGCTTCTGCGCCTGGGCCATGTCCACCCCGGCGGTCACCTGCTCCACCAGGGCCAGAATGTCGCCCATGCCCAGAATGCGGCCGGCGTGGCGTTCGGCGTCAAACACCTCCAGCCCGTCGATCTTCTCGCTCACCCCGGCAAACTTGATGGGCGCACCCGTGACAGCGCGCACCGACAGCGCGGCCCCACCGCGCGAATCGCCGTCCATCTTGGTCAGCACAATGCCGGTGAGTGGCAGCGCTTCCTTGAAGGCACGGGCGGTGTTGACCGCGTCCTGGCCCTGCATGGCATCCACCACGAACAGCGTTTCCACCGGGTTCAGCGCACCGTGCAGTTGCTGGATCTCGGCCATCAAGGCCTCGTCAATGGCCAGTCGGCCTGCCGTGTCCACCAGCAGCACATCAAAGTAGTGCTTGCGCGCGTGGTCCAGCGCGGCAGCGGCAATGTCCAATGGCTTCTGGTCGGGCGTGCTCGGGAACCACTCGGCACCAGCCTGCTTGGTCACGGTTTTCAGCTGCTCGATGGCGGCCGGACGGTACACGTCGCCCGACACGGTCAGCACCTTCTTCTTGCGCTTGTCGATCAGCAGCTTGGCCAGCTTGGCGCGGTTGGGCGCGTCCTCGATGACGCCCAGCTT
>CAZEZY010000173.1:0-4386 GCA_964516635.1 uncultured Tepidimonas sp. | reverse complement strand
AGGCCTGCGCGCCAGAACAAGCCGGACGCACGGCTGGGTTTCACCTCTCCAGCCTCTACAGCCCAGTGGGCTGGCGCAGCTGGATCGAGATCGCCCGGGCCTGGGAGTCGGCGGCGATGTCAGACAGCCGATCGGCCTCGGCCATCAAGACATTCAAGAACACCGAGCTGGGTGAGACCTGGGTCGAAGAGGGGGAGGCGCCGGATTGGCAGCGCCTGCTGGAACGCCGGGAGGACTATCGCATCGGGACCGTGCCCGCGGGCGGCCTGTTGCTGACTGCCGGTGCTGACGTGCAGAAGGACCGCATCGAAGTCTCGGTCTGGGCCTTCGGACGGGGCAAAGCCGCGTGGCTGGTGGAGCACCGGATCCTGATGGGCGATACCGCCCGCACCGAAGTCTGGTCGGCTCTCGCCAAGCTGATGGGCGAGACCTGGACCCACAGCAATGGTTGCCAGCTGAGCCTGGCGCGCCTGGCGTTGGATACCGGTTACGCCACTCAGGAGGCCTATGCCTTTGTGCGCAGCGTGCGCGATGCGCGGCTCATGCCGATCAAGGGCATTGCTGGGGGTGCGGCGCTGATCGGAACGCCCACGGCGGTGGATGCCACGGCCAGTGGCAAGAAGCTGCGCCGGGG
The DNA here is from genome assembly GCA_964516635.1 of uncultured Tepidimonas sp. Classification (GTDB taxonomy): domain Bacteria; phylum Pseudomonadota; class Gammaproteobacteria; order Burkholderiales; family Burkholderiaceae_C; genus CAZEZY01. The sequence continues at coordinate 3,752 of CAZEZY010000173.1, read as the reverse complement.
CACCAAGGTGTTCCCGGTGGCCGGTGGCATTGCCAAGCTGGAGTTCTACAACAACCTGCGCAAAAGCGCCGAGGTGGCCGAAGACGGCATCAAGCCGATCTACCCGGCTGGCTTTGTGCACCTGCCCAAAGTCGACGCGGAGTACCTGCAGCAACTCTGTGCCGAGCAGCTGATCACTCGGCGCGACCGCAACGGATTTGCCCACCGCGAGTGGCAAAAGATGCGTGAGCGCAATGAGGCCTTGGACTGCTACGTCTACGCCCGCGCGGCGGCGGCCGCCGCTGGGCTGGACCGGTTCGAAGACCGCCACTGGCTCGAATTGGAAAAACAACTCGGTGTTGGCCCTCCGCTCAACGCCCAACAAATCACAACACCCGAGGCCACCCAAGAGCAGAAGTTCGACGGTGGCCTCAGCACTTCTGGCAGCGCCAAACCCAACCCGCGCCGGGTCGTGCGAAGCCGTTGGATGACTTGAACATGACCTACACATCAGAACACCTGAAGGCCCTGCGCGAAGCGCTGGCCAGTGGCGAGCACCGCGTCACCTATGATGGAAAAAGCGTCGAATACCGCAGCGTGGCCGATCTGAAGGCTGCGATCGCCGAGGTGGAATCCACCATCGCCCGTGAATCCGGCGCACCCAAATCCCGCCAGATCCGGGTGACCACGAGCAAGGCACTCTGATGGCCTGGCTCAAAAATCTGCGTCGCCGCATGTTCGGCGGCACGCCCGTCTACGACGGCACCGGTGGTAGTCGCCGGGCCTTGGCTTGGATGCCCAGCAACCCGGGGGCGGTGGCGGCGCTCTCGCTCGCCCAAGACGAACTGCGTGCCAAGAGCCGTGACCTGGTGCGGCGCAACGCCTGGGCAGCGGCCGGCATCGAAGCCTTCGTGGCCAACGCCATCGGAACCGGCATCAAACCGCAGAGCATGGTCCAAGACCAGGCCACGCGCGAAGCCATCCACAGTCTGTGGTGGGACTGGTGTGAACAGGCCGATGCAGCAGGGCTGACCGACTTCTACGGCCTGCAGGCACTGGCCACCCGCGCCATGCTCGAAGGCGGCGAGGCACTGGTCCGGTTGCGCTACCGCCGCACCGACGATGGTCTGCCGGTGGCGCTGCAGATCCAGGTGTTGGAAGCCGAGCATCTGCCAACCACCATGAACCGGGATCTGCCCGGCGGAAATGTCATCCGGTCCGGCATCGAGTTCGACAGGCTCGGTCGCCGGGTGGCTTACCACCTGTACCGATCGCATCCTAATGACGGCTTGCTGGCACCCATGTCCAGCAATGCGGGTGGCGGTGGCATGGACACCGTGCGAGTCGATGCCAGTGAAGTGGTCCACCTGTTTCGCCCCTTGCGTCCCGGCCAGATCCGGGGCGAGCCTTGGCTCACCCGTGCGCTCGTGAAACTCAACGAGCTGGACCAGTACGACGACGCGGAGCTGGTGCGAAAGAAGACGGCGGCGATGTTCGCTGGCTTCATCACCCGCATGGCCCCTGAAGACAACCTGATGGGCGAGTCGGCAGCTGATGCCAACGGCGTGGCGCTCGCGGGCATGGAGCCCGGCACGCTGCAGATCCTGGAGCCCGGGGAAGACATCAAGTTCTCGGCCCCGGCTGATGTCGGCTCTTCTTACGCTGAATTCATGCGCCAGCAGTTCCGCGCGGTGGCCGCTGCCATGGGCATCACCTACGAGATGCTCACCGGGGATCTGACGCAGGTGAACTACTCGTCGATCCGGGCGGGCCTCCTGGAGTTTCGCCGCCGCTGTGAAGCCCTGCAGCACGGGGTGATCGTGCACCAGCTGTGCCGATCGATCTGGCGGGCCTGGATGGACCAGGCGGTGTTGGAAGGTGCACTGGATCTTCCCGGTTACCGCAAAGACCGCCGCGCCTACCAAGCCGCCAAGTGGATTCCACAGGGTTGGAGCTGGGTCGATCCGCAGAAGGAATTCAACGCTATGAAGCTCGCCATCCGGGCGGGCCTCATGAGCCGATCCGAGGCCATCTCGGGCAACGGTTACGACGCCGAAGACGTGGACCGCGAGATCGCAGCGGACAACGCACGGGCTGATGCGCTGGGATTGGTCTTTGATTCTGATGCCCGGCATGACCAGGCAGTCGCTGCACCACTCACCGACACCCCAGACGCGCAGCCCACGGATCCCGAGTCCAGTGACCCAGAGGCCGCACCACCCAATAACCAGGACCCCCAACCATGACTTACCTTGCCTCCCGCCTGTTCGGGACGCCCCTGCTGATTCACCGACCCAAGCTGGACGTGATCCTGTCGGTGGTCGGCCAGCGCATCGGTATGGCCGATGTTCCTGCCATGCCTTCCATGGACATGGCCGTGTACCAACGGCCACCCGCAGCGGCAGCCCCCGAGGGCATCGCCGTGATCCCGATTCACGGATCGCTGGTCAAGCGCTCACTCGTCATGGAAGCCGCCTCGGGTTTGACGTCTTACAGCGAGATCGCCGCGATGCTGGACTCCGCCTTGGCCGATCCCCAAGTCAGCGGAATCTTGCTCGACATTGATTCGCCCGGTGGCGAAGCCTCGGGCAGCTTCGAGTTGGCCCGCCGCGTGCGCGAGGTGGCCGCCATGAAACCCGTCTGGGCGGTGGCCAATGATGCCGCGTATTCAGCCGCGTATGCGATTGCCGCCAGCGCCCAGCGACTGTTCGTGACCGAGACGGGTGGGGTCGGCTCCATCGGCGTCATCGCCTTGCATGTCGACCAGTCGGTCAAGGATGCCAAAGATGGATATCGATTCACGGCCATCACGGCGGGCGCCCACAAGAACGACTACTCGCCGCACGAGCCTTTGTCGGATGCTGCCAAGACCGAGCTGCAAGGCGAAGTGGATCGGCTGTATTCCATCTTTACCGATCACGTGGCTGCCATGCGCGGCATGGATCTGGGCGCTGTGCGCGCCACCGAGGCAGGACTCTTCTTCGGCACCAATGCCGTGGCCCAGGGGCTCGCTGATGGTGTCCAGACGCTGGACGCCACCCTCAGCGAATTCCACTCGTATCTCAACGCCCGTAACCATCCGCCGTCTCAGGTGCGGGGCGTCATCCGTGCTGAGGCGGCACTTCCCCACAAGGAGTTATTCATGTCTGACCCGCAAGACACCCTCGAAAAAAATCTCTCTGAAACCATCGGCGTTGATGAGGCTGCGGCCCTGGTCGCTGAAGCCCGCCGCGAGGTGGCCCAGGCTGCCCAGGCCATCGCCGAGGTTTGCCTATTGGCTGGATGCCCTGACCGCGCGGCCGAGTTCATCGCCGCTGGTAAATCGCAGACGGAAGTGCGCCGTGTGCTGATCGACGCCCGTGCGGCGCAGTCCGACGCCGCCGACATCCGCTCGACCATCACCGTGGATGCCGGTACGCAAAACCTCGACCGTCCGGAAGCCTCGCCCATCGTGGCCGCCGTCAAAAAACTCACTGCAAAGGAGTAAACCATGACCCCCATCACCGAACAAAACAACCTTGGCGACCTATTGAAGTACGAAGCCCCCAACCGCTACTCACGTGACGCCGCCACCATCGCCGCTGGCCAGAACCTGCCCTTGGGCACAGTGCTGGGCCGCAATGCCAGCGATGGCAAGCACTACGCGATCGACCCCGTCGCCACCGACGGCACCGAGTCCGCTATCGGGGTGCTCGCCAACGCCATCGATGCCACCAACGCCGACCGCAGCGACGCCATCCTGATCGCCCGCCACGCCATCGTGGCCAAGACCG
>CAZEZY010000172.1:0-4410 GCA_964516635.1 uncultured Tepidimonas sp. | reverse complement strand
CCTGCTGTCCCTGCTGTCCCTGCTGTCCCTCCAGCGCCCCCGGCGCCGTCGAAATCTCCCGTTTCGCCCCCTTCGCCTTCTCCTGCCGCTGCGCCTGCGCCGGTTGCCCCTGCTTCGGATGCCGCACGTGTTCAGGCCCTGCTCGAAGGCCGAACGGCACCTGCTGCCTCACGCGTGGTGGTTCAGGTGGGCGCTTTTGCCGAACAGGCCCGTGCCCAGGAAGTCCGCATGCGCCTGGAAAGAGCCGGTCTCAAGACCTACACCCAGGTGGCCAACACCGCCGAAGGTCCGCGTATCCGCGTGCGGGTCGGGCCCTTTGACAACCGTGTCGAGGCCGAAAAGGCCGCCGAGGCTGTCAAGAAGCTGGGTCTGCCTGCCTCGATCCTGACGCTCTGACGACATGTCTTCCGTCGATATCCTGCTGCTGGTGGTATTGGTTGCTTCGATGATTCTGGGCATCTGGCGCGGACTGGTGTTCGAGGTGCTGTCGCTGGCAGGCTGGGTGGCGGCGTTTTTTGCCGCGCAATGGTATGCCGCCGAAGCCGCGGCCCGATTGCCGCTCGGGGAAATGGCGGAACCCTTGCGTTATGCCGCCGGTTTTGCGGTTGTGTTTGTGGCCACGGCGTTTGTGGCGGCTTTCCTGGCCTGGCTGGTCAGGAAAGGCATCGAAAAAGTCGGCTTGCGCCCGGTGGATCGAACCCTGGGCGGCGCGTTTGGCCTGTTGCGGGGGGGAGTGATTCTGCTCGCAGCGGCCTTGCTCGTGAACATGACCCCGATGAAGGACGAGGAAGCCTGGCGCCTGTCGACAGGTGCCGGCTGGCTCAACGGGGGGCTGCACAGCCTCAAGGGGATGATGCCCGACAGCATCGCCCAGTACTTTCCTTGAATTCAGGATCTGACTCATGTGTGGAATCGTGGGTGTCGTCAGTCAGGCACCGGTCAATCAGCTGATTTACGACGCACTGCTGCTGCTGCAGCACCGTGGCCAGGATGCGGCCGGCATCGTCACGCAACGGGAGCGCAAGTTTTTCATGCACAAGGCCAAGGGCATGGTCCGCGATGTGTTTCGCACCCGCAACATGCGCGCCCTGCCAGGCAACAGCGGGATTGGCCAGGTGCGCTATCCCACGGCCGGCAATGCCTTCAGCGAGGAGGAGGCCCAGCCCTTCTACGTCAATGCGCCGTTCGGCATCGTCATGGCGCACAACGGCAATCTCACCAATGCCCATGCCCTCAAGCAGGAGATGGTGCAGTCCGATCACCGTCACATCAACACCGAGAGCGATTCCGAGGTATTGCTGAACGTGCTGGCTCACGAATTGGGTCGGGCCAGTTCCAATGGAGCGCTGAACACCGACGCGGTGTTTGCCGCCGTGCGCGCGGTGCACCGTCGTCTCAAGGGTTCATACGCCGTGGTGGCGCTGATTGCCGGCCACGGGCTGCTGGCGTTCCGGGATCCTTACGGCATTCGCCCGCTGTGCATCGGCCAGGGCAAGGACGGGACGGTGATGGTGGCCAGCGAATCGGTGGCGCTGGAAGGCACAGGCCACGATTTCCTGCGCGACATCGCGCCCGGTGAGGCCGCATTCATGCCGCTGGACGGCGGGATCCGTTTTCAGCAGTGTGCCGAGCGTCCCCAGCTCTACCCCTGCGTGTTCGAGTTCGTCTATCTGGCCCGTCCGGATTCGACCATCGATGGCATTTCGGTCTACCAGGCGCGGCTGAACATGGGCGAAACCCTGGCCACGCGGGTGGTGTCCACCGTGCCGCCCGACCAGATCGATGTGGTCATCCCGATTCCCGAGTCCAGCCGGCCCAGCGCCACGCAACTGGCCCACCTGCTGGGTAAGCCCTACCGCGAAGGTTTCGTGAAGAACCGCTACGTCGGTCGCACCTTCATCATGCCGGGGCAGGCCGTGCGCAAAAAGTCGGTGCGCCAGAAGCTCAACGTGATTGCCAGTGAGTTCAAGGGCCGCAATGTGCTGCTGGTGGACGACTCCATCGTGCGCGGCACGACGAGCCGCGAGATTGTGCAGATGGCGCGTGAGGCCGGCGCCAGCAAGGTGTACATGGCCAGCGCGGCACCGCCGGTGATCTACCCCAACGTGTACGGCATCGACATGCCCACCAAGGACGAGCTGGTCGCGCATGGCCGCACGGCGGAGGAAATCCGCCAGCTGATCGGTTGTGATGCCCTGATCTACCAGGACGTTGCTGCGATGAAAAAGGCCGTTGGCATGCTGAACCCGGGCCTCACGGGCTTTGAAGCCTCCTGTTTCGACGGCGTTTATGTGACCGGCGATGTCACGTCCGAGGACGTGGCACGCCTGAACGAAAAGCGCGTGGGCGGCGAAGAAGAGGATGGCGCGACCTCGCGCCTGACACTGCCGAATTCTCAGGACTCATGAACCCATGAACAACGATCTGCCCCCAGGCCTGCATCGCGACACCCTTGCGGTGCGGGCTGCCGTGGCTCGCAGCCCCTACGGCGAAAACTCCGAAGCGCTGTACCTGACCAGTGGTTACGTGCAGCCCAGCGCCGAGGTGTCAGCGCGCCGCTTTGCCGGCGAAGAAGAGGGCTACACCTACGGCCGCTCGGGCAACCCCACCGTGACCAGCCTCGAGCAACGGCTGGCGGCCATGGAAGGCGCCGAGGCCTGCCTGGCCACCTCGTCCGGCATGTCGGCCATCATGCTGATGTGCTTCAGCCTGCTGAAAGCCGGCGACCACGTGGTGTACTCCCAGTCGATGTTCGGCTCCACGCTCAAGCTGATCGGCTCGGAGTTCGCGCGTTTCGGGGTCGAGTCCACCGCGGTGCCTCAGACGGATCTGGTGGCGTGGAAGGCGGCCATCCGTCCCAACACCCGACTGCTGTTTGCCGAAACCCCCACCAACCCGCTCACCGAGGTGTGCGACATCGCGGCGCTGGCCGACCTGGCCCACCATGCCGGCGCATGGCTGGCGGTGGACAACTGCTTTGCCACGCCGGCGCTGCAGCGCCCCATCGAGTTGGGTGCCGATATCGTCACCCACTCGGGCACCAAGTTTCTTGACGGGCAGGGCCGCGTCATGGCTGGTGCGGTTTGTGCGCCCGAGCGCATGGTGATCGACCAATTCCTGCCGGTGCAAAAGAACGCCGGCATGGTGCTGTCGCCTTTCAACGCCTGGGTGGTGCTCAAGGGTCTGGAAACCTTGAGCCTGCGCATGCGGGCGCAGAGTGCGCTGGCGCTGGAGCTGGCGCGTTGGCTGGAGTCGCATCCTGCCGTTGCCCGGGTGCATTACCCCGGCCTGCCCAGTCACCCACAGCACACCCTGGCCATGGGCCAGATGGACGGCTGCGGCGGCGCCGTGCTAGCCTTTGATGTGAAAGCCGACAGCCCCGAGCAGGCCCGTTCCCGCGCCTTCCATGTGCTGGACAGCCTTCAGGTGCTCTCGCTGTGCACCAACCTGGGCGACACCAAAACCCTGCTGGCCCACCCGGCCAGCACCTCCCATGGCAAGCTGTCGGAAGCGCAGCGCCAGGCTGCCGGCATTGGCCAGGGCCTGATCCGCGTCGCCGTGGGCCTGGAACACCTGCAGGACATCCTGGACGACCTGTCCCGTGGCCTGAACACCCTCTGAGCCTTATGAATCAACGCGTCCGCACCCGTTTCGCCCCGTCGCCCACCGGCTTCATTCATCTGGGCAACATCCGCTCGGCCCTTTACCCCTGGGCTTTTGCCCGCGCCAACGGAGGCGACTTCATCCTCCGCATCGAAGACACCGATCAGGAGCGCTCCACGCAGGCCGCGGTCGACGTCATCATCGAAGGGATGGCCTGGCTGGGCCTGGACCACGACGAGGGTCCGTTCTATCAGATGCAGCGCATGGACCGCTACAAGGCCGTCCTGCAACAACTGATTGCGGCGGGTCATGTGTATCCCTGCTACATGAGCGTGGCCGAACTCGACGCCCTGCGCGAGCGCCAGATGGCCAGCAAGGAAAAGCCCCGTTACGACGGGACCTGGCGCCCCGAGCCGGGCAAGGTCCTGCCACCGGTGCCCGAAGGGGTGAGACCCGTGCTGCGCTTCAGGAACCCGCTGGACGGGGTGGTGGCCTGGGACGACAAGGTCAAGGGCCGCATCGAAATCGCCAATGCGGAACTGGACGATCTGGTGATCGCCCGCCCCGCGCCCGATGGCGAGACGGTGGGCACCCCCACCTACAACTTCTGCGTGGTGGTGGACGACATCGACATGGCCATCACCCATGTGATCCGTGGCGACGACCATGTGAACAACACGCCGCGCCAGATCAACATCTTCAAAGCCCTGGGCAAAGAACCGCCCGTGTACGCCCACTTGCCCACCGTGCTCAACGAGCAGGGCGAGAAGATGAGCAAGCGCAACGGCGCCAAAGCCGTTACGCAGT
>CAZEZY010000171.1:285-4463 GCA_964516635.1 uncultured Tepidimonas sp. | reverse complement strand
CACCGCCTCAGCCAACACCCGCCGCGCGGCATCGGCGTCCATGCGGCGCAGCACCTCGGCGTTGGGCGCAGCGCTGAGTTTGGGGAAACGCAGATCGGCCACCAACATGCCACGGGTGCCACCAGCGAGCTCTACCTCGCAGTGCAGAGGCTGACGCTCAAACAGCGCGGGGTGGGTGAGTGCCAGCACGGCGCAGGGGTCGTGCATGGGGCCATCGGGCATGCCGGTCACTTCAAAATAGCGCTCGGCAAAGTGGGCATAGATGTCGGCCACCACCGCCGCGCGCGCCAAGGCGGTGGGGCTGCGGCCAGTGCTGGCCGCTTGCACAGCAGCGGCATCGGCTTGGCCGAAGCAAAACTGGTGGGTCAGATCGAGGCCAGCGATGACGGTGCGCGCGCCCGACTGCAAGACGCGCTGAGCGGCTTCGGGGTCGACCAGAAAGTTGAACTCGGCCATGGGGGTGGTGTTGCCCAGACCCACACCGCCGCCCATGACGCTGATACCGGCCAGGCGCTGGGCGAGCGTGGGGTCCAGCGCCAAAGCCAGCGCCACATTGGTCAGCGGCCCCACCGCCACCAGCCACAGGCCATCCACACGGTGCGAGGCGTCCAGGATGGCTTGGGCGGCGTGCGTGCGCTCGGTGCCGCGCCTCGGCGCGGGCAAGGTGACACCGAACAAGCCGCTCTCGCCATGGATGTCGGGCGCGTGGCGGGCAGTCGCCACCAGCGGTCGGTCGGCGCCGGCGTGCACGGGAGCGTCGATGCCAAAGGCCTCGCAAAGCGCGAGCGCATTCTGGGTGGTGCGCGCCAGCGTGGCATTGCCCGCCACGGTGCTCACACCGACCAGTTGGCACAGCTGGCTGGCCGCGATCAGGGCGATGGCGTCGTCGTGGCCGGGATCACAATCCAGCCACACAGGCAAACGGGACATGGAATTTCCTTGGAAAAAACTCAGCGCCGGGCCAAGCAAGCCTCTGTCTCGGCGCGGGTGGGGGCAGTCTGGGCGCCCACGCGGGTGACGCTGAGCGCGGCGGCGGCGTTGGCCGCGCAGGCGGCGGCGCGCCACGCGTCGGTACCCCAAGGCCGAAGCGTTTGGGCCAGGCGTGCGGCGAGCACGCCGGCCAGGCAGTCGCCCGCGCCCACGGTGTCGACCACGGCCACTGTGTGGCCACCCAGACGCAGTTCGGTGTCGGGCAACACCACGCGCAGACCATCACCGCCCAGGCTGATCACCAGGGCCTGCAGGCCACCGGGACGCACCGCGTCGGTGAGCGGATACCCAAGACCTTCACCGAGCCACGCGGCTTCGTGCTGGTTGACGATCAACACATCGGTGTGGGCCAGCAGATCGTCGCGCCAGGCGTTGAGCGGGCTGGGGTTGAGCAGGGTCACGCCGCCGGCCGCGCGCACGCGAGCGAAAGCGTCCAGTACCGCGTCCACCGGCACTTCGAGCTGCGCCAGCATCATCGCCGGTGCGCCGCGCTGGGCCAGACAGCGCTGCACATAAGGCAGATCGGTGGCGGCATTGGCGCCGGGCACCACCGTGATCTGGTTGCGGCCATCGTCGGCCACCACAATCAGCGCAACGCCACTGGGACCATTGACTTGCCCGAGCGCGTCCAGGTTCATACCATCGGCCAACAAATGGCTCCGCAACGTGGCACCAAAAGCGTCGTTGCCCACATGGCCCCAGAGCGCCACAGCAGCACCGTCGCGGGCAGCGGCCAAAGCCTGGTTGGCGCCTTTGCCACCGGGCAAGGTCAGCAACGTACGGCCCGCCACCGTCTCACCCACAGCGGGCAGGCGCTCGGCCTGGGCGACCAGATCCATATTGAGACTACCCAGCACCACCAGGTCGGCCATGGCGCGTGGGTTCATGGGTAAAAAATATGGGTACGGTAGCCAGCCATCATCTGACCGTCTTCAAGCCGGATCCGCAAAGGCAGCGACAAGCTGAGCTGCCCATCACTGGCAATGGACGCCCCGGCCACCGCCAGCTCGGCGGGCGTGAGCACTCGACGAACCACGACCCGTGCTTGGCTGTCAGTGAGGCTGAGTTCGAGGGCTGGCACAGCCACCGGCAGCGGCGTCTGGTTGCGCAACACCACATCCAGTTGATAAATCTCACCATAGCGCTGCGTCACCGTTGCACTGTCAATGCGCAAAGCGTCGATCTGCTGCCAGGGTTCCAGACTGCACGCCAATCGATGACACAGTGTCTCCAGCAGGGGCTGGAGACGCGGATAAACGGCCGCCAGGCGGTTGCGCTCATGCATCACCCATTGGCCGCACAGCAGCAACAGCAGGAACAAACCCGTGACGCCGAGAGCGGCCCGTGTCGCTGGACGCCTCCAGAAGTCACGGCGGCGAGCCTGGCGGACAAAGTCGGGCTCAAGGTCGGGACCGATCAGGGGCGTCGCAGCAGCATTGGCGGGGGCCGTAACGTGCCGCACAGCGTCGGCAGCGGTGGCGGGCTCGGCGGGAGGATTCGGGCTCTGGTCGGAACCGGCCATGACGGCGTGGCCTTCCATGTGATCCCCAACCACGCTGTGGCTGACCCCCTGCACGAGCCCCGTTGAGGAAGACTGACCTGCGCTTTCCTGACGCAGGCTCCAGGAGGCATCAAAGACCTCGCTACATCGTCCGCAACGCACCCAGCCCCCGGCCAACGCCAGCTCATGATCGGACACCTTGAAGCGGGTCCTGCAGCTCGGACAACGGGTGGTGGTGATCATGTCCCCATTATCCAAGACTCTCGCCGCTCACAGCGGAAGAGCGCCAGAGGCTCAGGCTTTGCATCCTGTCATCAAAATCCAGCCCTCATGCTCATCGCTGATATTCAGCGCGATCCAGGGCGCATAAGCGTCCCGCAGTTCTTGTGCCTGACGCGACAGAATCCCGGCCAGCACCAAGTGCCCCCCTGTACGTACATGGGCACAGAGCAGCGGCGCCAACAACTTTAGTGGGGTGGCCAAGATATTGGCCATCACCAGATCGTATGCCCCCTTCGCGGTATCGGGTAAACCGGCATGCACTACCGTGTGGTTGGACTCGGCGTTCAGGCGCGTGGACTCCACGGCCGCAGGATCGATATCCACCGCATCGATGGAGCTGGCGCCGAACTTGGCGGCACCGATCGCCAAAATGCCGGAGCCACAGCCGTAGTCAAGCACACGCTGTCCGTGGGGCGGATGGGTAGCCGTCCAACGCAGACACATACGGGTGGTGGGGTGGGTGCCGGTACCAAAGGCCAGACCGGGGTCGAGCCGTATCACCTGTCGGGCAAGCGCCGGCGGCTCATGCCAGCTCGGCACAATCCAGAAGCTCGGCGTGATCTGCACCGGTTCGAACTGCGACTGCGTCAAGCGAACCCAGTCCTGATCGGCCACAGCCTGCACACCCGACACGCGGCATGCAGCAAAAAACTCCTGCGCCTGCAACAAGTCCGCCGCTTCACGGGCGCTGCACTCATCGGCAAAGAGGGCCACCACATGCGAGCGCTGCCAGCCATCTTTGGGTGGCGGCATTCCCGGTTCACCAAACAAGGCCTGTTCCGCCTCGGTCATGGCGTCCGCGTCTTCCACCGAAACACTCAGTGCATCCAAGGCATCCAGTGCTTCGCTCACCTCTTCAACAGCTGCCTCGGGCACCTGCAACAGCAGCTCGAACAATGCCATCAGCGCTCCCTCCTGGAGAGCCACTCTTCGAGGTAATGGATATTGGTCCCACCAGCGACAAAACTGGCATCAACCATGATCTCGCGATGCAGCGGTATGTTGGTGTGAATACCTTCCACCACCGTCTCAGCCAGGGCAGTGCGCATACGGGCCAGAGCCTGCTCGCGGGTGTCACCGTGCACAATGATCTTGCCAATCATCGAGTCGTAGTTGGGTGGTACAAAATAGTTCGTGTAGACGTGCGAATCCACCCGGACACCAGGACCACCCGGTGCATGCCACGTGGTGATGCGACCGGGCGAGGGAATGAACTTGTAGGGGTCTTCGGCGTTGACGCGACACTCGATGGCGTGGCCCTTGAGCTGAATCTGACGCTGGCTGAAGGGCAGCTTTTCGCCAGCGGCCACCATAATCTGGGTGCGCACGATATCGATGCCGGTAATCCACTCGGTGACCGGATGTTCCACCTGAACCCGGGTGTTCATTTCGATGAAATAGAACT
>CAZEZY010000171.1:0-275 GCA_964516635.1 uncultured Tepidimonas sp. | reverse complement strand
CACAGGAACTCAAAAGTGCCCGCACCGCGATAGCCGATTTTTTTGCAAGCACTGGCGCAGCGGTCACCGATTTTTTCGATCAGGCGGCGCGGAATGCCCGGCGCCGGGGCCTCTTCCACCACTTTCTGGTGGCGCCGCTGCATGGAGCAGTCGCGCTCGCCCAGATAGACGGCATTTTTGTACTGATCGGCCAGCACCTGGATTTCGATGTGACGGGGGTTCTGGAGAAACTTCTCCATATACACCTCGGGGTTTCCAAACGCCGCCCCTGCCTC
>CAZEZY010000170.1:0-4499 GCA_964516635.1 uncultured Tepidimonas sp. | reverse complement strand
ACGTGACCCATGACGGTGACCACGGGTGCACGAGGCCGCAGTTCGGCATCGGCAGAGGACACTTCCTCTTCGGTGAACGCCTCGGGATCGTCCAGCGCCGCGGCCAGGGCCTTGTGACCGAGTTCTTCCACCACGATCATGGCCGTGTCCTGGTCCAGCGACTGGTTGATCGTGACCATCTGCCCCAGTTTCATCAACTGCTTGATGACTTCTGACGATTTCACCGCCATCTTGTGCGCCAGTTCGGCCACGGTGATGGTCTCGGGCACGTGGACTTCCAGCACCTTGGTTTCGGCAGGCTGGGCAAATCCGGTGTCGCGATCGTCGCGGCCGCCGCGTTTGCCACCCTTGGGGCCAGCGCGCCAGTTGCTGCCACCACGACCAGCGGAGCCGGGATCGCCACGGGTCTTGAGTTCCTTTTTCTTGCCGGCTTCGTCTTTCCAGGTGGAAGACAGGGCTTCGGACTTGACCTCTTTCTTGCCGGCACCGGGCGCAGGTGCTGCCGGCGCAGGCGCCTTGCCCGGTGTGCCTGCGGGTTTGTGCAGGGTGCCCTTGATGCCCGGCTTGGCCGCTTCGGCAGGCTTGGGTTCTTCGGGCTTGCGGGCGACCAGCACCTTCTTGGGTGCGGCCATCATGGCACGAATGGCTTCTGCCTCGGCCAGCGCCTTGCGGCGGCGATCGTCAAGTTCCAGGGCGCGTTGCGCCTCGGCCTGCTTCTCGACAGCGGCTTGGCGTTGCTGGGCAGCGGCGGCTTCGGCCTTGGCCTGCTCGGCAACGTTGATGGCCGGTGGAGCAGATTCGGCCATAGCGTCAACCGCAACAGGTGCACGGGACACGCGAGCTGCTTCCTCACGGGCCTCACGCTCGGCGGCAGCCCGGGCTTCGGCTTCCTGACGTGCCCGCTCAGCCTCGGCGGCGGCACGGGCCTCGGCTTCTTCACGCTCACGGCGCTTCTGCGCCAATTCTTCTTCCTGACGGCGCAGCATCTCGGCCTGCTCGCGGGCTTCCTGCTCGCGACGGGCGAGTTCTTCCTCGTCGATCGAGGAGGCGGCGGGTATATCGGCTTCGACGGGTTCGTCGTCACGCTTGATGAAGGTGCGTTTCTTGCGAACTTCCACCTGAATCGTGCGGGCACGCCCGGACGCATCCGCCTGCTTGATCTCGGTGGTGGACTTCTTGGTCAGGGTGATCTTCTTGCGCTCACCGCTGGCCGTGCCGTGGCTGGCCTGCAGATAGCTCAGCAGCCGCTGCTTGTCGTTTTCAGAGATGGGGTCGGCACCGTTGTTTTTCTGGACACCCGCACTCGCCAGCTGCTCCAGCAGCAGCGAGGTGGGTTTGTTCAGTTCGGCGGCAAATTCTGCGACGGTATTACTAGACATATGCGTTTAACTCCGTTGGACCTCCATGATCAGGACTGCGCCTTTGCATCGTCACCGGTGAACCAGTGCTCGCGCGCCTTCATGATCAGGGCCTTCGCTTCGTCCGCGTTCTGCCCGGTGATATCGGTCAATTCATCGACGGCCAGATCGGCCAGTTCGTCGAGGGTGTGCACACCGGCATCGGCCAGTTTGGCAATCAGGTCGATGTTGAGTCCTTCCAGATCACGCAGATCCTGGGAGACATCCTCCACACTTTCCTCTTTGGCAATCTCCATCGTCAGCAGGGCGTCCTTGGCACGGGCACGCAGTTCGCTGACGGTGTCTTCGTCGAAGGACTCGATTTCGAGCATTTCCTGCAGCGGCACGTAAGCCACTTCTTCGAGGCTGGTGAAGCCTTCCTCGATCAGGATGTCGGCGATTTCCTCGTCCACATCGAGCTTGGCCATGAACAGGCTGCGGATGTGAGTGGCTTCTTCGGCCTGCTTCTGCGCCGACTCATCGGCCGTCATGATGTTGATCTTCCAGCCGGTGAGGTCGGACGCCAGGCGCACGTTCTGGCCACCGCGCCCGATCGCGATGGCGAGGTTTTCCTCATCCACCACCACGTCCATGGCGTGCCGTTCTTCGTCCACCACGATGGACACCACATTGGCCGGTGCCAGTGCACCGATCACAAACTGGGCGGGATCTTCGCTCCAGAGCACGATGTCCACACGCTCACCGGCGAGTTCGTTGGTGACCGCGTTGACGCGTGACCCGCGCACACCGACACAGGTGCCGATGGGGTCAATCCGCTTGTCGTGACTGAGCACGGCAATCTTGGCGCGCGAACCCGGGTCGCGGGCGCAGGATTTGATTTCCAGCAGGCCTTGCTCGATTTCCGGGACTTCCTGGCGGAAGAGCTCGATCATGAAATCGGGGGCTGCACGCGACAGCAGGATGGGGGCGCCACGCAGGGTCAGGTCAACTTCCATGATCATGGCACGCACCCGGTCGCCAGAGCGGAAGTTCTCTTTGGGGATCATCTCGCCGCGCTTGAGTCGGCCCTCGACCCGTCCGCTCTCGACAATCACATCGCCTTTGTCCAGGCGTTTCACGGTGCCCACGAAGATCTTGTCGCCGCGGCTCATGAAGTCGTTGAGGAGCATCTCGCGTTCGGCATCGCGGATGCGCTGAAGGATGACCTGCTTCGCGGCCATGGCGCCGATCCGGCCGATCGGCACCGACTCGATCTGCTTCTCGATGTAATCACCCACGGCCACGCCCGGATGGTCTTCCAGGGCATCCGAGTACATTTCTTCGGCATCGGGGTTCTGCAGACCGGCTTCGTCAGGCACCACCAGCCAGCGCTGGAAGGTCTCGTAAGCGCCGGTGTCCGCGTCGATAGCGACACGGATGTCCACATCGCCTTTGTGCAGCTTTTTGGTGGCAGACGACAGCGCCGACTCCACGGCACCGAGCACCACATCGCGTTCCACGTTCTTTTCGCGGGAAATCGCATCGATCAACATCAACATTTCGCGATTCATCTCACTCGCCTGCCTTTCCATTCTGCTGCAATTGTTTCAACTTTCGATATGCCTGGGTCCGGACGCCGGTGTGGCGCTCCTGCCCTTGAAATTCACCACGGGCGCCAGCCGGGCTTCCCGCAATTCGTCCAGGGCGAAAGCCAGCACGTTCACGGGCTGCGGCTTGGCTTTCTTGCTGACCTTCTGGCCTGGCTTGCGCTCGGGCTCATTGGTCCAGACGATCTGCCAGGCGCCCGATTCCAGACGCTCCAGCACCCCGCGGAACTTTTTCCGGTTCACGGCCATGCCTGTCACGGCGGCTTCACCAATGGGTTGCTTCAGGGTGATGTCCACCTCGTGTCCGATGAAGCGGACGAAATCGCTCTCGGTGCGCAAGGGACGGTCGATGCCGGGAGAACCCACTTCGAGGCGGCGGTAATCGACCCCTTCGACCTCCAGCAGCAACTGCAGCTGGCGGGTGACCTTTTCGCAGTCCTCGACGGTCACGAACTGCTCGACCGGGTCTGCCGGGTTCCAGGGCAGGTCGATCGTGACGCGCAACAAGCCACCGGCCGACCTCTCGATGTCGACCAGGTCGTAGCCCATGCCTACGATGGTATGTTCCAGAATTTGCTGCCAGGCCATGCGAAACCAGTTTGTGGCTCGACCAAAAAAAAAGGGCCGGTAAAAACCCGCCCAGTTGGTCGTGAAGCGCTGATTGTAACACCTTTCCACGGAAAACGACCATAGACAGCTGCCCACGCACACGAAAGATTGCGCTAGGATGGCAGCTTCCAGTCACACGGAGGAAAACGCATGATCGACGTGTATTCCTGGCCTACCCCGAATGGCCACAAGGTTCATATCATGCTGGAAGAATGCGGTCAGCGTCTGGGGCGTGACTGGCAGGTCCACCCGGTGAACATCGGGGCCGGCGAGCAGTTCCAGCCCGAATTCCTGCGCATCAGCCCGAACAACAAGATTCCGGCCCTGGTGGACGCTGTCGGCCCTGACGGCAAGCCCATCTCGCTTTTCGAGTCCGGTGCAATCCTCTTGTACCTGGCATCGAAGTTCGGCAAATTGCTCCCCCGATCCGATCGCGACAGGTTCGAGGTCTTGCAATGGCTGATGTTCCAGATGGGCGGCGTGGGGCCCATGCTGGGTCAGGCGCACCATTTCAGGATCTACGCGCCGCAACCCATCGACTACGCCATCAACCGCTACACCAACGAGGCACGCCGGCTTTACGGTGTGATGAACCGGCGCCTGAAGTCCAGACCCTACCTGGGCGGACGTCGCTACAGCATTGCCGACATTGCCGTCTACCCCTGGCTCCGCAGCTGGCAGAACCAGGGGATTGACTGGACAGACTATCCTGAGCTGAAAGCCTGGTTCGATCAGATCGGTGAACGCCCGGCTGTTCAGCGTGGCCTCGCGGTGCTGGCCGGTGTGCGCAAGCCGCTGACCGACGACCAAGCACGAGAAGCGCTCTTCGGCCAGCAGCAGTACCAGAAAAGATGAGGCGCGCCCGGGAAAAGCGTTTTTCACCCGCTACAATCCACACCGTGTCGGAGCGTAGCGCAGTCTGGTAGCGCATCTGCTTTGGGAGCAG
>CAZEZY010000169.1:0-4508 GCA_964516635.1 uncultured Tepidimonas sp. | reverse complement strand
ACCAGGACTTCTACTTCCTCGAAATGAACACCCGCCTGCAGGTGGAGCACCCGGTCACGGAATGCATCACCGGCCTGGACCTGGTGGAACTGATGATTCGGGTGGCGGCGGGCGAAAAACTGCCCATCACCCAGGCCGACGTCAAGCGAGATGGCTGGGCCATCGAATGCCGCATCAACGCCGAAGACCCGTTCCGGAACTTTCTGCCTTCCACGGGCCGCCTGGTGCGCTTCACACCACCGAAAGAAAGCATGTGGCAGGCCGATACCAGTCACAAGCACGGGGTGCGGGTGGACACCGGTGTGTTCGAAGGCGGCGAGATCCCGATGTTCTACGACTCGATGATCGCCAAACTCATCGTGCACGGCAAGGACCGCAACGACGCGATTGCGAAGATGCGTGAGGCCCTCAACGGCTTCGTGATTCGCGGCATCAGCAGCAACATTCCGTTCCAGGCCGCGTTGCTGGCGCACCCCGACTTCGTCTCGGGCAATTTCAACACCGGTTTCATTGCCCACCACTATGCCAGCGGTTTCCGGGCGGAAGATGTGCCGCACGACGACCACGACTTCCTCGTGGCGCTGGCCGCTTTTGTTCGCCGAAAGTCGCGCGAACGTGCCACGGGTCTATCCGGTCAGCTGCCTGGCTATGGGGTGAAGGTTGGTAGCGATTTCACCGTGATCAGCCTGTCCGGCAGCGGTGATCACCGATACACACCGGTCCATGTGGACGAGTTCACCGGCGAAACCGGTTACGCCGCCGTCGTGGTGAACGACAAGCGTTACAAGATCACCTCGTCATCCCGGCTGAACGACATCGTCATCACCGGTGACTGCAACGGGCAGCCGTTCACGGCCCAGATGGAGCGCGGCTCCGCCAAGAACCCGCTGGCCCTGGTGGTGCAGCACAACGGCACCAAGCTGGAAACCATGGTGGTGTCGCCCCGCATGGCCGAGATGCACAAGCTGATGCCCTTCAAGGCGCCGCCTGACATGAGCCAGTTCGTCCTTTCGCCCATGCCGGGTTTGCTGGTCGACGTGGCGGTCAAGCCAGGTCAGAAGGTGCAGGCGGGTGAGCGAGTGGCCGTGATCGAGGCCATGAAGATGGAAAACGTCCTGTTCGCCACGGCCGATGGCGTGGTGGCGAAGGTCCTGGCCGGCCAGGGCGAAAGCCTGGTGGTCGACCAGCCGATCGTGGAGTTCGAGAAATGACCAGCCCTCGTCCCTTTACCGTGCTGGGTATTCAGCAGATCGCCATTGGCGGCCCAGACAAAACCCGCCTGCAGAAGCTGTGGGTCGACATGCTCGGCCTGGAAATCACGGGGACGTTCAGAAGCGAGCGCGAGAACGTCGACGAGGACATCTGTGCCATCGGTCAGGGGCCCTTCAAGGTCGAGGTGGATCTCATGCAGCCGCTGGACCCGGACAAGAAGCCGGCGGTCCACACCACCCCGCTCAACCACGTGGGCCTGTGGATTGACGACCTGCCCAAGGCCGTGGAGTGGTTGACCACGCAGGGTGTCCGGTTCGCCCCAGGCGGCATTCGCAAGGGCGCAGCGGGCTTCGACATCTGCTTTCTGCATCCGAAGGCCAGTGACGAGTTCCCCATTGCCGGGGAGGGTGTGTTGATCGAGCTGGTTCAGGCGCCGCCTGAGGTGGTGCAGGCCTTTCGCGCCCTGGCGGGTTAGGCCTGGTTGTTGGCTCCGGGTCGGCGTGCCAGCATGTCGATCTCGACGAGCGCACCGTAGGCCAGGCCGGTCACGCCGATGCAGGTGCGGGCGGGCAGTTGTCCGGCTTGGAAAAACGGCCGGTAAGTTTCGTTGAACCGGCCGTAATCGCGTTGGAACTCGGTCAGATACGCCCGCACCGACACCACGTGCTCGAAACCCAGGCCCAGCCCTGACAGCACACACCTCAGGTTTTCCATCACGTTGATGGTTTGCGCTTCGATGCCTTCCGGCAGCTGGCCCGGTGTCTGAGGGGTGTCCGGCATCTGGCCAGTCAGGAACACGAAACCGTCGCATTCGGTGGCGTGGCTGAAGGGCGCCACGGGTTTCGGGCCCCCGGGAATCATGTGGAATGTCACGGGGGTGTCGGTAGATGCCATGCGTTGAGCCCTTAGGTATCTGTTCAGCGATCCGAACCGGTGGAAGTCCGAGCCTGGCGCGCTTTGGCCAGCGCCCTTTCGATCAAGGCCTTTTTGCGATCCAGGGTCGCCGGGTCGGTGTGCTTCGAGTGGCTGGGGAGATCGGCCAGCTTGGCCATGGCCTTGGCCTCGTTGCGTTGCAAGCGTTCGGTCTCTTCCCGGAGTCGTCGTTCACGGCGTGCATCATACCGTTGACGGGCCTGGTCGGCTTGTGACGGGCTCCAGGCCAACCAGCCCGTCAGGGTGCCGCTGACTGGCACCATGGTGATGCAATCGACCGGACACACCGGCAGACACAGGTCACAGCCGGTGCAAGCGTTCTCGATGACCGTGTGCATCCGCTTGTGCGTCCCGACGATGGCATCGGTCGGACAGGCCTTGATACACAGCGTGCAACCGATGCACCACGCCTCGTCGATGACCGCCACGGTCATCGGCCCTTCTTGGCCAAATGCCGGGTTCAAGGGCAGGACGGGGCGTGCGGTCAGCGTGGCGAGTCGGGCAACACCCTCCTGACCACCGGGCGGGCACTGGTTGATATCGGCCTCACCCTGCGCAATGGCGTTGGCGTAGGAGCGGCAATCCGGATAACCGCAGCGGGTGCACTGGGTCTGAGGGAGCAGTGCGTCAATGCGCGCCGCCAGGTCGTGGGCCTTGTCAGTCACCCTGGGTGGATGGGGGTGCCGCCTGTTTGCGGGGAGCGGATGCCTTGCGGGCCACCGGGGTCTTTTTCACCGATAGGGCGACCACCGGCGCATCGACGGCAGGTTGTGATGCGGGTAGGGCCACCTCGATGGCTGCAGCGACCGGCTGGGTCAGCGGTTCCGGCGCTGATGCAGCAACCGGTGCCAGTTTGGGGGCCGGCTGATGTTCCAGGATGAAGGCCTTCACCACCGGATAGACCATCTCTCGCCAGCGTCGGCCGCTGAAAATGCCGTAATGCCCCGCGCCCTTGACCTCGAAGTGGCGCTGTTCATCCGACGCGATGCCTTTGCACAGATCGTGTGCGGCGCGGGTCTGGCCGCTGCCGGAGATGTCATCGAGTTCACCCTCGACGGTCAGCAGGCCGGTGGTCTTGATGTCTTGCGGGCGAACGAGTTCCTTGCGACCTTGCCCATTGCGGACTTCCCAGGTGCCATGAACCAGCTTGAACTCCTGGAACACCGTGTTGATGGTTTCCAGGTAGTAATCGGCATCCATGTCGAGCACCGCGTTGTACTCGTCATAGAACTTCCGGTGGGCTTCGGCGCTTTCGTTATCGCCTTTGATCAGGTCCTGGAAGTAATCGTAATGGCTGCTGGCATGGCGATCCGGGTTCATGGCAATGAACCCCGTGTGCTGCAGGAAGCCCGGGTAGACGCGACGCCCTGCACCCGGGAAGGTGGACGGCACGCGGTAGATGACGTTGTTTTCGAACCATTCGTAGCTGCGGTGCACAGCCAGCGTGTTCACGGCTGTCGGAGAGCGGCGGGCGTCAATCGGGCCACCCATCATGGTCATGGACAGAGGAGTGGTTTCGCCACGCGAAGCCATCAGGGAGACCGCCGCCAGCACCGGCACCGTGGGCTGGCAGACGCTCATCACGTGACAGTTGCCATACTGCTTCTGCAGGTGGCGGATGAAGTCCTGGACGTAATTCACATAGTCGTCGAGGTGGAATTCACCCTCGCTCAGCGGCACCAGACGGGCATTTTTCCAGTCGGTGATGTAGACCTTGTGGTCCTTGAGCATGGTGCGCACGGTGTCGCGCAGCAAGGTGGCGTAGTGGCCCGACAGCGGGGCCACGATCAGGATCACGGGCTGGGTCTTGAGGAGCTTCAGGGTTTCCGGGTCGTCGGCGTAGCGTTTGAAGCGACGCAGTTCGCAGAAAGGTTTGTCGATTTCCACGCGTTCATGGATGGCCACATGCTGCCCGTTGATGTCGACATCGCGGATGCCGAACTCGGGTTTTTCGTAGTCTTTGCCCAGTCGGTGGAGAAGGTCGTAGGCCGCTGCCACGCGTTGTGCCATGGGCAATTGGCCCAGGGGCGTCAACGGGTTGGCAAACAGCTTGGCCGTCATTTGTGCGAAGTCCGAGAACGGCTCCATGAGCGAGCGCTGGGTCTCGTAGATTTGGTACAGCATGAGCTACCCTTCGACAAAATGTTGCAGTGCAGCAAATATATCAGGAAACACTGAATTTGTCCTGACATGCAAGCGACACTGACATGGGCCCGTGTCGCCTGGCTTGTGTCAGACGACAGCGGCAATCGCCTTGCAGACGTGATCGATGTTCTTGCTGTTGAGCGCGGCCACGCACATGCGGCCGGTATCGGTGCCATACACGCCAAATTCGGTGCGCAGGCGCACCATTTGGTCTTTGC
>CAZEZY010000168.1:0-4589 GCA_964516635.1 uncultured Tepidimonas sp. | reverse complement strand
TGGGCCGCAAGCAGCCCATGATCAATGCGCTGGCCCGTCTGGGCGGCCTCCAGCCGGGCGAACTGCCCAAGGGCATGCAGGCCATGGGCATCACCGGCGGTCTGGGCAAGCTGTTTTCGACCCACCCGCCCATCGAAGAGCGCATCGCCGCCCTGCAGCAGCGCTGAACGGCGTCCCCGGTCACACACCCGTTGCGTTAGACTGCGCAACGGGTTTTTTACATCATGAAGCGCAACCGCCGTTTATTCCTGCATGGGCTCCTGTCGGGGCTGGTGTCGCTGGCATGGGTCCCTGCGGTGGCGATGGCACAACCCGCGGCCACCGTGGCGGCGGCCTCCAACCTGAAATTCGCGCTGGACGAAGTGGTCAGCCGTTTCGAGCAGGAAACGGGTCACCGGTTGCGTGTGACCTACGGGGCTTCTGGCAACTTCTATTCCCAGATCATGCAGGGGGCGCCCTTTCATCTGTTCATGTCCGCCGATGAGGTGTTTGTCCAGAAACTGACCCAGGCGGGCAGGACCCACGACGAAGGGCGGATCTATGCCTTCGGACGCATTGGCGTGATCGTGCCCAAGGGCTCGCGCATCCGGGCCGATGGCGAACTCAAGGACCTGGCCGTCGCCCTTCGCGACGGGCGGCTGCGCAAGTGGGCCATTGCCAACCCCGAACATGCGCCCTACGGCATGCTGGCCAGGCAGGCGCTGCAGAAAGCGGGTCTCTGGGAGGCGATCCAGCCCCGACTCGTCTACGGCGAAAACATCTCCCAGGCGGCGCAGTTTGCCACGTCCGGTTCCACCGATGGCGGCATCATCGCGTATTCCCTGGCGCTGGCGCCCGCCGTGGCGCGGCTGGGTGATTTTGCGCTCATCCCCGAAGACTGGCACCAGCCCCTCGCACAGCGCATGGTGCTCCTGCGAAACCCGCCGCCGGCCGCCCAGGCCTTCTACGACTACCTCGCCACCCCCGCTGCGCAGGGCATCATGGTGCGCCACGGTTTTGCCATGCCCACCCGCTAGGGCACGCCATGGACTGGCAAGCCCTCCGTCTCTCGCTCGAACTGGCGGCCGTGACGCTGCTGGTGCTGCTGCCGGCCGGGTTGTGGATGGGCCGCTGGCTGGCGCGCACACGCTTCGCCGGCAAGGCGTTGATCGAGGCACTGGTGGTGCTGCCGCTGGTGCTGCCTCCCACGGTGCTGGGCTACTACCTGCTGGTCACGCTGGGCGCGGGCACGCCGCTGGGCGGCTGGCTGCTGGTCCATTTTGATCTTCGGCTCACTTTCAACTTCACCGGGCTGGTCATCGCCTCGGTGGTGTTCAACATTCCCTTCATGGTGCAGCCGATCCAGCGCGCGTTCGAAGCCATCCCGGCCAACCTGGCCGAGGCCGCAGCGGTCAGCGGCCTGCACCCGTGGCAGACCTTCTGGCGGGTGGAACTCCCACTGGCCTGGCCCGGGGTGCTGTCGGCCATGGTGCTGACCTTTGTGCACACGCTGGGCGAGTTCGGCGTGGTGCTCATGGTGGGCGGCAGCATACCTGGCGAGACGCAAACCATCGCCATCGCCATTTACGACCGGGTGCAGGCATTCGATCTGGCCAGCGCCCACGCGATGTCGGGTTTTCTGCTGGTGCTGTCGCTCGTGGCGGTGGCGTTTTCCTTCTTTGCCACGGCGCGGCTGACCCGGCGATGAGCGCGGCCGCCCACCTTCAGCCTGCCGGCGACGACCGTGTCCTGCGCGTCACGGTGGGCCAGACGGCCCCGATGCGACTGCAGGGCACCTTTGAATGCCGCCCCGGTGAGTTGCTGGCGCTGGTGGGGCCGTCGGGGGCTGGAAAGACCTCCATGTTGCGGGTGCTGGCGGGGCTGATGCGGCCTGCCGCAGGCAGGGTTCAGGTGGGCTCTGAAATCTGGACCGACACGACCATGCCGCTGCATGTGCCGCCCCAGCAGCGGCATGTGGGGCTGGTGTTTCAGAACTATGCGCTCATGCCGCACCTGGACGCGCTGGACAACGTGGCCCTTTCGCTGCTGCGCCTGTCGAGCCGCCAGCGGCGTGAACTGGCCCTGCAATGGCTGGAGCGGGTGGGGCTGGACAGCGATGTGGCCCGCCGGCTTCCGGCGCAATTGTCGGGCGGCCAGCAACAGCGCGTGGCCGTCGCTCGTGCCCTGGCCCGAGAGCCCCGACTGCTGCTGCTGGACGAGCCGTTTTCGGCGGTTGACCAGATGAACCGGCAGGGACTTTATGCACTTTTGTCTGATCTGCGTGCCAGCCTCCACATCCCCATTGTGCTGGTGACGCACGATCTGCAGGAAGCCCGTCTGCTGGCCGACACCATGGTGGTGATGGACGCTGGCGTGGTGCTGCAGGCCGACCGGCCCAGCCGCATCTACCGCTCACCCCGCAACCGCCGGGTGGCCGAACTGGTGGGCATCCAGAACCGGTTCAGTGGCCGCTGGGCCGGTCCGGCCGAAGAGTCCGGCATGGGCTGGCTGGAATGGCACCGATCCGGCGCGGACCAACCGGCTGAACCCTGCTTGCGCCTGCGTGTGGTCGACAAGGGCCGCATCGACGTGGGGCAGGAGGTGACTTGGGTGATCCAGGGCGATGGCCTTCGGCTGCAGCCTCCGGGCTGGTCGGGCCAGCCCGAGTGCCCATCGGCCGAAACACAGGATCACGTGCCCCTCGTGGCCCGCGTGCAGAGCCTGCGCCATCTGGGTGAGGTGAGTCTGGCCACGCTGGTGCTTGATGCCCTGCCCGGTGTCGAGGTGCGGCTCGTGCTCAGCGGCCCCTCGCGCACGCCGATGGAGGCAGGGGCTGCCGTCACCCTGTGCCTGGACACCGCCTGGGTACACGTGATGCCCACGCGCAACCCGGGGCCGGACACGGCTCAGCCGTAGGCCAGGGCCGCTCGGGCCCCGCGGTCGGGCGGTGGGGCAGGCACCTCCAGCGTGTGGCAAGCCACGGCTTCCGCCACGCGCAACCCGTCCACCCCCGCCGACAGGATGCCACCGGCATAGCCCGCGCCTTCGCCAGCCGGGTACAGCCCCTGCACGTTCAGGCTTTGCAGGTCGTCGCCCCGCGTGATGCGCAGCGGTGACGAGGTGCGGGTTTCCACGCCCGTCATCACCGCATCGGGCATGTCATAGCCCCGGATCTTGCGGCCGAAGGCGGGCAGGGCCTCGCGCATGGCGGCAACGGCGTAGTCGGGCAGCACATCGGCCAGGTTGCCCAGCTTCACGCCCGGTTGGTAGGAGGGCTGGACGTCGCCAAAAGCCTGCGAAGGCGTGTTGGCCAGAAAGTCGCCCACCAACTGGCCGGGGGCTTCGTAATCGCGGCCGCCCACTTCAAAGGCCCGGCTTTCCAGCTGGCGCTGGTACACCACGCCCGCCAGCGGGTGCACCCGACCAGCCGGCTGCAGGGCGTGGGCCTCGGCCGCGTAGCGTGCACCGTCGGATTCACCAAAGGCGGCCTGCCAGGCGGCCGTGTCCAGCGGGTAGTCCGAGGGGTCGATCGCCACCACCATCCCGGCGTTGGCGTTGCGTTCGTTGCGCGAGTACTGGCTCATGCCGTTGGTGACCACGCGCCCGGCTTCGCTGGTGGCTGCCACCACGGTGCCCCCCGGGCACATGCAGAAGCTGTACACCGCCCGGCCATTGGTGGCGTGGTGCACCAGCTTGTAGTCGGCCGCCCCCAGCAGTGGATGGCCGGCGTGGCGTCCCCAGCGCGCCCGATCGATGACGCTTTGCGGGTGTTCAATGCGCACCCCGATGGAAAACGGTTTGGGCTCCAGGTACACACCCGCGTCGTGCAGCATGGCAAAGGTGTCGCGCGAGCTGTGACCCAGCGCCAGCACCACGCGGTCACAGGTCAGCTCGTACCGGCTGCCGCGGGCCAGGTCCTGCACCAGCAGGCCGGTCAGGCGCTGGGCGGGCCGATCCTGCCCAGCCGGGCTGCTGGCGGTCAGCGGAGCCAGCTTTACGCCGCAAACACGCTGCTGAAAACGGATTTCGCCGCCCAGTGCGAGGATTTTTTCCCGCAACGCTTCCACCACCTTCACCAGCTTGAACGTGCCGATGTGCGGGTGTGCCATGTAGAGGATTTCGGGGGGCGCGCCGGCCTCCACGAATTCCTGCATCACCTTGCGGCCCAGAAAACGCGGGTCCTTGATCTGGCTGTAGAGCTTGCCGTCTGAAAACAGCCCGGCACCCCCTTCGCCAAATTGCACATTGGATTCGGCGGTGAGCACTTTCTTGCGCCACAGGCCCCAGGTGTCTTTGGTGCGCTGGCGCACGGGCTTGCCGCGCTCCAGCACGATGGGCTTGAGCCCCATCTGGGCCAGCGCCAGCGCAGCGAACAGACCGCAGGGCCCCAGACCCACCACCACGGGTCGTTGGCGATCATCGGCCGGCCAGCCGGCAGGAGCCTGGGCGGGCCGGTGCCAGCGCATGTCGGGCGTGGGCTGGATGTGCGGATGCCCGGCGTGGCGCTTCAGCAGTTCCGCCTCTTGTGCGGCATCGGCCAGCGTCACGTCCACGATGTACACCGCCAGCAACTCGGGCTTGCGGGCATCGAAGCTGCGCTTGTGCACATG
>CAZEZY010000167.1:0-4617 GCA_964516635.1 uncultured Tepidimonas sp. | reverse complement strand
GCCAGCTGGCAATGTTGCGCAGCGTGGTGGGGCTATCGGCATACAGGGCCATCACCGCCAGCGTCATGGCCGCGTCGGGAATGTGGTTGCAGTCCAGGTCGATGGCCTTGAGCGGCCATGCGCCCCGGCGGATGTGCAGTTGGTTGGCACCGCCCGACACGTCAGCGCCCATGGCCCGCGCCGCCTCCACGAAACGGATGTCTCCCTGGATGGACGACAGGCCCACGCCCTGGATGGTGATGCCATCCTGCCCAGGCGTGGCCGGGGCAATGGCACCCAGCGCGATGAAGTAGCTGGCCGACGAGGCATCGCCTTCCACGTGCAGGCTGCCTGGCGAGCGGTAGCGGCTGCCGGCCGGGATAGTGAAGCGTTCCCAGCCATGGCGTTGCACGCTCACCCCGAAGCGTTGCAGCAGCTGCAACGTGATCTCGATGTAGGGCTTGGAAATCAGTTCGCCCACCACCTCGATCACCACGTCCTGTCGGGCCACGAGGGGCAGCGCCAGCAGCAGCGCGGTCAGAAACTGGCTGGACACGTCGCCCCGCACGCGAATGGGTTCATCCAGATGCAGGGGAACGGGGGTCCCATGGCCTACCCGAAGGGGCGGGTAGCCTTCCTGGCCCAGGCTTTCCACCGGGCAACCCAGTTGTCGCAGCGCGTCCACCAGGTCGCCAATGGGGCGCTCGTGCATGCGGGGAATGCCGCTGAGCACAAAACGGCCACCATGCGAGGCGGCCAGCAAGGCCAGCGCGGCCGTGAGGGGTCGCATGGCGGTACCGGCGTTGCCCAGAAACAGTTCAGCCTGCTTCACCGGCAGGGGATCGCTCAGACCGCCCAAACCACGCACCCGCACGCTCTGGCCTTCGAGCCGCGTCACGGTGCAGCCCAGTTGGGCCAGCGCGGTCAGCATCACCCGCGTGTCGTCGGAATCCAGCAGGTCGTGCAGGGTGGTTTCGCCTTCGCTCAGGGCGGCCAGCAGCAGCACCCGGTTGGAAATGCTCTTGGAGCCGGGCAGGGTGACGGTACCGCCCGCATGACGCAGCGGGGGAAGGTCGAGGAACGGGATCGCGTACATGGTCAGGGGGATTCGGTGGGGGCGGGGCGATCAACCTGGCCGCCCAGGCGCCACTGGGCGCGGGCTTCGCTGGCCTGGCGGATGAGGGCCTGCAAGGCGGTGGCGTCCTGGCGCTGCATGGCATCTTCCAGGGCGGTCAGAGCCTGACGGAAATGTTGGGCCTGCGTGATCACCTCGGCCTGGTTGGCCAGCAGAATGTCGCGCCAGACGCTGGGGTCGCTGGCGGCAATGCGCGTGAAATCGCGAAAACCGGGGCCCGCCAGTTCGAGGAATTCACGGGCTTTGGCCTGCTGGCCAATGGCGTTCATGGCCGCAAAGGCCAGCAGGTGGGGCAGGTGACTCACGGTGGCATAAGCCGCATCATGGGCCTCTGGTGACATCTCGCGCACCTGGGCGCCCAAGGCCGTCCAGATCGCCCGCGCCCGCTGAACCTGCACCGGTGCCGTTTCGGGCAATGGGGTCAGGATGACCTGGCAACCCTTGTAGAGGGTCACGTCGGCATGGTCCACGCCAGCCGATTCCTTGCCTGCAATCGGGTGGGCGGGTACAAAAGTGGTCAGGTGGTCCTTGAGCGATCGGCGCGCAGCCGCGACCACATCGCTTTTGGTGGAGCCCACATCCATCAGCAGGGTCTGTGGGCCGATCAGGTGGCGGATCGCCTTGAAGGTGTCTTCGGTGGCCGCCACGGGCACGGCAATCAGCACCAGGTCTGCGCCCGACACGGCCAGAAGGGCTGATGGCGCCTCCACATCGATCACGCCGCGCTCGCGGGCGCGCTGCAGCGTGCTGGGTGATTTGCTGTAACCCACCACGCGCTGAACGAGGCCGGCCTGCTTGAGGGCCAGCGCAAACGAGCCGCCCATGAGGCCGCAGCCGATCAGTCCGAGCTGTTCAAACAGGGCCACCGCGTCAGTCCGATTCGGGGTAGGCCCCCAGCACCTTGTAGAACGCGCACAGGCCCTGCAATTCTTTCAGGGCTGACGCCACGTGGGGCTGGGTGGGGTGCCCGGCAATGTCGATGTAGAAGTAGTACTCCCACTGGCCCGACTTGGCCGGGCGCGATTCGAACCGTGTCATGGACACGCCGTTGTTCTTCAGTGGCACCAGCAGGTCGTGCACCGCGCCCGGTCGGTTGGGCACCGACACCACCAGACTGGTGCAGTCCTTGCCGCTGGCCGGCGGCATGGCCAGGGTCTGCGGCAGGCAGATGATGGCAAATCGGGTTCGGTTGTAGGCTTCATCCTGAATGGCGTGGGACACGATGTGCAGGCCAAACTGCGCAGCCGCCCGTTCGCTGGCCACCGCCGCCCAGGCAGGGTTCGTGGCGGCCAGACGGGCGCCTTCGGCATTGCTGGAAACGGCCCGGCGTTCGACGTGCGGCAAGTGGGTGGACAGCCAGCCCTGGCACTGGGCGAGTGCCTGCGGGTGGGCCATCACCACCTCGATGCCTTCCAGTGTGTTCACCTGTCGCAGCAGGTTGTGGCGCACCAGCAGGCTGACTTCTCCGACCACATGCACGGGTGAGCGCAGGAACAGGTCGAGCGTCCGGGCCACGGCCCCTTCGGTGGAGTTCTCGATACCCACCACGCCGAACTGTGCTGTGCCGGCGGCCGTGGCGTGGAAGACCTCGTCGAAGCTGCTGCAGTAAATGAGGTTGGCCGCGCTGCCAAAGTACTCGATCGCGGCCTGCTCGGTGAAGGTCCCCTCGGGTCCCAGGACCGCCACCCGCTGGGGGGATTCCAGGGCCAGACAGGCCGACATGATCTCGCGCCAGATGGAGGCCACATGCTGGTTGAGCAGCGGCCCCTGGTTGGACTTCTGGATCTTCTCGATCACCTGGGCCACCCGGTCGGGCCGGAAGAAGGGCGAGCCTTCGGCGCGCTTGATCTCGCCCACCTGCTCGGCCACCCGCGCACGCTGGTTCAGCAGGCTCAGCAGTTGCTGGTCGAGGCTGTCAATCTGCACACGCAGGGCGCCCAGTGCTTCGCTCTGCACTGGGCCGGTGGAAGCCGGTTTCGGGTCGGTCATGTGGGGGGTGTCTCCGGGAGCCTGCTCAGGCCTGTGTCTGTTCAAATTCGCGCATGAAGTTCACCAGCGCCTCCACGCCTGCCAGCGGCATCGCGTTGTAAAGGCTGGCACGCATGCCACCGACCGACTTGTGGCCCTTGAGCTGCAGCAGCCCACGTGCCTTGGCCTGGGCCAGAAAGGCGTCGTTGCGGGAGGCGTCACGCAGAAAAAACGGGATGTTCATGCGCGAGCGGCAGGCCGGGTCCACGTGGTTGACATACAACTGCGATTGGTCGATGAAGTCGTACAGCAACCGGGCCTTGGTGATGTTGCGGGCCTCCATGGCGGCCACGCCGGATTGCTCGCCTTCTTTCTGGGCCTTGATCCACTGGAAGGTGAGCCCCGCCATGTAGATGCCGTAGGTAGGCGGCGTGTTGTACATGGAGCCGTTGTCCGCCACGGTCTGGTAATCGAAGGCGCTGGGGCAGATGGTCAGCGCTTGGCCCAGCAGGTCTTCGCGCACCACCACCAGGGTCACACCGGCGGGACCGATGTTCTTCTGCGCGCCCCCAAAGGCCAGCCCGACGCGTGTCCAATCCACCGGTCGAGACAGCACATGAGACGAAAAATCGATCACCAGCGGTGCATCACATCCCATTGCCTTCAGGTCAGGCAGTTTGTGGAATTCCACGCCGTGGATCGTCTCGTTGCTGCAAAGGTGCACATAGCTGGTGCCGTCACGCAGCTGCCAGGTGGACGGGGCAGGAATGGTGGTGAATCCACTCTCGGCGCCACTGGCCGCCACCTGAGACGACCCGTACTTCTGGGCTTCCTTGGCCGATTTCTGGCTCCAGCTGCCGGTCACGATGAAATCCATCAGGCCCCCCCGCTTCAGCCCTGCCAGGTTCATCGGGACGATGGCATTTTCGGCCAGGCCACCGCCCTGCATGAACAGCACCTTGAAGTTCGAAGGCACCGCCAGCAGTTCCCGCAGGTCGGCTTCGGCCTGTTCGCAGATGGCCATGAACTCCTTGCCGCGGTGGCTCATTTCCATCACGCCCATGCCGCTGCCGTGCCAGTCCAGCATCTCGGCGGCGGCCTGGCGAAGCACGGCCTCGGGCATCGTCGCCGGGCCGGCTGAAAAGTTGTAGGGTCGCGTCATGGGGTCAATCTGCCGTGGGGCCCGCTTCGGTATCGGCTTCCGGGGTCGCGTCCCCAGTCGATTCGTTGGCATCGTTTTCCACGATGCGCTGCAGCCCGCTCAGTTGGGCACCTTCGTCCAGGCTGATCAGTGTCACGCCCTGGGTGGCGCGGCCCAGTTCACGGATCTCGCTCACACGGGTGCGCACCAGCACGCCGGTGTCGGTGATCAGCATGATCTCGTCGTCGGCGCGCACGAGCGTGGCCGCCACCACCTTGCCGTTGCGTTCGCTCTGCTGGATGGCGATCATGCCCTTGGTGCCGCGGCCATGGCGGGTGTATTCGGTGATGTTCGTGCGCTTGCCGTAGCCGTTCTCGGTGGCGGTGAGCACGCT
>CAZEZY010000166.1:0-4681 GCA_964516635.1 uncultured Tepidimonas sp. | reverse complement strand
CACCAACCTGGAAGCCGCCGATGAAGTGGCCAGACAGGCCCGACTCCGCGACCTGGGTGGCCTGATCGTGATCGACTTCATCGACATGGAGGAATCACGCAACCGGCGCGAGGTTGAAAATCGCCTGCGTGACGCCCTGCGCCAGGACCGCGCCCGCGTGCAGTTCGGATCGATCAGCAAGTTTGGATTGCTCGAGATGAGCCGCCAGCGTCTGCGACCGGCTCTCAATGAGGGAGCATCGATTCCCTGCCCGCGCTGCGGGGGTTCCGGGCACATCCGCGACACCGAGTCCTCTGCCCTGCAGATCCTGCGTGTGATTCAGGAAGAGTCTCTCAAGGACAGCACGGCTGCCGTTTTTGTCCAGGTCCCGGTCGAGGTCGCCAGCTTCCTCCTGAACGAGAAGCGCACCGAAATCACCAAGATCGAACTCAAGCAGCGCATCAACGTGCTGCTGGTTCCCAACAAGTCGCTGGACACACCGCACTACAAGCTGGAGCGCATCAAGCACGACGATCCCCGGCTTGACAACCTGGATGCCAGCTACAAACTGGCCGAGGAAGTCGACGATGTGGCCACCTTCACCCGCCGCAGCCAGGAACGGGCGAACCGGCAGGAACCCGTCATCAAAGGCGTGCTGCCCGACGGACCGGCGCCGGTTGCAGCCGCCAAACCGGAAACCGAGGCACCAGCTGCTCCCGCGGCATCGGTGGCACCGGCGTCCGTTGCCCGCCAGACACCCCCAGCCGAAACCGGCTTCTTTGCCTGGTTGAAGCGCCTGTTTGGCATGTCAGCAGAATCGGCGCCCCAGTCGGTGACATCCGATCACCGGACAACGACGCCCTCAGGCACGGCACCCAGAACCGACGGGAAATCCCCGGCACGCGGGGGTCGTGGCGGTCGTGGGAGCGAACGGCAGACCTCACGTGGGGATGCAGCCGAAACCCCACGGGCCGCGGAAGGCCGTCGGGGTGAGCGCCCTCCGCGTGCCGACCGTTCCGCCACCACCGAAGGCCGCACCGAACGCAGTGAAGGCCGCCGGGGCGGACGTTCCGAACGGGATGGCCGTCGCGACACCCAGAAGGATGAGACCCCAGCGCAAACCGACACCTTGGTCAACGCCGTTTCGGCCGTCGAGCCGGTGGCTGGCGAGGCTCCCCGCAGAGAACGTGGCGAAGGTCGCCGTCGCGGGCGTGGCGAGAATCGGCCCGAGAACCGTCGGCCGTCAGACGAGACACGCGTCATGCCCGAAGGGGATGCACCGTCTGCAGCCGCCCTGGATGCCAACGCGGTGGCAAACCCCGAAACAGAGGTGGCTGAATCCGAAACCGCTCAGACGGCACGCAATGGCCGGCGCAGCCGTGACCGCTATGGACGTGAAAGGCGCCAGCGCAGCGAGAGCGATGCCATCAGCAACGCGGTGGCCGACACCACCGAAACGGTGGCGACGCCTTCGGTGGATGAAGTACCCGTTCGCTCTTACTTCACCCTCCCTTCGAGCGATGCGGCGGTTGTTCGCGATGCCGTGGTGACATCGGCCGTACCGGCCGTCAACCTGGAGGCCATCACACCGGAGGCCGTCCAGTCAGCCGAGGCCGTGCCTGTGGCTCCTGCATTCTCTACCGAGCCAGTGTCAGCGCCTTTTGTCCTGTCTGTTGAAGCGATGGCCCGTGTCGCGCAGGAAGCCGGCCTGGAATGGGTGCAATCCGATGCCGATAAGGTGGCACAGGCACAGGCAGCCATCGCGGCCGAACCGGCACCGGTGCGTGTACCCAGGATCCCCAAGCCCGTGGCCGTCATCGACGAAGGCCCCCTCGTGCTGGTGGAAACGCGTCGGGATCTGCGGGACATGAAACTGCCTTTCGAAGCATGATGTCAGCCGAAACCCCTGTGGAATTTCCAGTGGTCCCTGATCTGGTCTGGTCCGATGCCTTGCAGACAGGGGATGCCCGGATGGACGAAACCCATGAGGGTTTCGTCGAGTTGCTGGCCGAACTGCGTCGCCTGCCGACGGACTCGCAGTTCCCGGTCTTCAAGCAACTGATCGCTCACACGGTCGAACATTTCGATCAGGAAGATCGCTGGATGCTGGCGACTGGCTTCACGGCTGAAAACTGTCACACCCTTCAGCACAAGAGCATTCTCGACACCATGCAGGCGGTGGAGTCGCATTACCTGAAGGGTGACGTGGAGATCATCTCCCGCATGGCCGATGCCCTGGCCGAATGGTTTCCCATGCATGCCCAGAGCATGGAT
The DNA here is from genome assembly GCA_964516635.1 of uncultured Tepidimonas sp. GTDB lineage: Bacteria > Pseudomonadota > Gammaproteobacteria > Burkholderiales > Burkholderiaceae_C > CAZEZY01. Next base: position 2,428 of record CAZEZY010000166.1, on the reverse strand, counting down.
GCCGGGCTGGCACAGCACATGCAATCACTGGGGTTTGACACTCGCACGGAAACGCTGCCTGACCCGTCACAGGTCAGACCAGCCAGCATGAGTGGTTGCGGCAGCGTGACCTGCAGCTGACACGGCAAATTTATTTCACGCTGTCCTGTCGCGCTTTCACATGACAGGGCTGCGCTCGGGCGCTACGATCGCGGCTATTCTGGAAAGAGGAGACCTGCGAATGCCTGTGATCACCCATATCGAAGACCTGCGTCGGCTGGCCCGCAAACGCGTGCCGCGCATGTTTTACGACTACGCAGACAGTGGTTCGTGGACCGAAAGCACCTATCGCGCCAACGAAAGCGACTTTCAGTCCATCAAGCTGCGTCAGCGAGTGGCCGTGAACATGGAGGGACGCAGCACGCGCACCACCATGGCGGGACAGGACGTGGCCATGCCGGTGGCCATTGCGCCGACGGGCCTGACCGGGATGCAGCACGCGGATGGCGAAATCCTGGCTGCCCGGGCGGCTCGCCAGTTCGGGATACCCTTCACGCTGTCCACGATGAGCATCTGCTCCATCGAAGACGTGGCCCGGCACGCAGGCGAAGGATTCTGGTTCCAGCTCTATGTGATGCGGGATCGTGATTTCATCGAGCGCCTGATCGACCGGGCCAAAGCCGCCAACTGTTCGGCGCTGGTGCTGACGCTCGATCTGCAGATCCTGGGGCAACGCCACAAGGACCTCAAGAACGGTCTGTCTGCCCCGCCCAAGCTGACCCTGGCGAACATGATCAACATCGCCACCAAACCTCGGTGGGCGCTGGGCATGCTGGGCACCCCTCGCCGGCAATTCGGCAATATCGTGGGCCATGTCAAGGGCGTTGACAACATGGGCAGCCTGTCTGCATGGACTGCCCAACAGTTTGACCCCCGCCTCAACTGGGGCGATGTGGAGTGGATCAAGAAACGCTGGGGTGGCAAACTGATCCTCAAGGGCATTAAGGACGAAGTGGATTCCGGAGCGGATGCACTGATCGTGAGCAATCACGGCGGCCGCCAACTCGATGGCGCTGAAAGCAGCATCCATGCCCTCCCCAGAATCGTGGCAGACGTGGGGGGGAAGATCGAAATCCACATGGACGGGGGCATCCGTTCCGGCCAGGATGTGCTCAAAGCCCGTGCACTCGGGGCCCGCGGCACCTACATCGGCCGAGCCTTCCTGTACGGCCTGGGCGCCATGGGGGAAGCCGGTGTGAGCAAGGTGCTGGAAATCATCCACAAGGAACTCGACATCACGATGGCCTTCACCGGCCACACCGACATCAACACCGTGGACCAGAGCATCCTGCTGCCGGGCACTTATCCGACGGCAACACGTCCCTGAACCAAAAAACCCGCCAACAGGCGGGTTTTTTGGTTGCATCGAATGAGGACCCTCAGACCGAAATACCAGGATCGCCAGCCATGTCGATCAGTTTGGGCGTGTTGATCTTCGGCGGCTTGATCACCTTTTTGTCGCGCAGATAACCTCCTACCACGTCCCAGATCGGGGTACCCTGCACACCTTGCTGGACCGAAGCCCAGCCAGCCACCTTGTATTTCTTGTCGGCCTCGATGGGTTTGCCCTTGAGCATCATGTTATTGATGCGCTGACCCATCGGTGCCTTGGGCGAACAGGTGTATTCCAGACCGCCCACACGCACCATGTCCCCACCCTGCTGGAAGTAAGGGTCGGGGTTGAAGATGTTGTCGGCCACGTCTTCGAGAATGGTCTTGATGTCGGCACCGGTGAACTCGTTCAACGTGGTGGCCGGATAGGTCAGCGCCATCTGGTCCATCATGCGCTCGTAGGTGATGGTTTCACCGGCCAGCAGGCTGGTACCCCAGCGGACACCTGGCGAGAAGGCAATTTCGGCACCACGCACTTCCATCAGCGCATCGCAGATGACCTGGTCCCAGGAACCGTTGAAGTTGCCACGACGGAACAGGGTCCCTTCAGTGACCGCCAGTTTTTCTTCCAGCTTGTCCTTGTAAGGCGCGCGTACCTTGTCGATGAAAGCCTGCATCTGACGGTCCGCGGGCAGGAAGTTCGCAAACACCGGCATGAGCTTGTAGCGGTATCCCTGAATCTTGCCGCCGCGAACATCAAAGTCCAGCACGGCCAGGAACTTGCCGTTGGAGCCGGCGTTGGTGACCAGCGTCTGACCTCCCGAATTCTTGACCACCACCGGCGCAGGCATGCCGTCATGGGTGTGGCCACCCAGAATGGCATCGATGCCACTGACACGCGATGCCATCTTGATGTCCACGTCCATGCCGTTGTGCGACAGGACGACCACCACCTGAGCCCCCTTGGACCGGCACTCGTTGACCATCTTCTGCATGTGCTCGTCCTGGATGCCAAAAGTCCAGTCGGGAACGAAATGGCGTGGGTTGGCAATCGGGG
>CAZEZY010000165.1:3730-4684 GCA_964516635.1 uncultured Tepidimonas sp. | reverse complement strand
GCCCAGGTGCTGAACCTGCTGCTGGATTTTAAAGTGGCGTTTGGCCGGACCTACATCTTCTTCAGCCACGACCGGAATGTGGTGCGTTACATGAGCGACCGGGTGATGGTGATGTACCTGGGTCAGGTGGTCGAAGTGGGGGACAGTGAAACCCTGTTCAAGCACGCAGCCCACCCCTACACACAAGCATTGCTGTCTTCCATCCCGACCATGGACCCGGACCGGCGCACCGAAACGCCGCCTTTGGCAGGCGACCCACCCAACCCCATCAACCCGCCCAGCGGCTGTCGTTTTCACACCCGTTGTGTGCATGCCCAAGCCATTTGCAGTGAAAAAATGCCGGTGCTGGCCCCGGCCGCGCACGGCCAACAGGTGGCTTGCTGGATGCATGTGGCTGGCGCTGCCCACTCTGCAGCCCCTGCCGCAACCGGGGCAGCTCAAGCGCAGGAGGTCGAGGCATGAAACCGGATTCATCAACGCCAGCCTATGTGGACATCCGCCAGTTGCATGTCACCTTCACCGGCGGCAAGAAACCCGTGCAGGCGGTCTCGGGCGTGGACTTGCGCGTGCAACGCGGTGAGGTGGTCGCCCTGATCGGCGAGTCAGGCTCTGGCAAAAGCGTCACCTTGCGCACCTTGCTGCGTTTGCATGCCGAAAAGAAAACCCAGATTTCAGGACACATTCGCGTCGGCGATCACGATGTTTTGAATTTGTCGTCGGACCAGCTGAGCCAATTTCGTGGGCGCGTGGCGTCCATGATTTTTCAAGAACCCTTGCTGGCGCTGGACCCGGTCTACAGCGTGGGCCAGCAAATCATCGAAGCCATCCGTCGGCACGAGGATGTGAGCGAGGCCACAGCCCGCCAGCGTGCCTTGGCCTTGTTCGAGCGGGTGCGCATCCCCAGCCCCGAGCGCCGCCTGCAGGCTTATCCGCACGAAATGTCGGGCGGCATGC
>CAZEZY010000165.1:0-3720 GCA_964516635.1 uncultured Tepidimonas sp. | reverse complement strand
ATGCGCCAGCGCGCCATGATTGCCCTGGCGCTGGCCTGCCAGCCCCAGCTGTTGCTGGCCGATGAACCCACCACCGCACTGGACGCGACGGTGCAGATCCAGATCCTGTTGCTGTTGCGCGAGTTGCAAAAGGAAATGGGCCTGTCGGTGATTTTTGTCACGCACGACATCGGCGCTGCGGTGGAGGTGGCCGATCGCATCGCGGTGATGTACGCCGGACGCATTGTGGAGGAGGGGCCCGCCCGCACCCTGATGCGCGAACCCCGTCACCCCTACACCCGCGCCTTGTTGCAAAGCCGCGCCGATGGGGCCTTGGCCAAAGGCCAGCGCCTGGAGACCATAGCCGGCTCACCGCCTGACCTGACGGATTTGCCCAAGGGTTGTGCTTTTGCGAGCCGGTGCAAGATGGCGGTGCAAGATTGCCAGACCACCCGCCCGGACGTCAGCTGGCTGACCGATGGCCACAGTGTCCGTTGCCTGCTGGTCCAGTCCGAACAAGCTGCCTGATCACCCTTTGAACCGAGCGGAACATGAGCCGACACACCGATGCCCTGTGGGACAGCGCCCACGCCTTCATGCCTTACCCCGCCAGCCCGGTGGACCATGCGGCCACAGGACTGTTGTCGGGCTTGAGCTTTGCGGTCAAAGACATCTACCACGTCAAGGGCTACCCCACCAGCGGCGGTCAGCCCATGCTGATGGCACTGGGGGGCGTTCAGGACCGGACCGCCCCGGTGGTGCAAAGCCTGCTTGACGCCGGTGCACGCTTTGTCGGCAAAACCGTCACCGACGAGTTGGCTTTTTCCATGAACGGTCAAAACGCCCATTTTGGTGCGCCGATCAATGGTGCTGTGGCCGAGCGCATCAGTGGCGGATCTTCTTCAGGTTCGGCCTCGGCCGTGTCCCACCGCTTGTGCGATGTGGCTTTGGGATCGGACACCGGCGGCTCGGTGCGGGCACCGGCCAACCATTGTGGTCTGGTGGGCATGCGGCCCAGCCATGGGCGCATCAGCCTGCAAGACACCATGGCCCTGTCGCCCAGCCTGGACACCTGTGGCTGGTTTGCCCGCGATGTGCCCACTTTTGCCCGTGTGGCCCAGGTCCTGTTGGGTCAGGATGCGCGGCCCTTGCCGGATCAGATCCGCTTGTTGGCCCCGACCGACATGTGGTCACTGGCCACACCGGGGGCGCTCAAGGCCCTCAAGCCTGTGCGTCACAAGGTGGAGCAATGCCTGGGCAAGGCCAAACCGGTGCGCATCATGCTCGGTGATCTGGACAGCATGTACTGGCATTTCCGCGCCATTCAGGGGCGGGAGGCCTGGGATGTGCACGGCGCCTTCCTGCAGCGGTTCCGTCCTGTGCTGGGCGCTGCGGTGGCACAGCGGTTTGACTGGTCCTCCCAAGTCAGCGATGCGCAGGTCGCCAAGGCACGGGCTTTTCGCGACCGCTGGCGCCAGCACATGCAACAGGTATTGGGCCACGACGGGGTGCTTTTGATGCCCACCATGCCCGATGTGGCCCCATGGATCCGTCAGACCGATGCCGAGTTGGAAGACTACCGCAACCGGGCCACCAGTTTGCTCTGCGTTGCCGGCATGGCGGGTTTGCCGCAGATCACTTTGCCGATGGCCAGCCACCAGGGTGCGCCCTTGGGCATCTCGCTGGTCGGGCCGGCAGGCTCAGACCGCAGCCTGGTCCAACTGGCCGAACACCTGCACAGCGCCGGTGCCTGAAATCCGCAGGGCGATCCCATGCGCACGCTGTCAAACGGGGCTCAGGTGCACACTCAGAGGCAGTGAATGAAGCTCGCAATCTTCGGTGGCGCCCCGGCGTTCCAGCACCAAAAAGGCCCCGTTGTCCAAGGCCATCAGCGGGTGGTGCCAGGTGCCTTTGCGCAGCGTGAAGCCTTGTTGTCCGGTGACCTCAAAGCAGCGCAGCGTGCGCAGGTCGGGCTGGTCTTGACCCAAGGCCACCAGCAAGCGACAACGGGCCCCTGTCAAGGGCACAAAGGTCTGGCTTCCCTGTCGGTGCCGCTCCAGCAGCTGGCAAGGGCCTTGCGGGTTCTGTGCCTGGGCATGGAACACCGCCAGCACTGCCCGGCCGTCGTCGTCGGCCCAGTCCAGGCCAGAGGGCAAATCCAGACGCCCGCTGGTGCCCTGGTTGATCGTCTGCTGGGCCGGTGCAAACAAATCCAAGACTTCGCCATAGGGCGAAAAAGCTTCAGCCGTCAGTGCTTGGCAGGCCAGCAGGCCAGGCCTTGGTTCAGGGTTCATGGCAGGACTCGGGTCGATGGGGTGCATCATGACAGATGAGCACCGGTCGGGCACGCCGCTGCTGCCCAAAGCCGATCCAGACATGCCCTTGCGCACGGCCGCAGAAGCCCAAACTGTGGCCGATCTCACCAGCGACCCCCAGGCGCGCGCAGGCGCTCCGATCACAGGCGCAGACCGGGTGTACGAGGCCGTGTACCAGGCGGTTCTGGAGCGCCGCCTCTCGCCGGGAGAGCGCCTGCGCGAGCAAGAGCTGGCCGAGCAGTTCAACGTCTCCCGCACCCTGGTGCGCCAGGCCCTGCAGCGCCTGGCGCAAGAGCAGGTGATTGAATTGCTGCACAACCGCGGGGCACGTGTACCCATCCCGAGTCTGGAGGATGCCGACAGTGTTTTCGAAGCCCGCCGGGTGGTGGAGTGCGAAATCGCCCGACAACTGGCCGGGCGACTGACTGCAGAACAACTGCAGACCTTGCAGCAATTGGCCCACGCCGAATCCGAGGCCGATCGCCAGGGTCAGCATGCCCAGGCGATTCGTCTGTCGGGCGAATTTCACCAGGCCATGGCGCGCATGCACGGCAACCCGGTGTTGCTGCGTTGGCTCAACGGCTTGCTGCCCACGACTTCGCTGCTGATGTCGCGGTTCAAAAGCCAAGGCGGTCAGGTGTGTGTGGCCCACCGCCATGTCGACCTGGTGGCCGCCCTGCAAAAAAATCCCGCTGCGGCAGGCGCCGAAATGCGCAAACACCTGAATGAACTGGAGCAGTCCCTGACGGCCACCACGGCACCGCGCCGACAATTGCGCGATGTCTTTCAAGCTTACCGGGACAGCCCCGAATGAACACCTGCGGAGGTCAGAACATGCACCCGAATCCCGACACCTTGCCCCACTTGCGCATCAACGAAGACCGTCTGTGGCAATCGCTGATGGCGCTGGCCCAAATCGGCGCCACCGACAAAGGGGGCGTCTGTCGACTGGCCTTGACCGAACTGGACCGACAAGGCCGAGACCTGGTCACCGCATGGGCACGCGAAGCCGGGATGACGGTCACGGTCGACCAGATTGGCAATGTCTTCATGCGCAGGGCAGGGCGTCAGCCCGATTTGCCCCCCATCATGACCGGCAGCCACATCGACACGCAGCCGACCGGGGGCAAGTTCGATGGCAACTACGGTGTGCTGGCAGGCTTGGAGGTGGTGCGCTGCCTGAACGACCATGGCATTGAAACCGAGGCCCCCATCGAGGTCGCCTTCTGGACCAACGAGGAAGGCTCGCGCTTTGTGCCGGTGATGATGGGGTCGGGTGTGTTTTCGGGTGCATTTTCGCTGGAGCACGCCTACCAAGCCCAGGACCAGGAGGGCAAAACCGTGCTGGAGGAACTGCAGCGGATCGGCTATGTCGGCAGCGAAGTGCCGGGGCAACACCCCATCGGCGCCTATTTCGAGGCCCACA
>CAZEZY010000164.1:0-4879 GCA_964516635.1 uncultured Tepidimonas sp. | reverse complement strand
CGCAAGGTCGATCGGCCAATGTCGGATGCGGCATGCCGTGCTTCTTCAGGGGCAAGTGATGGATGATCCGGCGCGCACGGCGCGACACAAGACCATCATGCGGCCCGCCAGCCAAAGAAGCGGGCAATCTCGGCGTGCTGAGCCATGGCGTCCTGCCGCCCCAGGGCAATCAGCTCCTGGGTGTAGGCCGCCTCGAACAGCAGGTAACTCAGCAAGGCGCCGTCCTGCCTGGGCCCTCGGCGGGTTCGTGGACCCAGCAGGTTCAGCAGCTTCTTCAAGGACAAGGGCATGGCATCGGCATGCTTCACGGCCAGGTCGTCGAGCCGCTGGGAGGGCGCAATCAGCAACAGCTCCACCGGCCGCAAGGGGGTGGCGGCGCGCACCTCCGGTGGAATCAGGCTCAGGGTGTGGTTGATCCGTTGCAGGCGCTCGACATCCACGGCCAGGGTGTCCAGAAAGATGCTGGACATGGCATGGCCGGCGATCTGCGCCATGGACGGGTAGTCGTGACGATCGGCCTGCCGCGCGGGCGGCTCGGCCATCCGGCCGACACCGATCACCAGCACACGGTCGGCACCCAGGTGGATGGCGGGTGAGATCGGCGCGGTCTGCCGCATCGAGCCATCGCCAAAATAGGCCCTGCCGTGTGGCCCCCTCAGCTTGACGGCCGGGAAGATGAACGGAATGGCCGAACTGGCCATGAGATGCTCGATCCGGATCTCGCACAGCTGAGCCATCCGCTGGTTCCGGATCCAGGGTTGAATCGGGTAGGGGCTCTGGTAGAAGGTGACGTGCTCGCCGCTGGCGTAATTCGAGGCGGTCACCGCCAGCGCCCGGAGATGACCCTCATCCAGGTTGTAGGGCAGACGCTTCCACTCCAGCTGCTCTGCAAGGAGATGCCGAAGTGGCGTGGGGTCTAACAGCGAGCGAGGCCTCAGACGGCTGCTGGCAAACAGCCATCCCAGGCTCAGCAACGAGAGCCATCGCATGCCCGACACCAGCATGTCACCGATGTCGGCCCGGTAGACCTGTCCGGCATGAAAGCCGGACCACACGTCCACCAGCCGCTGAAGGGTGACGGGGTAGGCATGCGCGCCACAGGCCAGTGCGGCCGCATTGAGCGCGCCCGCCGAGGTGCCGCAAATCACCTGAAACGGGTTCCGGGTGTCAGCGCCATGTTGCCGGGACAACTGACGAATGGCATCCAGCACCCCCAACTGGTAGGCGGCCCTGGCCCCGCCGCCACTCAGAACGAGACCCGTGGTCAATCTTTCACTTTGCAGGTGCTTATGCCGAAAGGCAGATAGGCCGGACACCATCCGATCGCGGCCGTCAGGATGGGCACGATACCGATGTACCCCCATGCCCCCACCGTTCCCGTGGCAGCCAGTGCAATCAGCACCACACCGAGCACGACCCGGGCCACCCGGTCATAACCTCCAACGTTGGCTTTCATGTGCATCACCTCCAGAAAAACGGCTCCGGATCAGAACCGCTCGACCACATTCTGCGCCTTTTCGAGCCTCTGCGCAGGCCAGGGACGGGGACTCCGGCCACCCTGAAACGGCTGGACGGCCTGACGGCGACAGCCTAGCCCCATTTTTCACAAACATCCATTCAAGACATCCATCGGTCAACAGGGCTTCATCGCGTTGTCACAAACCGGATTTACGCTGCGTTCCGTCATTCAACCTTCCTTCTGAGGATACCTTCATGCATCCGATTCCCTCCCAGCTGGTGATCGACAATGGCAACGGCGACGAGCCGATGAGCAATCACAGCGACAACCCCCATTTCGATGACGTGCTCAACGCCCACCTGAGCCGCCGTTCGGCGCTGAAAGGCTCACTCGGTGCTTCGATTGCCGCCCTCTTTGGCGGTGCCGCGCTCACGGGTTGCGCCACCACGGCCACCGGCTCTGCCAGCGGCGGCAAGCTGATCGGTTTCAAAGCGATTGGCGTGAGCAATGCCGACACCGTGATGGTGCCGCCCGGCTACAAAGTGCAGACCCTGGTGCCCTGGGGCACCCCCATCATGGGCCGCATGCCAGCCTTTGACCCCCTGAAAAACTCGGGTGCCGACCAGGGCATGCAGGTGGGCAGCCACCACGATGGCATGCACTTTTTCCCCATCGAAGGCAAAGACCCTTACAGCGGCAGCTCCACCGATGGCCTGCTGGTGATGAACCACGAATACGTGGAACCGCGCTTCATGCACGCCAGCGCCGTCGGTCAGAAACTCTCCGCCGATGCCGTCCCTGCCCTGGTCAATGGCAAACGCCCCGCCGACGAGTGCCTGAAAGAACTCAATGCCCACGGTGTGTCCGTGATTCACATCCGCAAAGGCAGCAACGGCGAGTGGGCCGTGGTGGCCGACCAGTTCAACCGCCGCATCACCGGCCTGACCCCCATGGCCATCAACGGCCCGGTCCGTGGCACCGACTTCGTCAAGACGAAGTACAGCCCGGACGGCACCCGCACCCGTGGCACGCTGAACAACTGCGCCCATGGCGTCACGCCCTGGAACACCTACATGATGGCCGAGGAAAACTGGGCGGGCTACTTCATCAACAAGGTCGGTGCCAACGGCCGCACCCGAGAACAGTCGCGCTACGGTGTGCGCCACAACGAGAGCCGCCCCGCCACTTCTCGCTACGGCTGGGAACTGGCCGACAGCGGCGCCGACGAATTCGCCCGCTTCGATGTCAGCGCCAAGGGCGCCAATGCCACCCAGGATTACCGCAACGAGGCCAACGGCTTTGGCTGGATGGTCGAATTCAACCCCTTCGACCCCAACAGCACGCCGGTCAAGCGCACCGCGCTGGGCCGATTTGCCCACGAAGGCGTGGTCTTCCAGCCCGGGGTGGAAGGCAAGCCGGTGGTGTGCTACTCGGGTGACGACGCCACCAACGAATACATCTACAAGTTCGTATCGAAAGGCGTCTACCGCAAGGCCGCTGGCGTGGCCAACGGTGCGCTGCTCGACGAAGGCACCTTGTACGTGGCCAAGTTCAACGACGACGGTTCGGGCGTCTGGCTGCCCCTGGTGTTTGGCCAGGGCCCGCTCACCCCGTTCCGCTTCAACAGCCAGGCCGACGTGCTGGTCAACACGCGCCTGGCGGCCGACACCGTGGGCGCCACCAGGATGGACCGCCCGGAATGGGGAGCGATCGACCCCAAAAATGGGCAGGTGTACTTCACGCTCACCAACAATGACGGCCGCACCACCACCGACAAGGCCAACCCACGCGAAAAGAGCCGCTGGGGCCACATCATCCGCTGGACGGAAGCCGGCAACGACCCCGCCGCCACCCGGTTCAACTGGGACATCTTCCTGCTCGCCGGCCCCGAAAAAGACTCGCAGTTCGCCGGCAAGCCGCTCACGGTCGAGAACATCCACAACAGCCCCGACGGCCTCTGGTTCGATCAGGATGGCCGCCTCTGGATCCAGACCGATATCGGTGAAAGCAACCAGAACAAGGGTGATTACGCTCAGTTCGGCAACAACCAGATGCTGTGTGCCGACCCGCGCACCAACGAACTCAAGCGCTTCCTGGTGGGGCCGTTGGGTCAGGAAATCACCGGTGTGATCACCACCCCGGACGGCAAGACCATGTTCGTCAACGTGCAGCACCCCGGCGCCACCACCAGCGCCGACGACTTCGCGGCCGGCAAGACCACGGGCACCTGGCCCAACCAGGGCCGCTACCCGCGGTCGGCCACGCTGGTCATCACCAAGGAAGACGGCGGGGTCATCGGCACCTAACGGCACGATGCGGGCCGTGATGAAACGGGTCCTGTGCGCCTGGGTCATCGCGGCCGGCCTCCTGCCTCTGACGGTGGGGGCCGAGCCTCGACCCGACCCTTACGACAGCGGGACCGATGACTTCGTCGACACGCGACGGTCACTGCGTGATCGGGATTGGACACAGGCACTGGCGCATCTGGAGACGATTTCCAGACAGAACCCGGAAGTGATCGACCGGTCCGAGTACCACAACCTGATGGGATACACCTTGCGGCATCTGGGTCCAGACCGCCTGGACAAGGCCATTTCACATTACCAGGAGGCCCTGCGGATCGATCCCACGCACATCCAGGCCCGCGAGTACCTCGGACAGGCTTACCTGACCATGAACCGGATCGACCTGGCTCAGGAGCAGTTGAAGCGCATTGAAGCCACGTGTCTCAGCCAGACCTGCGAACCCTGGCAGAGCCTCAATCAGGCGATCCTTGCCCGCGAGGGCCGCCATTGAACGGGGCCCACCGACTTATTGCTTCGGGAAAGCGCGTGGAGATTCCACGCTTTGACACCGCCAGCCTCAGAGCTGGCGGTTTTTTTCCAGGGTCGGGTATTCCCCACCCCCTTGAAAACACCGCCGAGCGCCCTTATCATTAGCACTCGCTGGAGTTGAGTGCTAACACCGGCTCCACGAGTGTCCAACCCTTCATTCTGTGTTTCTTACAGGAGATCTCATGAAACTTCGTCCCCTCGCCGATCGCGTGATCGTCAAGCGTCTGGAAAATGAAACCAAAACCGCTTCGGGCATCGTGATCCCCGACAACGCCGCCGAAAAACCCGACCAGGGTGAAGTGCTGGCGGTGGGCCCGGGCAAGACGAACGACAAGGGCGAAACCAAGGCCCTGTCCGTGAAAGTGGGCGACCGCGTGCTGTTCGGCAAATACAGCGGTCAGACCGTGAAGGTCGACGGCGACGAACTGCTCGTCATGAAAGAAGACGACCTGTTCGCCGTGGTCGAAAAGTAACAGCCCCCCTTGCAACCCATTCATTGAAGGAACCTGAAAAATGGCAGCAAAAGACGTGATTTTTGGCGGCGAAGCCCGCGCCCGCATGGTCGAGGGTGTGAACATCCTGGCCA
>CAZEZY010000163.1:0-4892 GCA_964516635.1 uncultured Tepidimonas sp. | reverse complement strand
CGCGCTGCAGGCTGGTCAGGTCATAGAGCAGCCCGCTGGCCTGGGTGGTGGGCTTGGATTCTTCGGTAACGGTGGCGGGCTGGCCTAACACGGCCTGGGCGATGGCCTGCGCGTCGCGTTCGGTCCAGAGGCGGTCGGCCTTGAGTTCGGCGTCGGCGCCGTCTTCGATCTGTTTGGCCGTGGGTTTCTTGAACGCCGGGTCGAACCACTTGCCCGGGTAGGTGCCGGCCTGGGCACCGAAGGTGGCGTGGATTTCCCAGTAGTCTCGGCTGCGGAAGGCGCGGATCCTTTCCTCGCGCTCCACCACCACGGCCAGCGTGGGCGTCTGCACCCGGCCCACGGTGGTCAGGAAGAAGCCGCCGTCCCGGCTGTTGAAGGCCGTCATGGCACGGGTGCCGTTGATGCCCACCAGCCAGTCGGCCTCGGAGCGGCTGCGCGCGGCATCGGCCAGCGGACGCATCTGGTCGTCGCTGCGCAACTGGGCAAACCCGTCGCGGATGGCCTGCGGCGTCATCGACTGCAGCCACAGCCGCTGCACCGGTTTGTTCAGGGGCTTGGCCCCGCCCGCGTACTGTTCGATCAGTCGGAAGATCAGCTCGCCCTCGCGCCCGGCGTCGCAGGCGTTCACCAGCGCACCCACATCCTTGCGCTTGGCCTGCTTCACCACGGCGCTCAGCCGCGACTTGGTCTTGTCGATCGGTTTGAGGTCGAAGTGCGGCGGGATGACGGGCAGGTGGGCAAAGCTCCACTTGCCTCGTTTGACATCGTAGGCCTCGGGCGCGGCGATTTCCACCAGGTGGCCCACGGCGGACGTGACCACGTACTGGTCGTTTTCAAAATGGTCCTCGTGCTTGTCGAATTTGCCCGATACGGGCGTGAGTGCCCGCACAATGTCCTGGGCCACGGACGGCTTTTCAGCGATCACCAGCGTCTTTGTCATGTCTTTCGCATTCGTCTCTACAATCCACTCCCATGCGCGCGCACGCGCACCGGTGTGCGCACACCTGCGCGCACATGCATGGAATAACGTTACCAAATTTCCGCACGTGCCCGCCAAAACCACCGAACGAGTTTCCCCAGCCGCCGGGCGCCGCCTGCAGGTGCGCCGTTCTGGCGTGCATGGCAAGGGGGTGTATGCCCTGCGCACCCTGCGTGCCGGCGAACGGCTGATCGAATACACCGGCGAGGTGATCACGTGGGCGGAAGCGCTGCGCCGCCATCCGCACGACCCGGCCAACCCCACCCACACCTTTTACTTCCACATCGATGACGGGCGGGTGATCGATGCCAAGCACGGGGGGAATTCGTCTCGCTGGATCAACCACAGCTGCGCCCCCAACTGCGAAGCCGAGGAAACCGATGACGGTCGGGTGTTCATTCAGGCGCTGCGCGACATTGCCGCGGGTGAGGAACTGTTCTACGACTACGGCCTGGTGATCGACGAGCCCTACACCGCGACATTGAAGACCGAATATGCCTGCTGGTGCGGGGCCGAAGGTTGCCGGGGCACGATGCTGGCCCCCCGCCAGCGGGCACCGCGCAAGGCCCAGGCACCGGCCAGAAAGCGCTCCACGGCATGACGACACAACGCGTGCTGGCCGACCTGAATGGCGCTGCCGAAGGCGTCTGGCAGGCGGTCGCGCCCATGCGACCTGGCTTTGCCGTGGAGGTGCTGCCCACCATCGACTCCACCAACACCGAGCTCATGCGCCGGGCCCGTCAGGGCGTGGCCGACCCGATGCTGCTGGTGGCGGCAGACCAGACGGCCGGTCGCGGCCGGCGGGGTCGTGACTGGGTGAGCCGTCCGGGCGCCTCCCTGACGTTTTCGCTGGGGCTTCCGATGCAGCCGGTCAACTGGTCGGGCCTGTCGCTCGCGGTGGGGGTGAGTCTGGCCGAATCGCTGCACCCTGAGGTGCGCCTGAAGTGGCCGAACGACCTGTGGTGGCAGGACCGCAAACTGGGCGGCATTCTGGTGGAAACGGCCAATGTGGGCACCCAGCGGCTGGCCATTGTCGGCGTGGGCTTGAATGTGGAAACGCCGGACCTGCCCACTGCAGCACCCGTGTCCGATGGCGTGACACCGATGCCGCCGGTGGGCCTTCAGGTGCTTGCGGATGACACGCGGCCCACCGCCGGCGCATGGCTGGGGCGCGTGCTGCCGACCCTGGTCCGCGACCTGCTGGAATTCGAACGCGGGGGGTTTGCGGCTTTCCAGCTTCGTTTTGCCCAGCGTGATGCCCTGCTGGGCCGAGCGGTTCGCCTGTCGGACGGTCAGGAGGGCGTGGCCGATGGGGTGCGCAGCGATGGCGCGCTGTGGCTCAAGGGGCCATGGGGCCGCACGGCGGTGGTCCAGCACGAAGTGAGTGTGCGCCCGTGCTGAGGGCACTGGTGCTGCTGTTGCTGGTGGCCAATGTGGCCTTCTGGGCGTATTCACAAGGCCATCTGGCCATGCTGGGGTTGGCACCGAGCGATCCGCGCGAACCCCATCGGCTGGCCGGACAGGTTGCGCCCGAAGCCTTGGTGGTGCTGAACGCGACCCGCCCGACCCCGGATGCCTTGCCCACAACCCCGCTGACAGACCCGCCAATCCCCCTGGTTGTCAACGAGACCGATGAACCGTCGGCTCTCACCCCTGTGGCCCCTGAGGTGCCCCCCGCCTCAGGGCAGATAGGGCCTGCAGGGGTGGGAACGGCCCCAACCGTTCTGCCAGCCTCCTGCTGGCAGGCCACGGGCATGCCGCGCCCCCAGGAGATTCTGGTGCGCGCCGCCCTCGAGAACATGGATGGGATGAGCGGCCGCTGGAGCCTCGTCGAAGAGCTGTTGCCCACCCGCTGGATCATCTACCTGGGCCCATTCCCCAATAACGCGGCCCTGCAGCAACGGCGTACCGAACTGCGCTGGGCCGACGTGGACCACCGAGAACTGGACGTGTCCAGCCTGTCGCCCGGGCTGGCGCTGGGGACCTATTCCACGCAGGAAGCGGCCCGGCGTGCGCTGGCCGATGTGACCCGGCAGGGCGTGAGCGGTGCACGTGTGGTCCAGGAACGCCCGGATACCCCCCTCTACACCCTGAAGCTGGAGGGTGTGACCGACACCCAGCGACGACAGATCGAAGCCATGGGCATCCTCAGCGGCCGCCCTCTGCAGCGCTGCCCCTGAACCCCGGCCCGCAGAGGCCGTTTAACCCCCCATCAAACGGACAACCCAACCATGCACATCACCAAAGACACCGTCGTCACCCTCAGCTACCAGGTGCGCGACACCCAGGGCAAGTTGCTGGAAGCCAGCGAACAGCCCATGGCCTACCTGCACGGTGGCTACGGCAACACGTTTGAAAAAATCGAGGCAGCCCTGGAGGGTCAGGCCATGGGATTTGCCACCACCGTGGAACTGGCGCCGGCCGACGCCTTTGGCGAGCGCGATGAGGCCCTGGTGCAGACCATCAGCAAGGCCGATTTCCCGCCCGGCGTCAAAGTGGGTGGCACCCTGCGCGGGGTGGCCGACGACGGGCACGAGCGCATCTTCACGGTGGTGAAGATCAAGGGGCCGCAGGTGATTCTGGACGGGAACCACCCGCATGCCGGCAAGACGCTGCGGTTTGCCCTGAAAGTGCTCGAGGTGCGTGTGGCCGCCCCCGAGGAAATCGCGCATGGCCACGCGCACGGTGCGCACGGCCACCAGCACTGAACCGGTTTACCGGGCCACCACGCGGGCCATTTCCAGGCACTTGGCGGCGTAGCCCCACTCGTTGTCGTACCAGGCCACGACCTTGACGAACGTGCTGTCCAGCGCAATCCCGGCACCGGCGTCGAACACGCTGGTGCAGTTCTCGCCCCGGAAGTCGGTGGAGACGACCTTGTCGGTGGTGTAGCCCAGCACGCCCTGCAGGCCGCCTTCGCTCACGGGCTTCTCGCTCATGGCCTTCATCAGGGCGCAGATCTCGTCGTAGCTGGCTTCGCGGTTGAGTTCCACGGTGAGATCCACCACCGACACGTCGGAGGTGGGCACACGCAGGCTCATGCCGGTGAGTTTCTTGTTCAGCTCAGGGATGACCTTGCCCACGGCCTTGGCCGCACCGGTGCTGCTGGGGATGATGTTCTCCAGAATGCCACGGCCACCGCGCCAGTCCTTCTTGGACGTGCCGTCCACGGTTTTCTGGCTGGCGGTGGCGGCGTGCACGGTGGTCATGAGGCCACGCTTGATGCCCCAGGCGTCGTTCAGCACCTTGGCCACGGGGGCCAGGGCATTGGTGGTGCAGCTCGCGTTGCTGATGATGGCCTGGCCGGCGTAAGTCGTGTGGTTCACCCCGTAGACGAACATCGGGACATCGTCTTTCGACGGGGCCGAGATGACCACCTTCTTCGCACCGGCGTCCAGGTGCACCTGGCAGGTGTCGGCGGTGAGGAAGGCGCCGGTGCATTCCAGCACGATGTCCACGCCCATCTCGCCCCACTTGAGCTGGGGGTTGTCGCGTTCGTGGGTGAGCGGGATGCGCTTGCCGTTGACGATGAGGGCCTCGTCACCGTCGTGGCTCACGATGCCGTTGAAGCGGCCATGCACGCTGTCGTACTTCAGCATGTAGGCCAGGTAGTCGGCGGATTTCGGGTCGTTGATGCCGACGACCTCGATGTCGGCAAAGTCGCGGAGGGCGGCGCGCAGCGCCAGGCGGCCGATGCGGCCGAAGCCGTTGATGCCCAGTTGGATGGTCATGGTGTTTCCCTGTGAAGCTAAAGAATCGCTGATTTACCGGCCCAGCACGGCCTGCACGGTGGCGGCCACGTTTTCGGGCGTGAAGCCGAAGTGCTGGAACAGCGCCGGCGCGGGGGCCGATTCGCCGTAGGTGTCGATGCCGACCACGGCAGCGCAGCCGTATTTCCACCAGCCGTCGGTGG
>CAZEZY010000162.1:0-4940 GCA_964516635.1 uncultured Tepidimonas sp. | reverse complement strand
CAGCAGGTCGTTCGGGAACTCGATGTCGGCCTTGTCGATCTCGTCGATCAGCAGCGCCACGGGCTGCTCGGCGGTGAAGGCCTGCCAGAGCACCCCTTGGACGATGTAGTTCTGGATGTCCTTGACGCGGTCGTCACCCAGTTGAGAGTCACGCAGGCGGCTGACAGCGTCGTATTCGTACAAGCCCTGCTGCGCCTTGGTGGTGGATTTGATGTGCCACTGCAGCAGCGGCATGTCCAGCGCCTGGGCCACTTCTTCGGCCAGCATGGTCTTGCCGGTACCGGGTTCGCCTTTCACCAGCAGGGGGCGTTTGAGCTGGATGGCCGCATTCACGGCGAGCATGAGGTCCTGCGTGGCAACGTAGTTCTGAGAGCCGGTGAATTTCATGTCTGTGCTTCGGTGTGGCCGCTCGGCAGGATCGGCCAAGGGTTTTCAAGGGTGAGACGCTATGATCGAGTCTATATAATCGCGCGTTGATTTTTGTCAAACGTCCTTCTGATTGTGCTTGCAAAATGAACAAACCGTTGTCTACCCTGCTGAAAACCGTTGTCGCAAGCGCGACGCTCGCCGCAATGGGTGCCCAGGCACAAGTCGCTGGCGACGTGAGGGCCGGTGAATCCAAAGCCGCCATGTGCATCGGTTGCCATGGCATTCCGGGTTACCAGAACAGCTTTCCCGAAATTCACAAGGTCCCCAAGATTTCGGGCCAGACCGAGCAGTACCTTGCGGCCGCACTGGTTGCTTACCAGAAGGGTGACCGCAAGCATCCCACCATGCGTGGCATTGCCGGCTCCCTCAGCGAACAGGACATCGCCGACCTGGCGGTGTTCTATGCCGGGCACAACGGCAATGTGAAAGCCCCGGAAACCCCGCGCGCGCCCAATGCCATCGTGGCGGCCTTGCTTGAGCGCGGTGCCTGCGCCTCCTGCCATGGCGCCAACTTCAGCAGTCCCATCGACCCCAGCTATCCCAAGATCGGCGGTCAGTACGCCGACTACCTCTACGTGGCCCTCAAATCCTACAAGGTCGAAGGCAACCACTTGATCGGTCGTGCCAACCCCATCATGGGCGGCATCGTGGCCCAGTATTCCTTGCAGGAATTGCGCCAGATGGCCAACTACCTGGCCACGGTGCAGGGCGAAATGGCCACGCGTCCGCAATCGCGTTTCCGCTGAAGCCGGCCATGCCGGCGTCGGGATCCTGACAGATCCCCGGGGTTCTGATAGGATGGAAACGTGAACGCCGATGCCTCTGAAACCCCTGGGGCTGTCACGGATCATTGATCCAGACATCATTCGAGCCTCTGGCATTCGGACGCTGGCCGATCTGCTGCGTCTGGTGCCATGGGCTATCGTCCCGGGTTTCAACGGGGCCTTCTTTGGCCGCCTAGCATGCCCCCGTCGACGATTTTGGTACCCGCCATCTGGTTCTGGTCGATGCACGATCGGTGTATTCCAGCACCGTTCGGGGCGGCGCCCTGCACGGATGGGTTGCGGTGGCGCTGGAAGACGTGGAGCGGGTGGAGGTGCTTCGCGGGTTCCATTCCCCGGCTCATGGTGCGCAATGCCATGATTGGGGTCATCAACATGTTCACCTGCTGTGCAGACAACAGGCCGCGTGTTTCGGACGTTCAATGTCCAGCATGGAGGTGATTTCCTCCCGGCGTCGTGTCGCGCTGGTCGCCTTGATCGGGGCCATGCCTCTGATGTGGGGGCCTCGGTTGCATGCCCAATCCCAGCGCGCCATCGTCTGGCACACCGAATCGGCGGGCATTCAGCCGGATGTGCTGGGATCGCTCCAGCGTTCCCTGGCAGGGGTGCTGCCAGTGTCCTACCGGTCTCTGGACCGCGCACGCCTCAGAGAAGTCGAGCCTGGCGTCGGGGTTCAGGTGGTGCTCGGTTCCAGGACCTTGCGAGAATGGGTCGCGGCCAGACAGCGGATGCCCGAGTGGCTGGCCAGCACGCCCGTTTTTGCCGGCCTGTTGCCGCGTGCCCCCTACGAAGCCATGGCCCGGGCGTTGCCAGCCGGCTCTTCGGCGGTGTGGCTTGATCAACCGGAGGAACGGTACTTCGCTCTCCTGGCACGGGCATTCCCACGCCAGCGCCGTGTGGGGGTGCTGTCGGGTCCACAGTTGCAGACAAGGGTGCCGGAACTGGAGGCGGCAGCCCGACAGGCCGGCTGGCGGCTCGCCCTGTCGCCCTTGGTCCAGACGGTCCGCGATCTCCCGCTGGCGCTGAATGCCGTGCTGGACAAGAGCGATGTGCTGCTTGCCTTGCCCGACCCGGCGGTTTTCAGGAACGATACCCTGCTGAACATTCTGATCGCCTCTTACCGGCAGCGCGTGCCCCTGGTGGGTTACACCGAGTCCCAGGTGCGTTCAGGGGCCGCGCTGGGGCTGTACACTCGGCTCACCGACGTTTCGAGGCAACTGACCGATGGCCTGATCGCCTGGTTGGCCGGCGGTCGTCTGCCCGCTCCGGCACCCGCGTTTCGCGGTGCCGTTGCCATCAATGCTCAGGTGGCACGTTCCCTCGATCTGGAACTGCCGGACGAGTCGATACTGGAAAACAGTCTTCTGGGAGGAAGGCCATGAACGACACAAGCATGCGATACAGCATCCGGTTGAGGTGGTGGCTGGCGGTTTCCCTGCCCGCTTTGCTGGTGATCGTGACCTTGTTCTGGGTTTTTGCCGACCGACAGTCCCGTGAACTGGAGCGGCTGATCGGTGAACGCGCCCGGGCCACCGCCCAGCAGGTGGCCTCATCCGCCGAGTTTGCGCTGTTTGCCGGAGACACCCAGAGCCTGCAGCGTCTGGTCCGTGCCATTTCGATGACCGATCCCGATGTCCTCGGGGTGGGGGTGCTGCCGCTGGATGGCCAGTTTGTGGTGTCTGAAGGGCGAATGCCCGATGAGGAAACCGGTGTTGTCGACGCCGTCACCCTCAATTGGTCAGACACCCTGGTCGTTCGTGCGCCGGTGTTCCTCAGTGCCCTCGGTGGGGGTGACCCCTTCAGTGAGACGGCCACCGCGACGCCGCTCGACGGCAAACGCCAGTTGCAGGGTCATGTGGTGCTGGTGATGGATCTGAAACTTCTGGCAACCCGGCAGAAAGATCTCATGATCTGGTCGGTCGGCCTGTCGGTATTCGTGCTGCTGCTCTCGGGGGTGATGTCCCATTTCATGGCCGGCAGCATCACCGGGCCGATGGTTTCGATCAGCCGTATGGTGGACAGCATTGGCCAAGGCGTTTTCCATCAACGGCTTGATGTGTCAGAGGCCGGTCCCCTGAAGCGGTTGGCCGTTGGCATCAACGAAATGGCCGACCGAATTGACGCATTGAAAGAGGATTTGCAGATGCAGGTGGCCGCAGCCACCGAGGAGCTTCGCCAGCAGAAGGAGGCGGCCGAACAGTTGGTCCGAGTGGATGCCCTCACGGGCGTGGGCTCCCGACGGGCGTTCACCGAGCGGGCCGAACTGGAACTGCAGCGTGCCTTGCGTTACCAGCAACCGCTCTGTGTGGTGATGATCGATTTGGATCGGTTTAAACGCGTGAATGACAGCCATGGCCATGCGGTGGGTGACTCGGTTCTCGTGACCTTCGCCCGAGCGATCCAGGGACAGGTTCGCGAAGTGGACATGGTCGGGCGCCTGGGGGGTGAAGAATTTTCAGTTCTGCTGCCGGGTATCGGTGCCGAAGAGGCCGTCCAGGTGGCTGAACGGATGCGTCTCGCGGTCGAGAATCGGGAGCTTCTGGTGGGTGGTCAGCCCCTGCGTTTCACGGCCAGTTTCGGCGTGGCGGAGTTCGATGGCATCCAGCTCAATCTGGCTGGTCTGCTGGCCAGGGCGGATGCCGCGCTGTATCACGCCAAACGCACGGGCCGCAACAAGGTGGTGTTTGCCGATGACACCATACCGAAGTTCAAGGACAGTCAGTTTCTCTGAATCCACTGAAGGTTTCGATTCAGGCCCACAGGCGTTGCTGGTGCCGCGCCACCTGCGCCATCACCTGTGCCGGAGAGGTACCGCCCAGTGTGTCGCGGGCGTTCAGGCTGCCGCGCAGGCTCAGGCACTCGTACACGTCTTTTTCGATCAGCGGGTGGAAGCCCTGCAGTTCCCGCAGCGGTAGTTCCGACAGGTCGCAGGCGTGGCTGGTGGCGGCCTTGACCGCGTGGGCCACCGTTTCGTGGGCATCCCGGAAGGGCACGCCCTTTTTCACCAGGTAATCGGCCAGGTCGGTGGCGGTGGCGTAGCCTTTGAGTGCTGCCTGCTCCATCGCTTCCCGGTTGACGGTGATGCCGCCTTCTTTCTGCCCGGTGGCGGGGTTCACCTGGCCACCGATCATCTCGGCGAAGATGCGCAGCGTGTCTTTCAGCGTATCCACCGTGTCGAACAGCGGCTCCTTGTCTTCCTGGTTGTCCTTGTTGTAAGCCAACGGCTGGCCTTTCATCAGGGTGATGAGGCCCATCAGGTGGCCCACCACGCGGCCGGTCTTGCCGCGGGCCAGTTCAGGCACATCGGGGTTCTTCTTCTGCGGCATGATGGAACTGCCGGTGGTGAAGCGGTCGGCGATGCGGATGAAGCCGAAGTTCTGGCTCATCCAGATGATGAGTTCTTCGCTCAGGCGGCTGATGTGCACCATGGTCAGCGAAGCAGCAGCGGTGAATTCGATGGCGAAGTCGCGGTCGCTCACCGCGTCCAGGCTGTTCTGGCAAAGTTGCGGCTCACCGCCTTCATCCACCATGCCCAGGGTGCGTGCCACACGGGCCCGGTCCAGCGGGTAGGTGGTGCCGGCCAGTGCAGCGCTGCCCAGCGGCAGGCGGTTGGTGCGGCGGCGCACATCGGCCAGTCGCTCGGCATCGCGGGCAAACATCTCGACATAGGCCAGCAGGTGGTGGCCAAAGCTCACCGGCTGCGCCACCTGCAGGTGCGTGAAGCCGGGC
>CAZEZY010000161.1:0-4995 GCA_964516635.1 uncultured Tepidimonas sp. | reverse complement strand
ACCCTGTGCACGCTCAAGAACAAGCACCAGCTGCTGCCCGAAGACGAGCAGATGAAGATCCGCCTGAAGCAGGGCCGTGCCATTTTCGGCATCGACATGAAGGTGGTGGATGCCAACGGCCAGGAACTGCCCTGGGACGGCCAATCATCGGGCGACCTGCTGGTGAAGGGGCCATGGATCATCCGCGATTACTACAAGGGTGAGGGCAAACCCCCGCTGGTGGATGGCTGGTTCCCGACCGGTGACGTGGCCACCATCGACGCCGATGGCTTCATGCAGATCACCGATCGCAGCAAGGACGTGATCAAGTCGGGCGGCGAATGGATCAGCTCGATCGATGTGGAAAACATTGCCATGGCGCACCCGGCGGTGATGATGGCTGCCTGCATCGGTGTGAAGCACCCCAAGTGGGACGAGCGCCCCATCGTGGTCGTGGTCAGAAAGCCCGGTCAGGTGGTCAGCCGCGATGAGCTGCTGGCCTTCTATGAAGGCAAGATCGCCAAGTGGCAGGTGCCCGACGACGTGGTGTTCGTGGAAGCCATTCCGCTGGGCGCCACCGGCAAGATGCAGAAGATGAAGTTGCGGGAACAGTTGGCGGATTACCGCCTCCCAGGGCTGTGATGCGACGCGATCAGTCACTCAGGCGATAGCGCCTAGGGCTATCCCTGAGGGCTGAAATGCCAGACCTATGTAAGCTTTTTCACCACCACCCCAAGAAGGAGACAACCATGAAACTGATGATCAAGGCACTCACAGGCGCTGCCATGCTGACCTGTGCATTCACTGCGTATGCCCAGAAGGGTGAGACGGTGAAGATCGCCTGGATCGACCCGCTGTCGGGCCTCATGGCCCCGGTGGGCACGAACCAGCTGCGGACGTTCCAGTTCTTTGCCGAGAAGATGAGCGGCAACAACAACCCGGCCGGCGTGAGGTTCGAGGTGGTCGGGTTTGACAACAAACTCAGCCCCGCCGAGAGCCTCACGGCCCTGCAGGCAGCGATCGACCAGGGTGTTCGCTACATCGCCCAGGGCAACGGCTCTTCTGTGGCGGGTGCCCTGATTGACGCGGTGAACCGCCACAACAGCCGCAACCCCGGCAAAGAGGTGGTGTTTCTCAATTACGCGGCCGTGGACCCTGATTTCACCAACAGCAAGTGCAGCTTCTGGCATTTCCGTTTCGATGCCGACACCTCCATGAAGATGGAGGCCCTCACCAACTTCATGAAGGACGATCCGAGCATCAAGAAGGTCTTCCTGATCAACCAGAACTACTCGCACGGCCACCAGGTGGCCAAGTTCGCCAAGGAAACCCTGAAGCGCAAGCGCCCTGACGTCGAGATCGTGGGGGAAGACCTGCACCCGCTGGCGCAGGTTCGTGACTTTGCCCCCTACATCGCCAAGATCCGTGCCTCGGGGGCCGATGCCGTGATCACCGGCAACTGGGGTTCCGACCTGGCCTTGCTGGTGCGTGCGGCCAACGAAGCGGGTTACAACGGCCGCTTCTTCACCTTCTACACCGGCGTGACGGGCACACCCACGGCGCTGGGTACGAATGCCGAAGGTCGTGTGTACCAGGTGGCCTACAACCACTACAACATGGGCGGTCAGATGGACAAGTGGGCGGCCGAGTTCAAGCAGCGTTTCAACGATGACTTCTACACCGCTTCGGTCGTGAACATTTACAAGGGCCTGTCGCAAGCCATGGCCAATGCCAAGTCGACCGATCCGGTGAAGGTGGCTCCCGCCTTGTCGGGTCTGAAGTTCCAGGGCTTCAACGGTGAGGTCGAGATGCGCCGCATGGATCACCAGATGCAGCAGCCCTTGTTCATCACCCGCTGGCAGAAGACCGATGCCAAGCATCCCTACAGCCCCGAGAATTCGGGCATGACGCTGGTGCCGGTGCGTACGATCCCATCGTACATCGCCAGCACGCCCACCAGCTGCCAGATGCGCCGCCCAGGCTGATCTGCCTGACCAGACGACCAGGGCCTGAAGTTCAAACAGGCTCTGGTCGCAATCCCCAGCCCGAATGTCATGACCGCCATCTGGTGGTTGGGGTTGTCCTGTTGCTCAGAGAGGCTGGCTTGTTGCCAGGAACCATGTGACGCTGGAATTTTTCATCATTTCCATGCTGAACGGATTGAGTTACGGCTTGTTGCTGTTCATGCTCAGTTCCGGTCTGACCCTGATTTTCAGCATGATGGGTGTGCTGAACTTTGCCCATGCCAGTTTCTACATGGTAGGGGCCTACCTGGGCTATTCGATTGCGCAGGTGGCCGGTTTCTGGGTGGCTTTGTTCATCGCACCTGTGCTGGTGGGCCTCATGGGGGCCGCCTTCGAACGCACCAGTCTTCGCAAGGTACACAAATTCGGTCACGTGCCCGAATTGCTCATCACCTTCGGTTTGTCTTACATCATTCTGGAACTGGTGCAACTGGTCTGGGGGCGGTCGGCGGTGGAGTTCCGCCCAGCCGAGATGCTTCAGGGTTCCGCGTTCACGTTGTTGCACCATGCCGATGACTCGATCAGCTTCATGTTCGGCCGAGCCCCGGCCGATCTGTGCAGCGCTGCGGCGGGCACCGTTTGCTCGTATTTCCCGGCCACGCGCGCATTCATGATGCTGGTGGCCATCGTGATGCGGGTCAGCCTCTGGTTGCTGATCACCCGGACGCGTGTGGGCATGGTGATTCAGGCCGCGCTGACGCACCCTGAAATGGTGGAGGCGCTGGGCCACAACGTGCCGCGGGTGTTCATGCTGGTGTTCGGTGCGGGTACCGCGCTGGCCGGTCTGGCAGGTGTGATCGGCGGCAGCACCTTCGTGACCGAGCCGGCCATGGCGCTGACGCTTGGTTCGCTCATTTTTGTGGTGGTCGTCGTCGGTGGCCTGGGCTCGCTCTCCGGGGCGTTTCTGGCCTCGATCATCATCGGGGTCATCCAGACCTTTGCGGTGGCACTGGACCATTCGATTGCGGGCCTCCTGACGAACATGGGCATGGAGCTCTCGGACGCCGCGCGCAGCAACGACATTCTGCGCCTGACCATCTCGCAGGTGGCGCCCATCCTGCCTTATCTGTTCCTTGTGCTGATCCTGATCTTCCGCCCCAGGGGTTTGCTGGGCAACCGTGACACCTGAGGCCGCACACCCATGACCACCGCTTACTACCGTTTCAAGCCGTACAACGTCGGTCGCTGGATCATCTGGTCGCTGTTTGCGCTGGTGCTGGTTTTTGCACCGCGGGTGTTCGACAGCAACCTGTCCATCAGCATGCTGGCGCAGATGGGCATTGCCATCATCGCCTGCCTCTCCTACAACATGCTGCTAGGGCAGGGTGGCATGCTCAGTTTCGGCCATGCCGTTTACACGGGGCTGGGCTCCTACGTGGCCATCCATGCGCTGCTGCGGGTGTCAGATGGCCTGATGACCCTGCCGGTGAGCCTCATTCCGCTGGTGGGGGGGCTGGCCGGGCTGTTCTTTGCCATCCTGTTCGGCTATGTGACCACCAAGAAAGCCGGCACGCCCTTCGCCATGATCACGCTGGGCATGGGCGAACTGGTGTTTGCCATGTCGCTCATGTTTTCGGACTTTTTTGGCGGCGAAGCCGGCATTTCGGCCGACCGGGTGGTGGGCGATGCGGTGTTTGGCATCACCTATGGCCCCAACGTGCAGGTGTACTACCTGATTGCGGTGTACACCTTTGTGTGTGTGGCCCTGATGTACGCCTTCACCCGAACACCGCTGGGGCGGATCATCAACGCCGTGCGTGACAACCCCGAGCGGGTCGAGTTCATCGGCTACAACACCCAGATGGTGCGCTACCTGGTGTTCATCATCGCCGGTTTCTTTGCCGGGGTGGCCGGTGGTCTCGCGGCGATCCAGTTCGAGATCGTGACCGCCGAGGTGGTGGGCCCGATCCGATCTGGCGGCTATCTGCTGTTCACGTTCCTGGGGGGGGCCACCTTCTTCTTCGGTCCCATCATTGGTGGTGTGCTGATGGTGCTGGCCTTTGTGCTGTTTTCCGAAATCACCAAGGCGTGGCTGTTGTACCTGGGGCTGATCTTCCTGTTCATGGTGATGTACGCACCAGGCGGTATTGCCAGCCTGATCATGATGAACCTGCGGGTCGCGATGTTCGGGCGGCTGAGGGAACTGTGGGTGAGCTACCTGGCACTGGGGACCACCGCGCTGGTGTTTCTGGCCGGCGCCGGGGCGATGATCGAGATGGTTTATCACATGCAGTTGAACACGGCGCTGGGTGACGAGGTTCGCTTCCTCGGGGTGACGCTGAATGCCACCGAGGCTTCGAGCTGGTTCGGCTCCATCTTCGTGGCACTGACCGGCCTGGGGTTGTTCGAACTCACGCGCTACCATTTCAAGCAGCAATGGGCCGAGATCCAGACCGACATCGAGAAAGAAATCAAACGCCGGGAGACCACCTGATGTCTGCGCCCTACGCACTGGAATTGAAAGACCTGCGCAAGAGCTTTGGCAAGACCGAGATCATCCGGGGCGCCGAACTGGCCGTGAACGCGGGTGAACGGGTGGCCATCATCGGGCCCAACGGCGCGGGCAAGTCCACGCTGTTCAACCTCATCAGCGGGCGGTTTGCGCCCACCTCGGGCCAGGTGTGGCTCAATGGCCGGCGCATCGACGGCAAAAAGCCTTTCGAAATCAACCGCATGGGCCTGAGCCGCAGCTTCCAGATCACGAACATCTTTCCCAAGCTGAGCGTGTTCGAGAACCTGCGTTGCGGGGTGCTGTGGAGCCTGGGGTACAAGTACACCTTCTTCAAATTTCTGGCCGATCTGGAAGATGCCAACAACCGCGCGGAAGAGTTGCTGGAGATGATCCGCCTCGACAAGAAGCGCGACGTGCTGGCCATGAACCTGACCTACGCCGAGCAGCGTGCGCTGGAGATCGGCATCACCATCGCGGGCGGGGCGAACGTGATCCTGCTGGACGAACCCACCGCCGGCATGAGCAAGAGCGAAACCAAGC
>CAZEZY010000160.1:0-5032 GCA_964516635.1 uncultured Tepidimonas sp. | reverse complement strand
CAAGCGCAACCTCGGCTTCTTCGTCACCGCCGACTCGCTGGCCGCCAACAACATCGTGCTGGGCACCTACCGCCACATCACGGCGCCCGAGTGCCGCCAGTTCCTGCTGCGCCAGGCGTTTGAAGAGGCCATTCATACCCACGCCTACCAGTACATCGTGGAAAGCCTGGGCCTGGATG
Source organism: uncultured Tepidimonas sp. (assembly GCA_964516635.1). GTDB lineage: Bacteria > Pseudomonadota > Gammaproteobacteria > Burkholderiales > Burkholderiaceae_C > CAZEZY01. The sequence continues at coordinate 4,853 of CAZEZY010000160.1, read as the reverse complement.
AAGGCGAGATTTTCAACGCCTACCACGAGGTGTCATCGATCCGCAACAAGGACGAATTCCTGTTGCCGTTCATCGACGCCATCATGGACCCGAACTTCAAGACGGGCACCCCCGAAAACGACCAGACGCTGCTCAAGAGCCTGATCGTGTTCGCCTGCCTGATGGAAGGTCTGTTCTTCTACGTCGGCTTCACACAGATTCTGGCGTTGGGCCGCCAGAACAAGATGACCGGTGCCGCCGAGCAGTACCAGTACATCCTGCGCGACGAGTCCATGCACTGCAACTTCGGCATCGACCTGATCAACCAGCTCAAGCTGGAAAACCCGCACCTCTGGACGGCCGAGTTCAAGGCCGAGATCAAGGCGCTGTTCCTGAAGGCCGTGGACCTGGAATACGCCTACGCCGAAGACACCATGCCGCGTGGCGTGCTGGGCATGAATGCGAGCATGTTCAAAGGCTATCTGCGTTACATCGCCAACCGCCGTGCCACGCAGATCGGCCTCGAGCCGCTGTTCCCGAACGAAGAAAATCCCTTCCCCTGGATGAGCGAGATGATCGACCTCAAGAAGGAACGCAATTTCTTCGAAACGCGCGTGATCGAATACCAGTCGGGAGGTGCGCTGTCCTGGGACTGACCCCCGATGGAGCAGCCGACTTCCATGCAGTCCATTCATGACCACCCACCATGGGATGCCGCCCGGACGGCCTGGTGTGTCGGTTTCCCCATTCAACACTCGGGAGGGCCAGTCGCGGTGTGCGCGCCGGTGGTCCGAGTGCTGAATCGCTGGCCCGGAATCGTCCGAGGTCAAGCGCTTTTGGCAACTTGATCAAGGAGAACAACATGGCAACTGCGAAGAAGGCCGCCCCGGCCAAGAAAGCAGCGGCACCCGCGAAGAAAGCGGCCGCCCCTGCGAAGAAAGCTGCACCGGCCAAGGCCCCGGCAGCGCCCGAAAAGAAAGCCGCTGCCCCCGCGAAGAAAGCGGCGCCCGCCAAGGCCGCAGCACCCGTGAAAGCCGCCACGCCCACGAAGAAGGCAGCGCCCGCCAAGGCCGCTGCCCCTGCTGGCGCCCCGGTTGCAGCCCCCGCTGCGCCGGCCAAGAAGGCAGCCACACCCGCGAAAAAAGCCGCTCCTGCCAAGAAAGCCGCTGCACCGGTCGCTCAGGCCGTTGCCGACGTCAAGAAGGCCGTCAAGAAAACCGTGGCCACCGCCAAAAAGGCGATTGCCAAAGAAGAAAAGGTGATCGAGAAGAAGGTGGCCGAGGTCAAGAAGGCCGTCGAAAAGAAGGCCACTGCCGTGAAGAAGGCGGTTGACAAGAAGGTGGCCGAAGTCAAAAAAGCCGTCGAGAAAAAGGCGGCTGCCCCCAAGGCCAAGGCGAAAGCGGCCGCAAAGCCCAAGGCCGCTCCGAAGCCTGCTGCCGCCCCCAGCCCGGCCGCGCAGACCAAGCTGAACCCGCAGGCCGCCTGGCCATTCCCGACCGCCAAGAAGCCCTGATGCCAGGGTCGGCGGTCAGAGACTGAATCGGTAGTTCTGGCCGCCGCGCGAGGCGATCTTCTCGGCACCCATCCGGTTGCCGAGTTCCACGCATTGCAGCAGGTCCCAGCCCTTCGACAGACCGAAGAGCAAGGCAGCCCGGAAGGCGTCACCGCAGCCTGTCGGGTCCACCACCTGCCGGGCTTGCACACCGGGAACCCGGATGCATTGGCCGTTCTGCCACACGTCACACCCCTGGTCGGCCAGGGTGATGACCAGCCCTTTCAAACGCCTGGACAAGGCAGCGTGGTCCAGCCCTGTCCGGTCGCTCAGCATGCGCGCTTCGTAATCGTTGAGCGCGGCCCATTCGGCCTGCTCGATGAATCGCAGCAGTTCTTCACCTCCAAACATCGGCAGGCCCTGACCAGGATCGAACACAAACGGGATGCCCAGGGCCTGGAACTGTGCGGCGTGCTGGATCATGGCGTCGCGCCCATCGGGCGAGATGATGCCGATGGTGGCGCCATCGGCATCATCGATCGGATTCAGATGGGCCTGGCCCATGGCGCCCGGGTGAAAAGCCGTGATCTGGTTGTTGTCGCGGTCGGTCATGATCATGGCCTGCGCGGTGTAGTGGCCATCCACCAGCCGCACATGGCGCGTGTCCACGCCCATGCCAATCAGGCGCTCCAGATAGTCCTGCCCATCTCTGCCCAGCGTCGCGACCGGTCTGGCCTGCGCCCCGAGCTGCCGCAACCCGTAGGCGATGTTGCCCGCACACCCACCAAACTCACGCCGCAGGCCGGGGACCAGGAACGACACATTCAGGATGTGCAGCTGATCGGGCAGAATCTGCTCGGCGAAACGCCCCTCGAAGGTCATGATGGTGTCGAAGGCGAGTGAGCCGCAGATGAGGATGGACATAAGGTCGGTTCAGATCAGGGGTAAAAGAGAATGGCGCGGTAGCCGGTCATCACCTGATCGCTCAGGTCGGCCAGTGCCAGATCGAACTGCAAGGCCCATTCGGCACCGGGCGCAAGGGTCTCGGTGGGCCGAGGCCATTCAGCTGGCGGCAACACCCGGCGAACCAACACCTGGTCCTGGCTGTCGGTGAGGGTGAGCTCCAGCGAAGGGGCAGCCACTTCGAGCCCGGATCGGTTGCGGATGACCACGTTGAAGCTGTAAAGGCCAGGCGATCGGCGCAACAGGACGGAGCTGTCGATCACGACATCGTCGATCTGGCGAGGGGGCGCGATGTCGCAGTCCACCTGGCCACACAAGGCCTGCAGGGCCGGTTGGGTGGCCGGCATGCGGCTCGCGATCTGGTCGCGCCATAAGTACACGGCCTGCAAGATCAGCAACCCCATCAGCACCAGAACCCACGCGCCCAAACCCCATCGAATCCAGGGTCGGCGCCAGAACGCCCGGCGCTGCGCCTGCCGCACAAAGGCAGGCTGGGGCTCGGGCGAAGGCTCGGCATGCGCGATGGACGGCGGTTCTTCCCGCAGTGGCGGATCGTCCCGATCCGGCAGGATGGGGGCTGAATCCACCCCCGGCGCGGTGGCCTCCCGGAATTCGGGCTCAAGGGACAGATCCGCTTCACTGGCTCCCATGAGCGGCTCTGCTGGGTCTGACTCGTGGCGAATCGACGTCGCAGGACCAGAATCCCGGCCGACTGCGTCATCGGGTGAAGCGGAAACGGCAGAGGGCTCAGGGGATGGAGCCGCAGGTGGGGTTGCAGGCGAGGACGGTGGAGGCGGCGATGAAGGCCCCTGCTGACCAGGCCACCAAGGCTGCAAATCCAGGGTGGCATCAAAAATGTGCTGGCAACGTCCGCACCGCACCCAGCCATCGGAAATCCTGAGCTGGTCGGACACCACCTTGAATGCGGTGGAGCAAGCCGGGCAGCGGGTGATGAAACTCATGCTGGCATTATTGCAGCCGTCATGAGGATCCAGCCGTCTTCGGTGTCAGCCACCTCCAGACTGGCCCAGGGTGCATAGGCGGCCTTGAGTTCATCGGCCTGCCGCTCCAGGATACCGGCCAGCACCAGGTGTCCGCCCGGCCGCACATGACCGCACAGCAGAGGCGCCAGCACCTTCAGCGGTGTCGCCAGGATGTTGGCGAGCACCACGTCAAACGGGCCCTGAGCCAGTTCAGGCAGGCCTGCCTTCAGTTCGACCTGGTTGTTGCTGGCATTGACTCGGGTGGATTCGACGGCGGCCGGGTCGATGTCAACGGCCACGATCGCGTGGGCACCATGCTTGGCCGCACCGATGGCCAGGATGCCCGAACCGCAACCGTAATCGAGCACCCGCTCGCCCGCAAAGTCGTGCCGGGCGATCCATCGCAGGCACATGCGGGTGGTGGGGTGGGTGCCCGTGCCAAAGGCCAGGCCCGGATCCAGCCGGATCACCTGCTGCGCGCCCTCAGGCCTTTCGTGCCAGCTGGGCACGATCCAGAAACCGGGGGTGATGCCGACGGGTGAAAACTGGGATTGCGTGAGCCGCACCCAGTCCTGTTCGGCCACAGCACGAACGCCTAGGGATTCACAGCCTTCAAAAAAATCCTGCACGCCCAGCAGTTGCAGCGCTTCTTCGGCGGCAGCACGGGCAGGGAACAGTGCCACCACCCGCGAGCGTTGCCATCCCGCCTTGGGGGCTGGCATGCCGGGTTCGCCAAACAGGGCCTGCTCGGCCGGGGTTTCGGCATCGGCGTCTTCCACCGACACACTGAGGGCATCGAGTGCCTCCAGGGCATCGGACACCGACTCGACGCCCTCTTCCGGCACCAGCAACAGGAGTTCGAACAGGCGGTCCTCGCCACCAGAAGGATCAGCGAACACGTTGCTCAAGCCACGATTCGAGGTAGTGGATGTTGGTGCCACCGGTTTCGAAGTTCGCATCGACCATCAGTTCGCGATGCAGCGGGACATTGGTCTTGATGCCTTCGATGGCGATCTCGGCCAGGGCCGTCCGCATGCGGGCCAAAGCCTGCTCGCGGGTGTCGCCATGAACGATGAGCTTGCCAATCATCGAATCGTAGTTCGGAGGCACCACGTAATTGGCATACACGTGCGAGTCCACCCGGACACCAGGCCCCCCCGGCATGTGCCAGACGGTGACGCGACCCGGCGAAGGCGTGAACTTGTAGGCATCTTCGGCGTTGATGCGGCACTCGATGGCATGGCCACGCAGCTGGATCTGGCGTTGGGTGAAGGGCAGTTTTTCGCCAGCGGCCACCGCGATCTGGGTGCGAACGATGTCGATGCCGGTGATGGCTTCGGTGACCGGATGCTCCACCTGCACGCGGGTGTTCATTTCGATGAAGTAGAACTCGCCGTTTTCATACAGGAACTCGAAGGTGCCTGCGCCCCGGTAAC
>CAZEZY010000159.1:0-5070 GCA_964516635.1 uncultured Tepidimonas sp. | reverse complement strand
GCTGCACATCACCGACATGGCTTGGCGCCGTGTGCGTCACCCCTCCGAGGTGGTGCAGGCTGGTCAGGAAGTCACCGCCAAAGTGCTCAAGTTCGATGCCGACAAGCAGCGCGTCAGCCTGGGCCTCAAGCAGATGGGCGACGACCCCTGGATGGGCGTGGCCCGCCGCTACCCGGCCGGTACCCGCATGTTCGGCAAGGTCACCAACATCGCCGACTACGGCGCGTTCGTGGAACTCGAGCCTGGCATCGAAGGCCTGGTGCACGTCTCTGAAATGGACTGGACCAACAAGAACGTGGCGCCGAGCAAGATCGTGGCCCTGGGCGACGAGGTCGAAGTCATGGTGCTCGAGATCGACGAAGACAAGCGTCGCATCAGCCTGGGCATGAAGCAGTGCCGGGCCAACCCCTGGCACGAGTTCGCCGAAGCCACCAAGCGTGGCGACAAGGTCAAGGGCCCGATCAAGTCCATCACCGACTTCGGCGTGTTCGTCGGTCTGGCCGCCGGCATCGATGGCCTGGTTCACCTGTCCGACCTGTCCTGGAACGAGCCCGGCGAAGCGGCCGTGCGCAACTTCAAGAAGGGCCAGGAAGTGGAGGCCGTGGTGCTGGGCGTGGACGTCGAGCGCGAGCGCATCAGCCTGGGCATCAAGCAGCTGGACAGCGACCCCTTCACCACCTTCGTTTCCATCAACGACAAGGGTGCTTCGGTGACCGGCAAGGTCAAGACCGTGGACGCCAAGGGCGCCGAGATCGATCTGGGTGATGACATCGTGGGTTACCTGCGCGCCTCGGAAATCTCCCGCGACCGCGTGGAAGATGCCCGCAACGTGCTGAAGGAAGGCGACGAAGTGACCGCCGTGGTGGTGAACGTGGATCGCAAGACCCGCAACATCCAGCTGTCGATCAAGGCCAAAGACATGGCTGAACAGCAGGAAGCCATGGCCAGCCTGAGCCAGAACGCTGGCAACGCCGGCACCACCAGCCTGGGCGCCCTGCTGCGCGCCAAGCTGGACAACAACGGCTGATCGGCCACATCGGGAACAGGCCCGGTGCCGATCACGGCGTCGGGCCTTTTTTATCGATCTCAGCCTGGGTGATCACATGACGAGAAGCGATCTGGTAGAGGCACTTTCCGAGCGGTTCAACCAGCTGGGACAGCGGGATGCCGAACTGGCCGTCAAGGCCATTCTGGAATCCATCGGCGATGCCCTGGTTTCGGGCCAGCGCATCGAGATCCGTGGGTTCGGCAGCTTTTCCGTGAACCAGAGACCGCCACGCGTCGGGCGAAATCCCCGCAGTGGTGAAAGCGTGCAGATTCCAGCCAAGCGGGTGCCACATTTCAAACCGGGCAAAGCGCTGCGTGAAGCGGTCGACAAGGCCACCTGAAAGCCTACCCTGCGACACGCCCCAAGGCTACAATCCCCACGTCACCGGGGGATTGCGTGAAATACCTCTCCTGGCTGCTCAAGGCAGCCGTTTTTTTTACCGTTTTTGCCTTCGCCCTGAACAACCAGGACGATGTGCGCGTGCATTTCTTTTTTGGGAACCACTGGGATGCCCCGCTGGTGCTGGTCGTGCTGGCCACGCTGGCCCTTGGGGTGGTGCTGGGTATCGCCGTGATGGTGCCTTTGTGGCTCAAGGCACGCAAAGCCCGAGCAGCCGACACACCCTCCAGCGACAGCGCGCCCGCCCCCAACCACGACATCCCCCCGCATGGAATTTGACTTCACCTGGCTGCTGTGGGGGCTGCCACTGGCCTTTGCCCTGGGATGGCTGGCCTCCCGCTTTGACCTCCGGCAATGGCGCATGGAAAGCCGACAGGCGCCACGGGCGTATTTCCGGGGGCTCAACCACCTGCTCAACGAACAGCAAGACCAGGCGATCGATGCGTTCATCGAGGCCGTCCAGAACGATCCGGACACGTCCGAACTGCATTTCGCACTTGGGAACCTGTTTCGCCGACGGGGCGATTACGACCGGGCTGTTCGGGTGCATGAACACCTGCTCTCCAGGGCCGACCTGTCGGTCAAAGACCGCCAGCGCGCCCAGCACGCCCTCGCACAGGATTTCCTGAAAGCCGGTTTGCTGGACCGCGCCGAACTGGCGCTGAGCCGGCTGGACAGCACCCCATTCGAGCAGGAAGCCCGGTTGTCTCGGCTGGCCATTTACGAGCGCACCCGCGAATGGGACAAGGCCACCGAGATGGCCCAATTGCTGGAAGACACCCCTCACGGATCGTTTCGCTTGCGGCTCGCCCATTACCAGTGCGAGCAGGCCGAACAGTTGCGGCAAGACAACCACACCACCGAAGCGCTGACCCGTCTGGAAATGGTGGTCCAGGAGGCGCCTCAGTCTGCCCGGGCCTGGATTGCCCTCGCAGACCTGCGACACACCCTGCAGAACACCGAGGGGGCGTGGCAGGCGCTGCTTGAACTCAATCGCCACGCGCCGGGCCACACGCCGCTGATTGCCCACAATCTGGTGATCTGGGCACGCCTGTTGCACCGGGAGGACGAGACCCGCTGCCTGCTGGAGGACTGGGCACACCATCACCCGCCCTCACTCGACGTGACACAGGCGCTTGCCACCCTGGAGCCCGATCAGGCGCGGGCCCGACGCTTTTACATCGACCATCTGCGCAAAGAGCCTTCGCTGGTGGCGGCTGGCCTCTGGCTGGCGGCGGTCCCGGTGGGCACGCCGGAAGAAGACACGCTGATCAAACAGGCTCTCGATCGGGCCTGCAACCCGTTGAAACGCTACCGGTGTGCAGCGTGCGGCTTCGAAGCCCGGCAGTATTTCTGGCAATGCCCCGGGTGCCAGAGCTGGGACAGCTATCCACCTCAGCGGGTGGAGGAATTGTGAACCCCAAGGAGGCCTTGCTGTGAACCTTGAAAAAGTGATCTTCGGTTTTTTCATCCTGCTGGCCGCCACCCTGAATTTCGGTTTCTTTTACGGGGAAATCGACAATCCGGCGCATCACGACATCTACGAGCTGTTTGCCGCGCTGGTGGTGAGCCTGGTGGCAACGGTTCTGAAACTGGGCGACCGGACCCAGATCGGGGCGATCCATCTGGCCACCAGCCTGGTGGCCGATCTGCAGCTGATCGCCGCCGCCATGGTCTGGGGCTACGCAGCCCACGTCTCTCCGAACGGGGTGACGCCCGAGGCCATGGCGAGCATCGTGTCGCTGTCGGCAGGGGCCTTGCTGGCGAATGCGGTGTCGGTGGTGATCCTCATTGCGGAAACCATCATGCAGCGCCGCTAAAGGCCTGCCTGTCCCATGTCGAACGAGGAAGAGATCAGCACCTTCTTTCTGGTGCTGCGGCGTGTCCGCAAGACGCTGATCACACTGATCCTGATCTACGCGGTGTCGGTGCTGGGGCTGACGCTGGCACCGGGCCTTCCGGGAGACAACGGCGAACCGACCCACCTGAGCTTTTTCCACGCGTTCTACTTCATCAGCTACACCGCCACCACCATCGGCTTTGGGGAAATTCCCGGCGAGTTTTCCGAGCAGCAACGCCTGTGGGTGCTGTTCTGCATCTATCTGTCGGTGATTGGCTGGGCGTTGTTCATCGGCTCGCTGCTGAAGCTGCTTCAGGATGCCAACCTGCAGCGCGCCATCCACACACGCCGCTTTGCCGTGGAGGTGCGCAAGCTGCGGGAACCGTTCTACATCGTCTGTGGCTACGGCGAAACGGGGCGTCTGCTCTGTGCCGCACTGGATCGGCTGGGCTTCCGGGTGGTGGTGATCGAGGTCGACCCCGACAAGCTGGCCAGCATCGAACTGCAGAGCTACCACGCCGACATGCCCCACCTGGCCACCGATGCGGGCAACCCCCACACGTTGCGCATGGCGGGGCTGACCCAGCGCTTGTGCAAAGGTCTGATTGCCCTCACCAACCAGGACGCCACCAACCTGGCGGCCGCGATGACGGGCCGACTGCTCGCCCCCCGGCTGCCCGTGCTGGCCCGGGCGGAGCATCCCGAAACGGCCGACAACATGGCCTCTTTCGACACCCGCCACATCATCAACCCGTTCGAGAAATTCAGCGGCTACCTGACGCTGGCCATGCACGCGCCCGCTGCCTACCACCTGCTGGTGTGGCTGACCGGCCTGTCCGGCACCACCATCACGCGCCATCGCGACCCGCCACGCGGCCACTGGATCCTGCTCGGCTACGGCCGTTTCGGCCGCAGCCTGGCCCAGCGCATTGCCAGGGAGGGGCTTCCCGTGACGGTGATCGACCTGCACCCCGCCCCCGAGGAACCCGGCGAAGGACTGAGCTGGGTTCAAGGCGATGGCACCGGTGCCCGGGCACTCCGGCAGGCAGGCATCGCTCGGGCAGCCGGGGTGATTGCGGCCACGGCCAACGACGTGAACAACCTCTCTGCGGTGGTGACCGCACGCCAGTTGAACCCGGATGCCTTCACCATCGTGAGACAGAACAACGATGTCAACCAGCCGCTGTTCAAGGGATTCCGGGCCGACATGACCATGGTGCCCAGCGCCATCATTGCCCAGGAATGCCTGGCCATCCTGACCACCCCGATGCTGGCACCGTTTCTGCAACGACTGGAATCCGAAGGCGAGGACTGGTGCGAGGCCTTGCTGGCCCGACTGACGAACCGTCACGGCTGGCTGGCCCCCGAAGTCTGGAGCATCCGCGTTAGCGAATCCGAAACACCGGCCCTGATGCGACGACTTCAGTCGGGCGCGGTGGTGCGACTGGCCGATGTGCTGCGTGAACCGGGAAACCGGCAGGATCACCTGTTGTGCGATGTGTTGCAGATCGACCAACCCCAGGGTGACCGGCTGATGCTCCCGGGCGATGAGACGGTGGTGGCGGCCGGCGATGAATGGCTGCTCGTGGGTCAGCGTCAGGCCAAGACGGCACTCGCGCTCACCCTCGGCAACGACAACGTCCTGCACCACGTGATCAGCGGCGAGGACCAGCCGGGCGGCTGGATCTGGCGCCAGTTGAAACGCAAACGGTCGTAAAAAAACCCCTTGCCCTGACGGACAAGGGGTTCAGGCTCAACGCCGCAGCCGATCACTTGAACGGGG
>CAZEZY010000158.1:0-5116 GCA_964516635.1 uncultured Tepidimonas sp. | reverse complement strand
TTCAAAGCAATATTTTGGTAATTTGTGACAGAAGAAAAGTAGATTCATCAGTGAAAACTCGTTAACAGGTCGTTGAAAAAGTGTTGATCAAAGCAGCCGAGGGTCTGCTTTAGCTGGTTTCAGCCCGATTTGGCCGTTTTTCCTGCTTTTGGCTGCTCTTGTCGGGGCCTCTTGCATATCCTTTTGCCCATTTCGGGCGCACTGATGAAGCCCTGAATCATGCATGATGCGCGTCCTGACTGACCTGCCTCCTGTAGACGTACTAATCAAAAGTGGAAGTCCGGGTTCAGTGCGTCAAGCCAGCCTCCATCCCATGAAGCGGCTGCCAGCAGACGCCTTTCAGGAGGTTTGCGGGGTGTTGAATCAGATCATTGCGCTGGCTTGATGGGGCGCATGACCCCGTTCATCAACCCTTCGCGGCCTTCAGCGCCTCGCCCATGATGGCCAGCCCTTCGTCCAGCAGCGCGTCGCTGGCGGTGAGGGGCACCAGAATCCGGATGACGTTGGCGTACACACCGCACGACAGCAGCACCAGCCCGCGTTTCAGGGCTTCCATGCACAGGCGTTTGGTCAGGTCGGCAGCGGGTTTGTGGTGGTCGCCGCCCTCGAACAGTTCAATCGCCACCATGGAGCCCAGGCCGCGCACGTCCTGGATTTCCACGTGCTGGGCGGCCATGGCACGCAGGCCGTCCATCAGGCGTTTGCCCACGGCGTTGGAGCGCTCAATGAGCTTTTCTTCCTCGAACACGTCCAGCACGGCCAGGGCCGCCGCACAGGCCAGCGGGCTGCCGGCGTAGGTGCCGCCCAGGCCACCGGGCAGGGGTTTGTCCATGATCTCGGCCTTGCCGATGACGGCCGCCAGCGGGAAGCCACCGGCCATGCTCTTGGCCATGGTGATGAGGTCCGGCGCCACGCCCCATTGCTCGCAGCCCAGCCAGGTGCCGGTGCGCCCGGCGCCTGTCTGTACCTCGTCGGCAATGAGGACGATGCCGTGCTTGTCGCACAGGGCGCGCAGGGCCTGGGCAAACTCGGGGGGCGCGATGTAGAAGCCGCCTTCGCCCTGCACCGGCTCCAGCATGATGGCGGCCACGCGGTCGGGCTCCACGTCGTATTTAAAGATGTGCTCGATGGAGCGCATGGCGTCGGCCACGCTCACGCCGTGCAGGGGGTTGGGGAATTCGGCATGGTAGATCTCGGCGGGGAAGGGGCCGAAGCCGGCTTTGTACGGGGCCACTTTGCCCGTCAGCGCCATGCCCAGCAGGGTGCGGCCATGGAAGCCGCCGCCAAAGGCGATCACGGCCTGACGCTGGGTGGCAGCACGGGCGATCTTGACGGCGTTTTCCACCGCCTCGGCGCCGGTGGACACGAAAAAGGCTTTCTTGGCAAAGTTTCCGGGCGCCAGCGCGATCAGCCGCTCGGCCAGTTCCACGTAGGGCTCGTAGGCCACCACCTGGAAGCAGGTGTGGTGGTAGTGGTCGAGCTGCTTCTTGACGGCTTCCACGATTTTGGGGTGGCGGTGGCCGGTGTTGAGCACCGCGATGCCCCCGGCAAAGTCAATGTAGCGCTTGCCTTCCACGTCCCACAACTCGGCGTTTTCGGCGCGGTCCGCGAACACCTCGTAGGTCTGGCCCAGGCCCGCAGGCAGGGCCGCGCGGCGGCGCGCCATCAACTGCGCATTCGACTTGACATCGGTGAGGCTGGGGTCGCGGTGCATGGCATTCTTCCTCGATGGATCAACAGATGAAATGACTTTACTCCCCGAGGGGGGCTTTTTGGAGTGCCAGTTCACCGGATGTGATGGGGCCACTTGATCGGGCCCCTGCTGTCTGACCTCAGACGGCCCAGGTGGAGCCGTGTTCGGGCACCATGGCGTGCCAGCGGAGTTCGTTCTCGATGCGCCGCCGCAGGCAGTCGGAAGCTTCCTGATCGCCATGCACCACGAAAGCCCGGTGGGGCTGCCCGGGGATGGCCCGAAGCCATTGCATGAGTTGTCCGGCATCCGCATGGGCCGATGACGAATGCAGTTGGGCCACCTCGGCACGCACGGCGATGTCTTGTCCATGGATGCGAAGGCTTGGGCCGCCCTGGACCAGCGTGGCGCCACGGGTCCCCGGTGCCTGATAGCCCGTGAGGATGATCAGGTTGCGGTGATCGCCCAGGTACTGGACCAGGTGGTGCAGGACACGACCGCCCGTGGCCATCCCGCTGGCGGCCAGAATCACCTTGGGGCCGTGCTGCCGGGCAATGGCCTTGGATTCTTCGGGCGTTCGCACCATTTTGGCCACTTTGGCCAGGGCCTTGCATTGGGCCGCGTCCAGGCGGTGTTCCCCCAGGTGCTGGGTGAAGGCTTCGGTGCTGTGGATGGCCATGGGGCTGTCCAGATACACCGGCAGCGAGGAAGGCAGGCGTTTCTGGCGTTTGAGTTCGGCAATGGCATACAGCAAAGCCTGGGCGCGCCCCACCGCAAACACCGGCACCACCGCCGTCCCTCCGCGAGCCGCCACTTTTTCCAGCAGCGGCGCGAGCTCGTCGATCAGGTTGTCGTCGGTGTGCTCGCGGTCGCCATAGGTGGACTCGACGATCACCGCATCGGCGCCCGGTGGCGGATCGGGGGGCAGCATGATCAGGTCGTCGGGCCGGCCCAGGTCGCCCGAAAACAGCAGCCGTTTCCCGCCGACCTCAAGGGAGACGCTGGAGGCGCCGAGGATGTGTCCGGCGCCATAGAAGCGGGCTTTCCAGCCGTGGATGGGTTCGAATTCGCGCAGCGGTTGGACCGTCTTGAGGTGCTTCAGGCTGCGCAAGGCATCGTCTTCGGTGTAAAGCGGCAGGGCAGGGCTGTGCTTGGAAAACCCCTTGCGGTTGGCAAACGCGGCATCTTCTTCCTGGATGTGGCCGCTGTCGGGCAAGAGGATGTCGCAGAGGTCTCGCGTGCCCGGCGTGCACCAGGCCTTGCCCTTGAACCCCTCCCTGACCAGCAGGGGAAAGTAACCGCTGTGATCGAGGTGGGCGTGGGTGAGGATGACGGCCTGCAGGTGGTTGGGCTCGAAAGGCAGGGGCGTGCGGTTGCGCAACCGCAGTTGCTTGTACCCCTGGAACAGGCCGCAATCCACCAGCAGGCGCTGGCCATCGTGCTGCACCAGAAACTTGGAGCCGGTCACGGTGCCGGCCCCGCCCAGGAAGGTGATCTGAACGCTCATGCGCCCATTTCACCACAGACCATCAACTGAAGAAAGCCTTGGCTTTCTCGAACCAGCCTTTGTCGTTGGGGCTGTGTTTGTGGCCCCCTTTCTGGAAGGATTCCTCGAGTTCGCGCAGCAGCTTGCGCTGGTGCTCGGTGAGCTTGACCGGCGTTTCCACGGCGATGTGGCAGTAGAGGTCGCCCGGGTAACTGGAGCGAACGCCCTTGATGCCGCGACCACGCAGGCGGAAGGTTTTGCCATGCTGTGTGCCTTCGGGGATGTCGATCGTGGCCTTGCCCTGCAGGGTGGGCACCGCGATCTCGCCACCCAGGGCCGCGGTGGTGACGCTCACCGGCACCTGGCAGTGCAGGTCGTCGCCGTCGCGCTCGAAGATGTCGTTCTTGCGGATCCGGATCTCGATGAACAGGTCGCCCGCCGGGCCACCGTTGCGCCCCGGTTCGCCGTTGCTCGCCGAGCGGATGCGCATCCCGTCGTCGATGCCGGCCGGTATCTTGATTTCCAGCGTCTTGTGCTTCTTGAGCTTGCCCTGGCCGTTGCAGGTGGTGCAGGGCTCGGGGATGATCTTGCCGCTGCCATGGCAATGCGGGCAGGTCTGCTGCACGCTGAAGAAGCCCTGACGCATCTGCACCACGCCGGCGCCGTTGCAACTCGGGCAGGTCTTGACACTGGTGCCTGGCTTGGCGCCCGTGCCACTGCAGGTGTCGCAATCTTCCCAGCTGGGAATGCGGATCTGGGCGTCCTTGCCGCTGGCCGCTTCTTCGAGGGAAATTTCCATGGCGTACGACAGGTCGCTGCCACGATAGACCTGCCGGCCCCGACCGCCACCCCGCTGCCCGCCAAAGATGTCGCCAAAGATGTCACCGAAGGCGTCAGCGAACCCGCCAAAACCTTCAGGGCCCCCCGGGGCCCCGCGCATGTTCGGGTCCACGCCCGCGTGCCCGTACTGGTCGTAAGCGGCCCGCTTTTGCGGGTCGCTCAGCATTTCGTACGCTTCCTTGGCTTCCTTGAACTTTTCTTCGGCCTCCTTGGCTTTCTCACCCTGATTGCGGTCAGGGTGATACTTCATCGCCAGCTTGCGATACGCTTTCTTGATGTCGTCTTCGCTGGCGTTTTTGGGAACGCCCAGGATTTCGTAAAAGTCTCGTTTGGCCATTAGTCGCGCTTCACTTCCTTGACTTCGGCATCCACCACGTTGTCATCGGCCGGGCGGCTGCCACCACTGGCTTGCGCCTGGGCGGTTTCCGCGCCAGCGGCGCCCGCAGCTGCCTGGGTGGCCTGCATGTCAGCGTACATTTTCTCACCCAGTTTCTGGCTGGCGGTCATCAGTTCCGTGGTTTTGGCTTCGATGGCTTCCTTGTCATCGCCCTTGGTGGCTTCATCAACGGCCTTGATGGCGGCTTCGATCTTGTCCTTTTCGCCAGCATCGAGCTTGTCGCCATACTCGTTCAGGCTCTTGCGCACCGAGCTGACCAGCGAATCGGCCTGGTTGCGGGCCTGCACCAGTTCCACCTTTTTCTTGTCTTCAGCGGCGTTGAGTTCGGCGTCCTTCACCATCTTCTGGATTTCTTCCTCGGTCAGGCCCGAGTTGGCCTTGATGGTGATCTTGTTTTCCTTGCCGGTGCCCTTGTCCTTGGCGCCGACGTGCAGGATGCCGTTGGCGTCGATGTCGAACGACACCTCGATCTGAGGAATGCCACGCGGAGCGGGCGGAATGCCTTCGAGGTTGAACTCGCCCAGCAGCTTGTTGCCGGCGGCCATCTCGCGCTCGCCCTGGAACACCTTGATGGTCACGGCCGGCTGGTTGTCGTCGGCGGTCGAGAACACCTGGCTGAACTTGGTCGGGATGGTGGTGTTCTTGGTGATCATCTTGGTCATGACGCCACCCATGGTCTCGATGCCCAGGGAGAGCGGGGTCA
>CAZEZY010000157.1:0-5126 GCA_964516635.1 uncultured Tepidimonas sp. | reverse complement strand
GGGCAGGTTGACGTCGGTTTGCGTGGAGCTGGACAGCTCAATCTTGGCCTTTTCAGCGGCTTCTTTAAGGCGCTGCAAGGCCAACACGTCTTTGGTCAGGTCAACGCCTTGTTCTTTTTTGAACTCGGCAATGATGTAGTCGATGATGCGCTGGTCGAAGTCTTCGCCGCCCAGGAAGGTGTCACCGTTGGTGGACAGCACCTCGAACTGCTTCTCGCCGTCCACGTCGGCAATTTCGATGATGGAGACGTCGAACGTGCCACCGCCGAGGTCGTACACGGCGATCTTGCGGTCACCCTTGCCGGCCTTGTCGAGGCCGAAGGCCAGGGCGGCAGCGGTGGGTTCGTTGATGATGCGCTTGACGTCCAGCCCGGCGATGCGGCCGGCATCCTTGGTGGCCTGGCGCTGGGCATCGTTGAAGTAGGCCGGCACGGTGATGACGGCTTCGGTCACGGCTTCGCCCAGGTAGTCTTCGGCGGTTTTCTTCATCTTGCGAAGCACTTCGGCGCTGATCTGGGGTGGCGCCAGCTTCTGGCCACGCACTTCGATCCAGGCGTCGCCGTTGTCGGCCGCCACGATGGCATAGGGCATCAGGTCGATGTCCTTCTGCACTTCCTTTTCGGTGAACTTGCGGCCAATCAGGCGCTTGGCGGCGTAGACCGTGTTCTTGGGGTTGGTGACGGCCTGGCGCTTGGCCGAGGCGCCGACGAGGATTTCGCCGTCTTCCTGGTACGCAATGATGGAGGGCGTCGTGCGCGCGCCCTCGCTGTTTTCGATCACACGCGTGGTGTTGCCTTCCATGATGGCCACGCACGAATTGGTGGTGCCGAGGTCGATGCCGATGATCTTGCCCATGGGTTACTCCTGTAGATTCCTGAAATCTGGAAAAAATCGAACTGGTATGGAGGTGTGGTTGCCTGACCGCTTTTCAAGGGCTTACCGGGGAGCCGCCACCGTGACGAGAGCCGGTCGCAGGACGCGCTCGCTGATGAGATAGCCTTTCTGGAGCACGGCCACCACCGTGTTGGGCTCCTGGTCGGCGGGCACCATGCTGATGGCCTGGTGGTGGTGGGGGTCGAACTTCTCGCCGGCTGCGGGCGCAATGGCCGCCACCTTGTTGCGACCCAGGGCGCTGACCAGTTGCTTGAGGGTGGCTTGCGCGCCTTCGCGGATCTGCTCCACGGTGGCTTCCTGAATGGCCAGTCCGGCCTCCAGGCTGTCGATCACCGGCAGCAGGCTTTCGGCAAATCCTTCCACCGCATACTTGCGAACCTTGGACACTTCCTCTTCGGTGCGCCGGCGCATGTTTTCCACCTCGGCCTTGGCGCGCAGGTACTGCTCGGCCAGTTCGGCGTTCTGGGCCTTCAGGTGGGCCAGTTCGTCGGCAGGGTTGTGCGCCTGTTCGGCGGCCAGGGCCGCAGCCGCTTCGGCTTCCTCGGGCGACATGGGGGCGTTCAGATCGGGTTTGGCGTAGGTGGGATCTTGCGGATTCTGCATGGGTGGCTGTGCGTGCGTTTCTTCAAAACCGATCAAATGAGGGCTTGCGCAGGGTTTTCAAGAGCTGCGTGACAGAATCGGGCATGAGCAGAGGAGACGTGTCATGAAGCTGTTTCGATTTGGAGAACCCGGTCTGGAGCGGCCGGGTCTGGTAGACGCACAGGGCGTCATGAGGGATCTGTCTGGGCAACTGGACGACCTGACACCTGCCACCCTGGATCCGCAGACCCTGGGGCGTCTGAAGGCGCTTGATGCCAGCCAGTTGCCGGTGGTGCCTTCCACGGTGCGCCTCGGCCCCTGCGTGGGACAGGTTCGCAATGTGGTGGCCATCGGACTCAATTATGCCGACCACGCCGCCGAGGCGGGATTGACGCCACCCAGCCAGCCGATTGTGTTCAACAAGCACAGTGGCAGCATCAGCGGGCCGAACGATCCGGTCTGGCTGCCACCCGGCTCGCAGAAGCTGGACTGGGAGGTGGAGCTGGGGGTGGTGATGGGTCGGCCGGCGTGGCACGTGTCGCGCGACAACGCGCTGTCGCATGTGGCCGGTTACTGCCTGATCAACGATGTGTCGGAGCGGGCCTGCCAGATGGAACGTGAAGGCCAGTGGGTCAAGGGCAAGAGCTATCCGGGGCACTGTCCCATGGGGCCCTGGCTTGTGACCGCCGACGAACTGCCCGATCCGCAGAACATCGATCTCTGGCTAGAGGTGAATGGGGTGCGCCGCCAGACAGGCAACACCCGGACCATGATTTTTGACGTGGCCACCATCGTGAGTTACCTGAGCCAGTTCATGCGCTTGGAGCCGGGCGACCTGATTCCGACCGGCACGCCGCCTGGCGTGGGCATGGGCCAGAAGCCGCCGGTCTATCTGCGCGCGGGTGACACCATCCGGCTGGGCAGTTCCCTGCTGGGCACCCAGGAACAAACGGTGCAGGACAGTCCCGTGCGAACGGGTGAGATCGGTTGAGAATGGGGGAAGGGCAGGTCAACCCTGGTAAACCTTGCGCAGCAGGCCGATCAGGGTCTGGCGTTCCTGCTCTGACAGGTGAGTGACGGCTTCGGTTTCGAGTGAGGTCACCACCTGCTGGGTTTCGGCTTGCAGCGCCTCACCGGCCGCTGTCAGGTACAGCCCCTGTGCCCGGCGGTCGCTGGGGTGTGGCCGCTTGTCTATCAGGCCCCGCTCTTCGAGCTGCCTCACCATTCCCACCAGGTTGGGTGGAAGGATGGCCAGCGCGGCGCTCAGCTGCCGGGAGGTGATGCCCGGGTTGTGGGCAATCAGCGTGAGAACCGAAAAATCCACCACCCGCATGCCGTAGGGTGCCATCCGTTCCAGAAACACGCCAATGACCGCAATGGCGGCGCGACGGGCGTTGTACCCGATGAGTCCCTCCAGAAACGAGGCATCCACCGTTGAGATGGATTCGCTGGATGCAAGAGCATGAGGGTCAGCGGAAGAGGATGGGGAAGGCGGCATGGGCCGTTATGTTACCGCCATCACCATCTCGCGCCTCATGGCGGCTTCGGGCCAGACCCAGCGGGCAAAGGCGACGGTCACCTTTTCGTTTGCCCCGGAGGCCGACTCCAGCCGGTGGATGGCCCATGCCATGAGCGTGAGCGTGACGACACGCAGGAAGTCACCCGCCACGGGATAGAGCCGGGCACTTTCGGTCTGGCACAGGCCTGGCAGCATCGATTTCAGGGTCTGGAAGGCTTCCAGAGCCCGGGCGCTGGTGGCGGTTGCAGCGGCGGGCAGGTCTGACTGCAGGCGATCCAGCAAGTTCTTCAAACCTTCACCCTGGTCAGCCAGCACCTTGCGAAACAGCAGGTCCTGCGCCTGGATTTCGTTCGTGCCTTCGTAAATCATGGCCACGCGCACATCGCGCACCAGCTGTTCGATGCCCCACTCGCGCACGTAGCCGTGCCCCCCAAACACCTGCAGGCAGTCGCTGGCGCCATGGAAGCCCTGGTCTGTCCAGGCGGCCTTGAGGACGGGGGTGGCCAGGGCGCACCACTGTTGGGCCTGCTGGCGGCGGACGGTATCGGGGTGGTGCTTGGCCACGTCCAGTTCGATCGCGGTCTGGTACGCGATGACGCGCCCGGCATCCACCCAGGCGCGCTGGGTATCGAGGATGCGCTGCACGGCGGGGTGCTCGATGATGGGGTCGGCCGGTTGCGACGGGTCACGGCGCTCGGGGGCACGCATCTGCCGGCGCTCCTGCGCGTAGGCGCTGGCTTTCTGCCAGGCGGCGTCGAGCACGCCCACGCCCTGCAGGGCCACGTGCAGCCGCGCGGCGTTCATCATCAGGAACATGGCATTGAGGCCCTTGCCCGTTTCGCCCACGAGCCAGCCCGTGGCTTCGTCGAAGCGCATCACGCAGGTGGGGCTGCCATGCAGGCCCATCTTTTCTTCGATGCGTTCGCACACCGCCGCGCTGCGGGCGCCGTCTTCATGGAACTTGGGCACCAGGAACAGCGACAGGCCTTTGGGGCCGGGGGGGCTGTCGGGCAGACGCGCGAGCACCAGATGCACGATGTTGTCGGTGAGATCGTGCTCGCCGCCGCTGATGAAGATCTTGGTCCCGCTGATGGCGAAGCTGCCGTCGGCCCGGGGCACCGCCTTGGTCCGGGCCAGGCCGAGGTCGCTGCCGGCGTGCGGTTCGGTGAGGCACATGGTGGCGAGCCATTCGCCGGTGGCCACTTTTTCCAGGTAGCGGGCTTTCAGTTCGGGGCTGGCGTGGTGCTTGATGCATTCGTAGGCGCCATGCAGCAGGCCGGGCGCCATGGTCCAGCCCAGGTTGGCACCGCTCAGCCATTCGTACAGCACCATTTCAAGCACGGTGGGCAGACCCTGGCCCCCATCTTCCGGGGCGGTGGACAGCGCGGGCCAGCCCGCCTGCCAGAAGGCCTGGTAGGCGTCCCGCGCGCCGGGGGGCATGGTCACCTGACCACCCTGCCAGCGGGCACCGGTTTCGTCACCTTCGCGGTTCAGCGGAGCAACCACCTCGCCGACAAACTTCCCGGCTTCTTCCAGCACCTGACGCAGCAGGTCCGGATCGGCGTTGTCGGCCAGGGCGGGCAGTTCGGCCAGTTGCCGATCGGCCTGCAGGACGTCCAGCAGGAGGTGGCTGATGTCTTGGGCGCGGGGGGCGTAGGCGTTCATGGGGCGTTGCGTGAGGTGGCTTGCTGGGCCTTGTCGGGTGAGCCTTCCAGGCCAGCCAGCAGGGCCTTGCTGTTGCCGGGAATGACCATCTGGAATTTCTTGTCGACAAAGGTGTAGTCGAAGTAGCCCATGCGGGCCAGGGGCTGGATCTTGAGCACATCCACCAGCCCGTCGGGGGTGATGAAGGCGTCATCGATGTGGATGGCCACCACCCTGCCGAAGATGACGTCGACCGTCCCCATGGGGGGTTTGCCCGGAAAGCGCACGGTGTTGAGGTATTCGCACTCGAACTGGATGGGCGAGCCCTTGACGCGCATGGGCTTCACGCGACGGCTGGGCAGCTTTTCCAGTCCGGCGCGTTCGAACTCGTCCACCCCGAACGGCAGTTCCTCGGCGCTGATGTTGACCGCCTCGCGCAGCTCGTAAGTGGCCATGTTCCAGACAAACTGGCCCGTCGTTTCGGCGT
>CAZEZY010000156.1:0-5170 GCA_964516635.1 uncultured Tepidimonas sp. | reverse complement strand
CAACCGTTTCGATGAAGCCGACCGCAAAGGGGCACCGTCATGAGCCAACGTGAAAGCGCGATCGGCGCACTGTTCGCCGTGCTCGGCCAACTGTCCTTGGGTACCTCAGGCACCACGGTCAAACGTAATGCTGCGTTACCTGAGCGCATCGCCGACCACGCCATGGCCATCCTGCGCGACGGTGAGATGGGCGAGCCTGAGGTCTCGCTCTCACCGCTGACCTACCAGTGGCAGCACCAGGTGGTCATCGAACTGTTTGTGGCCGACCCAGATGCCAGCGCGCGCGATGCGCGCATGGACGGTCTGCTCATGGAGTTGGCCGCCCTGATTGAGCAGGACCGCACGCTTGGCGGCGTCATCGAGTACGCCGAAATCGGCCCACCCAAATTCGACGAACTGGCCCCTGATGGGACCAGTGGCATCAAGGCCTGCCTGCTGCCCGTGGTCTTGCACTACAGCAGTTCAGGGTCGCTGAACTGAATCACAACTCCGAAGGAGAACAACTTATGGCCCGTGCCTACGGCGCGAACGCCAGCCTCTTGGCCGCGTTCGAAACCACCTATGGCAGCAATCCAGTGGGCGACTACTGGAAGCTGCCCTTTGTTTCCACCACCCTCGGCTCCGAACAGGGGCTGATCGCCAACGACCTGATCGGCCTCGGCCGCGACCCCAGCGCCCCGATCCGCGACGTGATCAAGGTCGAGGGCGACATCGTCGTACCCATCGATGTGCGCAACATCGGCATCTGGCTCAAGGCCTTGCTGGGCGAAGCCAGCACCAGTGGCTCTGGCGTGGTCACGCACACCTTCACTTCTGGCAAGCCCAGCCTGCCGAGCCTGACGCTGGAGACGGGCCTGCCCGACATCCCGGCCTGGTTTGTAGCCTCGGGCGTCATGGTCAACAGCCTGCAGGTGGGCTTTGCCCGATCTGGTGCCGCGAATGCCACCGTGGGCTTGATCGCCCAGGGCGAGGCCAAACAGGCTGCCACGCTCGATGCCACCCCGGCCAGCCGTGACCTGATCCGTTTCAATCAGTTCCAGGGTTCGATTAAGCAAGGCGGAGCGGCGCTGGGCAACGTGGTCTCGGCGCAGCTGACCTACTCCAACAACCTGGAGCGCATCGAGACCATCCGCTCCGACGGCAAGATCGACGGCGCCGATCCCACGGTGGCCAGCCTGACCGGCAATCTGGAGGTGCGCTTTGCCGACACCACGCTGATCGATGCCGCCACCAACAACACGCCGCTGGAGTTGACCTTTGGCTACGCGATCGACGCCGAGCGGCGACTGACCTTCATCGCGCACGAGGTCTACCTGCCCAAGCCCAAGCTCTCCATCTCCGGGCCGGGCGGCATCCAGGCCACTTTCGAGTGGCAAGCCGCCAAGGCCGCTGGCGTGGCCCGCATGTTGACCGTCGAACTGGTCAACGACGTGACCGCGTACTGACTTTCACCCAGGACATTCCCATGATCAAACTGAACATTTCGCGTGAACCGCACTGGATCACGCTGGCCGCAGGCGTGCGCCTGCAAGTCCGCCCCGCCACCACAGCCTTGGTGATGGCCGCGCGCCATGCCGCCTCCAAAGTGGCCGGTACCGACACCGCTGCAGCGGGCGAACGCACCGCGACCCTCATCACCGAACTGGCCAAGCTGGCTGTGCTCGCCTGGGAAGGCGTGGCCGATGACAAGGGAAAACCGGCCGCCGTCACGCCAGAAGGAGTGGCCGCCCTGATGGAGCACTGGCTCTTGGCCGATGCCTTCGAGCGTGAATACCTGGCCGGCCTCTACGCCCTGGATTCCGAAAAAAACGTCTGAAGGCCCGCACCGCGTGGCACTTCGGTGGCGGGCCGAGCTACTGCCAAGCCTGTCCTGAAGCGTGCCCCGAGTGCCCATACACCATGAACGCCCCCCAAAGCCTGGATGGCTGGCAAGCGGCCAGTGCGATTGAAGTCTGTGCCAGCCAGTTGCGCATGGCGCAGGGCCGTGTGGTCGGATTGGATCTGAATGCCTGGATGCTGGCCTGTGAGAGCACTGGACTGGACAAGGCCACAGCGATTGATCTCTTCCCGGCGGTCGAGGCGGGCCTGATGAGCGCATTTCAAAACGAAGACTGATTCCCAATGGCTGAACGCAACCTCTCCATCCGCCTGTCCGTGGTCGACGGCGGCAAGGTCAAGGCCGAGCTGTCCGAGATCGGCGAGAAGGGGGAGCGCTCGCTCAAAAAAATCGAGGCGGCAGCCACCCCGGCTTCCAGCGGTCTCAAGCTCCTGTCCAGTGCGGCCAACGACGCCAAGTTCCAGCTGCAGGCCGCCACCGACCGGCTCGGGATGCTGGGCTCGGTCCTGGGCAAGCTGGGCCCTGCAGGCCTGATAGCCGGTGCTGGACTCGCTGCCGTGGGCGTCGGCATTACCGCCTTGGTCCTCCCAGTGGCCAACACCGCCGACGAGTTGGCCAACCTGGCGCAAAAGACGGGGGTTTCGGTTGAAGCCCTGTCGGCACTGACCTATGTGGCCCAGATGTCCGACACCGACTTGCAGGGCCTGGTCAAAGGCCTGCAGCGGCTGTCGGTGGCCATGTTCGACACCCAAGTCCAGGGCGAAGAGGGCAGTGCCGCCCTCAAGGCACTGGGCGTCTCGGCAGTGGATGCGTCGGGTCAAATCCGTCCCACTGAGCAGGTCCTGCTGGATCTGGCCGACAAATTCGCCAACATGCCCGATGGGGCCGACAAGGCGGCGCTGGCCATCAAGCTCTTTGGCAAGGAAGGCATGAGCCTGATCCCGCTGCTTAACCAGGGGCGCACAGGCATCACCGCCTTGATGGAAGAGGCCGAACGCTTTGGGCTGGTCATCAGCAGCCAGACTGCACAGGCCGCCGAACTCCTGAATGACAACCTTGACCGTCTGCGTGCCATGCTTGAAGGCTTGCAACGCCAGATCGGTGCGGCGGTAATCCCGGTGTTGGCCGACTTCACCGAGCAGGTGATCCTGGCCCAAGGCGAGACCGGCAGCTTCAGCAACGAACTGCAGCGCATCACTGCCAACCGGGAGGCTACGCTTGCGTTTCTGGAGTCGGTGGCTTCGGGCCTGGCCTTCATCGCCGAATCGGCGGTGCTGGCCAAGCGCGTGATCGCCCAGCCGTTCGACAGCCTGTCGGTGGTGGGCAAGGACATCGAGACCTGGTTCAAGACGGACCTGTTGCGTTCGATGAAATCCATGGGCTATGACCCCAAGGTGATCGATGCCGAGATTGCCAAGTTGCAGAGTGCTCGTGACGATTACGTGCGCGCCGCCAACGACCGGCTCTTCAACATCAACCAGAACCCCGGTTATGTGGACCGGGTACAGAAATTCTTCGACGAGCAGCGCCGCACGGTGCGCGTCATGGGCCAGAAGTTCGTGCTGGACACCGAGGCGCAGGCCAAGGAAGTCCAGGCCATTTATGACAAGCTGCTGCCAACCTTGCCGCGCAAGCCCCGCCCAGCGCTGGACCTCTCCGGATTCGAGAAGCCGAAGCCCGCAGAAAAGCTTAACGAGGGCGAAGCCTTCCTCAACCAACTGCGCGCACGCCTGACTCGCACCCAAGACGGCGAAGCGGCTGAGCTGCGCGCACGTGCCCTGCAGATTGAAGCCAAGGGCTACAAGGGTGTGGCCGCCGAAGCCGAGCAGTACATCCAGGTTCTGGAAGCCATCGAGCGCCAGAAGGAGGCGAACAAAGCCTTCGATGCATTTGAAAAAGAAGAAGCCGCCTCACGCAAGATCACCGAGGGCCTGATCGGTGCCAACCGCCAACGCATCGAAGCCCTGCAACTGCAGCGCGAGATGCTGGACCTGTCTGACACCGAGCGCGCAGTCCAGCAAGCCCGCACCGATCTGGAAAAAGCCGCTGCGGCCGCTCGCAAGGAGGCGAACCAGATCGAAGACGCTGGGCTGCGCGTGCAGACGATTGAGGCCATCAACGATGCCTTGGCCCGGCAGCTGCCCATCGTGGAAGACCTGGTGCGGGCGAATACCGAGTACCAGCGCAGCTTTGAATACGGTGCCAAGTCGGCCTTGAAGTCCTACATCGACGACGCGACCAATGCGGCCAAGCGCGCCCAGCAGGTGACGGTGAATGCCTTCCGGTCCATGGAAGACGCGCTCACCCGCTTTGTGATGACCGGCAAGCTGGACTTCCGCAGCCTGGCCGACTCCATCGTTGCCGACCTGGTGCGCATCCAGATCCAGCGCGCCATCACCTTGCCGCTGGCCAACTGGCTGGGCAGTGTGATCCCAGGTATGGGCAGCGCATCTTCGGGATCAGCATTCCCCGCTGGCAGCAGCGACCTGATGGGCACCATGGCCAATGTCGCGCACAGCGGCGGAGTGATCGGTGCCGATGCCCTGGTCACACGCTCCGTCAATCCGGTCCTGTTCACGAACGCGCCGCGTTTCCACACCGGCGGCATCGTCCAAGGCGAAGTGCCCATCATTGCCCAGGAGGGCGAAGCCGTCTTCACCCGCGGGCAGATCCGTGCGTTGGGCGGAGCACTGTCGGCCAGGCAGACGCTACCGGCGGTGAACGTGCAGGTCAATGTGGTCAACAAGGCCAACGGGGTAGACGCCCGCATCGAGCAGCAACGCCAACCCGACGGCGGCCTGCGCCTGGATGTGTTCATCGAACAGATCGAAGGCCGCATGGCGCGTGCCATCAGCCAGGGCACCGGTATTGCACCCACGCTGGAGCGTCGCTATGGCCTCAACCCAGCCATGGGAGCGGTGCGATGACCACGGTTAACAACCTGTCCGTCTGGCCGGAGACCCTGCCACCCCCACGGGTCGAGGGCTACAGCCTGTCACCCCGGCCGAGCCTCTTGCGCACCGAGATGGAAACCGGCGCCGCGCGCCACCGGCTGCGCTCGCTCACTGCCCACTACCAGGTGCAGGCCGAGTGGCGGTTCTCGGAATTTCAGTTTGCGGTGTTCGATGCCTGGTGGGCCCTGAACACCCGGCTGGGCGAGCAGTGGTTTGTGCTGCCACTGGCTGTGCCGCTCGATGTCCAGGCGGTCGAAGCCCGTTTCCTCGCCCCCTGGCAGGCCGAACTGCAGCCTGCCCGTCGCTGGCGCGTAGCCGCGCAAATGGAAATCCGCAACCTGCAGCGCCTGACTGCCGAGGAGTTGGAAGCCGCCAGCGT
>CAZEZY010000155.1:0-5218 GCA_964516635.1 uncultured Tepidimonas sp. | reverse complement strand
GAGTGGGAGTGATGTGAGCTTGATGGCCCTGCTGGCTTGATATCGAGATGGCACTTACCCGTGATGAGCCAGCATGACACCCACTACATGGCCATGGCCCTGGCCGAGGCCCGGAAAGCCGCGGCGGCAGGTGAAGTGCCGGTGGGGGCAGTGCTGGTGCGGCCAGGGCAGGGCGGCGTAGCAGACCAGGTGGTGGCCCGCGCCCACAACCAGCCGATTGGCCTGAACGACCCGACCGCCCATGCGGAAATGCTGACCCTGCGTGCGGCTGCTGCGGCCTTGGGCAATTACCGGCTCGAGGGCTGTGATCTGTACGTGACGCTGGAGCCGTGCGCCATGTGTGCGCAGGCTTTGCTGCATGCCCGCCTGGCGCGGGTGGTGTACGGCGCCAGGGAGCCCCGGACCGGCGCCGATGGATCGGTGGTGGAGGTGCTCAGACACCCGGCACTGAACCACCAGACCACGGTGGTGGGTGGCGTTGAAGCCGAGGCCTGTGCCGAACTGATGCAGGCGTTTTTTGCGGCGCGCCGTGAAACCGCACGACGCGCGGCCAGCCCGTTGCGAGACGATGCCTTGCGCACGCCCGACGCGGCATTTGAGCCGTTGTGGCAGGCGTTTCCCGAATGGCGGGATGCTTCAAGGTACACGCAGCTAGGCACGGTCCTGAATGGCCTGAGGATGCACTGGCTGGACTTGCAAGGGGCTGGCATCGACGTGGCTGCACCGGTAAAGGTGGCTTTGCACGGCCCAGAAGGCTGGTGGCCCGAGTGGAGTGGGTGGGCGAGCGAGGCGCTGCAGGAGGGTGGCCGTGTGCTGTTGCCGGACCTGATCGGTTTTGGCATGAGCGACAAGCCCAAGAAAACCCGATGGCACACGCTGGCCAGGCATGCGGATGTGCTGGCCGATTGGCTGCAAGGGCAGGGGTCCGAGACAACGAGGTGGCACTTGGTGGTTCACCCCGCTCAGGAGGCGCTGGCGCAGGCCCTGCTGGATCGACTGCCCGCCGGCTCGGCGAGTGTGGAACTGAGAATGCCAGAACCGCTAGAGGCGCTTCCCGAGGGTTGGCGATGGATGCCTTACCCCGATGCCGGCCACCGAGCAGCCATGAAGGGCTGGCCGTGGCCGAGGTAAGGCCATAATCAACAGATGGCTCATATCTATGTGTATTCCCCCAGCGGGGCGGTTCGGAACCAGGCGGGTTTTCGGCGGGCGCTGAAGCGGCTGCAGGGCCTTGGGCACGAAGTCGAGGTGGACCCTTCAGCACGGCTCAGCCACCAGCGATTTGCGGGTGACGATGCCACCCGTGTGGCGGCTGTCACTCGCGCAGCGGCCAGCGGCGCGAAGGTGGTGATGACCACGCGTGGTGGCTATGGGCTCACACGGATTCTGCCCAGTCTGCCCTATGAGGCGATTCAACAATCGGTGGAGCAGGGCAGTCATTGGGTGGGCCTGAGCGATTTCACCGCCCTGCAGTGTGCGGCTTACGCCTTGCGGGGCACCCCCACGTGGGCAGGCCCGGCCCTGCTGGAAGACTGGGCAGGCGAAGATGCGCCCGACGAGATCATGCAGGCCTGCTTTGACGACCTGGTGACCGGGGTGGGCGAGGGAACGGGCTGGCGTCTGCCGCCCAGTGATTTTCGGGCCCACCCCCAGTTGGGTTCAGCAGAGGGTTGGGCGGCCGAAGGGGCCGTGCTGTGGGGGGGCAACCTGACGGTGCTGTGCAGCCTGATGGGATCGCCGTTTTTTCCGGTCGTGGATGGGGGCATCCTGTTTCTGGAAGATGTGGGTGAACACCCCTACCGGATTGAGCGGATGCTGACGCAGTTGCTGCACGCGGGGGTGCTGGGCGCCCAGAAGGCGGTGGTGCTGGGCCATTTCTCGCGATACCAGTTGACCCCTCACGACAAGGGCTTCAACCTGAAGCAGGTGGTGGCCTGGCTGCGCAGCCAGTTGAACATTCCCGTGCTGACCGGCCTGCCCTTTGGCCATGAGCCCACCAAGGTGGTGCTGCCCGTGGGCCAACCGGTGGACCTGTATGTGCAGGGCCGCGAAGCGTTGATGTTCTGGGACTGAGCCCGGTTACTTGAGGCTGCCCGCCAGGAATTGCGCGAGTCGCTCGCTTTTCGGGTGGGCCAGCACCTCGCGGGGTGGGCCTTCTTCTTCGATGCGGCCCTGGTGCAGGAAGATGAGGTGGTTGGAGACCTCACGGGCAAAGCCCATTTCGTGCGTGACGACCACCATGGTGCGGTGCTCTTCGGCCAGTTTCTGCATGACACGCAGCACCTCGGTGACGAGTTCGGGGTCGAGAGCACTGGTCGGTTCGTCAAACAGCATGACCTCGGGCTCGACCGCCAGCGCCCGGGCAATGGCCACGCGTTGCTGCTGCCCTCCACTCAGGTGGGAAGGATAACGGTCTTCCACGCCGCGCAGGCCGACGCGCTCCAGGTAGGTGCGAGCGGTTTCGATGGCCTGGTCTTTGGGCACCTTGAGCAGGTTGACAGGCGCTTCGATGATGTTCTGCAGCACCGTCATGTGGGCCCAGAGGTTGAAGTTCTGGAACACCATGGCCAGCCGCGTGCGCAGGCGTTGCAGTTGCCTCGGTTGCACGGCTTCGAGTTCGCCACTGCGCGAGGGGCGCAGTTGCAGTTCCTCGCCGGCGACCACGATGCGCCCCTGGTGGGGTTTTTCCAGCAGGTTGATGCAGCGCAGGAACGTGCTTTTGCCCGAACCAGAACTGCCAATGATGCTGATCACATCCCCTGCCCGGGCCGACAGGGAAACCCCCTTCAGGACCTCGTGATCGCCATAGCGCTTGTGAAGGTCGTGGACTTCCAGCTTCAAGGGAGATTGAGACATGGTGGTGTCAGTGGGTGCGCGGCCTGAGGTAGGCCAGATAGCGCTTTTCCAGCCACTTGAAACCGCCCACGAGCATGAAGGTGATGCACAGGTAGATGGCAGCGGCAAACAGATAGGCTTCGAAGGGCAGGTAGTACGTGGAGTAAATGCGGCTGGCAGCGGCGGTGAGGTCCAGCATGGCAGGCACGGTGCTGGCCAGGCTGGTGCTGTGCAGCATCATGACGACTTCGTTGCTGTAGGCGGGCAGGGCGCGACGGAAGGCGCTGGGCATCACGATGCGCCAGAGCACCTGCCAGCGTGCCATGCCCATGGCCTGAGCCGCCTCGATTTCACCAGGCGGGGTTTCGCGGATGGCACCGGCCAGCATTTCGGCGGTGTAGCCGGCGTTGTTCATGGCAAAGGCCAGGAGCGCGCAGAAAAAAGCGTCCTTGAAGTAGGTCCAGGGCCAGACGTCGTCCCAGCGCGACTGGATCCACTCCAGCTGGGCGAGGCCGTAATAGATGAGATAGACCTGAATGAGCAGCGGCGTACCCCGGATGCAGTAGGTGTACGCCCCGGCCAGCCACCGCAAAGGGGCCATGCGGCTGGTGAGTGCCAGGGCCAGCAACAGCGCCATGATCCCACCAATGGCCAGGGAACTCGCCAGCAGGGTGACGGTGGTGACGAGCCCGTCTGCGTAGAGCGACAGGTTTTTGGGTTCGAACAGGATGGCGATGCTCACAGGCTCACCTTCTTGTTGCCCAGGCTGTAACGCGCGTTCAGCTTGCGCAGCAACCACAGCGAAATGCTGGTGTAGATGAGGAAGAGCGCTGCCGCAAACAGGAAGAAGACAAACGGTTCACGTGTGGCCGCACTGGCCTGCTTGGCACGGTAGGTCATTTCGTGCAGGCCAATCAGGCTGACCAGCGCCGTCGTCTTGATGAGCACGAGCCAGTTGTTGGTGAAACCGGGCAGGGCGTAACGCACCATCTGGGGCAGGGTGATGCGAAAAAAGGTGCGCAGAGGGCTCATGCCGAAGGCCCAGGCGGCTTCCATCTGTCCTTTGGGAATGGACTGGATGGCGCCGCGGAAGGTTTCGGTCATGTAGGCGCCATAGATGAACCCGATCGTGAGGACGCCTGCGGTGAAGGGATCGATGCGGACGGGTTGCGCAAAACCCAGCGCTGCGGTGAGGTGGTTGAGGCCAATGGCGCCGCCGTAAAAAACCAGCAGCATCAGGACCAGTTCCGGTACTCCCCGTATGACGGTGGTGTACACAGTGGCCAGAAAGACAAAGGGGCGGTGACCAGACAGTTTGGCCGCCGACCCCATGAGACCGAGCACAACGGCCACCACCAGCGATGCCAGCGAAACACCCACCGTGAGGAGGGCGCCTTCGAGGATCTGCAGGTAGTAGCCGGACAAATCGGGCGCCCTGGATCAGTCGCCGTAGACGTCAAAGTCGAAGTACTTCGCGCTGATCTGCTGGTAGGTGCCGTTGGCGCGGATGGTCTGGATGGCCTGGTTGATCTGCTGCTTCAGGTCGTCACGGCCTTTGCGCATGGCCACGCCCATGCCGGTGCCGAAGTACTTCGGGTCGTTCAGCACGGGGCCGACAAAACCGAACCCGGCCCCTTCGGGTTTGCTCAGGAAGCCGCCGGTGACTTCGACGGCATCGGCAACGGTGCCGTTCAGGCGCCCTGAACGGATGTCGAGGTAGACCTGGTCCTGGGCTTCGTAGGGAATGACGTTGACGCCCAGCGGAGCCAGTTCACCCATGGCGTAGCTTTCCTGGGTGCTGCCCTTGAGCACGCCCAGGCGCTGGCCCTTGAGGGACGCGAGCGTTTCGAACGGGGTGCCTTCCTTGACGACAATGCGGCTGGGGGTGCTGTAGTACTTGTCGGAGAAGTCGATGACCTGCTGTCGCTCTTCGGTGATCGACATGGAGCTGATGATGACGTCGTACTGCTGAGCCTGGAGGCCGGGGATCATGCTGTCCCAGACCTGTTCGACGTAAACGCACTGGCGCTGGATTTGCGCGCAGATGGCTTCGGCGATGTCGACATCAAAACCGGCGGGTTTGCCATCGGCGGTCTTGAAGGTGAAGGGTTCGTAGGTGGGATCGATGGCCACCCGGAGTTCAGGCGTGCTGGGCGCGGCTGCTACCGGCGCGGCCTCTTCTTTTTTGCCGCAACCCACCAGCGCAACGGAGGCGGCGAGGCCCATGGCCATGAGAATGTGTTTCATAAATATCCTGTAAGGGTGATGAGTGGTGGTCATTCTAGCGGGGGGATTCAGGTTGAATGGTGCCGTTTGATGGAACGGTGACAGGGTCGGTTGTCTGGATGCTTGTTCATTTAACATAATACACATTGTGGAATTT
>CAZEZY010000154.1:0-5250 GCA_964516635.1 uncultured Tepidimonas sp. | reverse complement strand
GCCTCCCACTCGGCCTGCAGCACGTACTCGGACTTGTCCTTGTCCCACTCCTCTTTCTGCATCAGGATGGGCAGGCTGATGTGGTCGGAGTACTTGCCAATGATGGTTTTGAGCTTCCAGCGGTTCAGGTACTCGGTGGCGTCCTCGCGGAGGTGCAGGATGACGCTGGTGCCGCGCTCGGCGCGGGTGATGGTTTCGGTTTCGAAATCGCCCGAACCACCGCTGATCCAGCGCACCCCCTCTTCGGGCTTGAGGCCGGCTCGGCGGCTTTCGACCGTGATTTTGTCGGCCACGATGAAGCCGGAGTAGAAGCCCACGCCGAACTGGCCAATGAGCTGAGCATCCTTTTTCTGGTCGCCACTCAGGCGGCTCATGAAGTCCTTGGTGCCGCTCTTGGCGATGGTGCCCAGGTGGTCGATGGCCTCCTGCTCGCTCATCCCGATGCCGTTGTCGGTGATGGTCAGCGTCTTCGCGTCCTTGTCAAACGCCACCCGCACCTCCAGGTTGGGCGCGTTTTCGTAAAGGGCGGCATTGTTCAGGGCCTCGAAACGCAACTTATCGCAGGCATCCGACGCGTTGGACACCAGTTCGCGCAGGAAAATGTCCTTGTTCGAGTACAGCGAATGGGTCACCAGGTGCAGCAACTGGGCCACTTCGGCCTGAAAAGCATGTTGAGTCGTCATGGGTCGAGTTCAGCGTTGTCTGGAGGTTTGAATCGGCGCGCACCGGTCCCAGCCGGCAAGCCACCGATGGGATATCTGGCGGCCCTCGCCCGATTTTCAAGAGACCTCAGAAGCGCTCGTGTTCGCCCAGGTAGCGCCACTGACCCAACGGCAGGTTGCCCAGCACCACCCGGCCGATGCGGATGCGCTTGAGCCCCACCACATGCAGCCCTACCTGCTCGCACATGCGACGGATCTGGCGCTTCTTGCCTTCTTGAAGCACAAAGCGCAGCTGCTCGGGGTTCTGCCAGTCCACCAGGGCAGGCTTGAGCGGCTGGCCATCCAGGCTCAGGCCATGGCGCAACAGCGCCAGCCGCTCGGCCGGAAACACCTTCTGCACATCCTGCGTCACCACGCCGACGCCTTTCGGGCCGTTGGGCGCCCAGTGCACGCGCACCAGGTATTCCTTGTCCACCTCGCTGGTTTCGCCGATCAGGGCTTTGGCCACACGCCCGTCCTGCGTCAGCACCAGCAGGCCTGTGGAGTCGATGTCGAGCCGCCCGGCCGGGGCCAGCCCACGGGTGTGACCTGCCTCGAAGCGGCGCGGTGTCCGATCATCACGCCAGCGGGTGGCGGGCTTCACCAGCATGGCGGCACTCTGGTGCCCGTCTTCCGGCAGACCACTCACATAACCCACCGGCTTGTGCAACAGAATCGTCACGCGGGCACCCTGCCGCTCGGTCGCCTGGGGCGCCACCTCCACCCGGTCGGCGGCGGTCACGGTCTGGCCCGTCTGCGCCAGATGGCCATTCACACGCACCCAGCCCCGGGCAATCCATTCGTCGGCCTCGCGGCGCGAACACTGGCCCTGGTCGGCCAGGTGCTTGTTCAAACGCACGGGTTCGTCCATGGAACGCGTCCCAGTGCGCGCCGAGCCGACCCGCCGAACAGACCCCGGGTTCTTGAACGGGGAAAGCGGGACGCTGGCAGCGGGTGAACGGGGAGGCAGCTTGAGGGTTTTGGACATGATCAATCGGGCTATGGTACATCGACACAGGCCATTGATGCAGCGCAAGATCCCGCCGGATCAAGCCGACAGCCGGCTAGCGGCAAAGCCACGCAACGCCGACAGATCCACCACCCGCAAACCCCCATACGACACCTCGACCAGGCCTTCATCATCCAGTACCGACAGCGCCTGGTTGACCCGCTGACGCGACAGGCCGGCCAGGTAGGCCAGTTCCTGCTGGGTGATGCGCAGCACCTCTCGGACCCCGGGAAACAGACCGGGGTGAAACAGGTTGGCCAGGGTGCGGGCCACCCGTACATCCGGATCGGTGATCCGGTCGATCTCGCGTGCGGCGATGAACTGCCCCAGCCGCTCATTGAGCTGCCACATCACGAAGCGGTTGAACCCGATGGAGTGATCCAGCAACCAGTGAAAGGTCTCGACTGGCAAGCCAACCACCAGGCTTTTTCGGAGCGCCTGCACGTTGTACCGGTAGATTTCGCGCTTCAGCGCGGTTCCCTCGCCAAACCAGCCGCCAGGTGCCAGGCCGGCAAAGGTCATGATCGGGCCCATGCTGTCGTCGTTGCTCATCTTGAGCAATCCCTCGATCAGGCCGAACCAGTACGTAACCGGCCGACCGATGCGGCAGATGTAATCCCCTGGCTGAGCCTGCGTGACGATCAGACCTTCCCGAACCCGCAAACGCTCGGCATCTGAAAGATGTTGCACCCAGGAAATGTCCTGAAATTCAGCCTCGCTCAACGCTCGCGCCCGCTGCCTTAACCCCAAACGTCGATCCATTTTTTGCCTCCTTCAAGTCGCAACCTAGGGTAAATCCCAGGAGGTATCTACCCTAGATTGTCAACGGAAGGACAACATAACGTCAAACCTTGGGCGTACATTCCGCTACAGATCACCTTTGCAGGTGGATCGACCTGCTCATGCGATCCCACAGGAGACAACATGCGGACCACGTTCCCCCGGCTGCTGCTGGAACACGCAGCCAAACGACCCAACGCACCAGCGATGCGAGAAAAAGAATATGGCATCTGGCAAACCACGACCTGGCAAGGCATGGCCGACCTGGTCAAATACCTGGCAGGCGGCCTGCACCAGTTGGGCCTGCAACGAGGCGAACACCTGATCGTCATCGGCGCCAACCGCCCTCGGCTGTATGCCACCATGCTGGCGGCCCAATCGCTGGGCGCCATTCCAGTGCCCCTGTATCAGGACGCGGTCGCCGCCGAATGCGTGTTCCCCATCAACAATGCCGAGGTTCGGTTTGCTGTGGTGGAAGACCAGGAACAGGTCGACAAGATGCTCGAGATCCGAGAGCAATGTCCGCAACTGGCCCACGTGCTGTTTGACGATCCACGCGGTCTTCGCAATTACGACGAGCCCGGCTTGGCGGGCCTTCTGGAAGTCATGGCGGCGGGCAAGGTGTTCGCAGAGGAACACCCCGACTTTTTCCAGGAAGAAATCGACAAGGCCCAGCCCGACGATGTGGCGGCCATGTTTTTCACGTCCGGCACGACCGGCAACCCCAAGGGCGTGGTTCATACCCATTTCACGCTGCTGAACCGCGCCCATGTCGGCGCCCAGTTTGACAAGCTCAACGAAAACGAAGAGGTGCTGGCGTACCTCCCACCCGCCTGGATCGGCCAGAACATTTTCAGCTATGCCCAGTGGCTGGCTTGCGGTTACGTGGTCAACTGCCCCGAGTCCTCCAGCACCGTCATGATCGACCTGAAGGAGATCGGGCCGACCTACTACTTTGCACCTCCACGCGTATTCGAAGGCTTGCTGACGAGCGTGATGATCCGGATGGAAGATGCGGGCACTATCAAGCGCAAGATGTTCCATGCCTTCATGGATGTGGCGCGCAAGGTCGGACCGGATCTGATGGATGGCAAAACGGTCGGCTTGGGCGACCGCCTGCTGTATGCACTGGGCAACCTGTGTGTCTACGGTCCTCTGCGCAACACCCTGGGGTTCTCCAGGGTTCGTGTGGCCTACACCGCAGGCGAAGCCATCGGCCCCGATCTCTTCAGTTTCTACCGCTCCATCGGCATCAACCTGAAACAACTGTACGGCTCCACCGAAACCGCCGTGTTTGTCTGCCTGCAGCCGGATCACGAAGCCAAGGCCGACACCGTGGGCGTGCCCTGCGATGGCGTGGAGATCAAGCTTGCTGACAACGGTGAAATCCTCGTCAAGTCACCAGGCTTGCTGAAAGCGTATTACAAGAACGAGAAAGCCACCCGGGAGGTGTTGACGGACGATGGCTGGTACCACACCAGTGACGCCGGCTTCATCGACGCCTCTGGCCACCTCAAGATCATCGACCGCGTCAAGGATGTCGGCCGCATCAAGGGCGGCGCCAACGACGGCGCCATGTTTGCACCGAAGTACGTCGAGAACAAACTGAAGTTTTTCTCGCACATCAAGGAAGTGGTCGCGTTTGGTGATGGCCGCGAGAAGGTGTGCGTCATGATCAACATCGATTTCGACGCGGTGGGCAACTGGGCAGAGCGCCGCAACCTGCCGTATGCGGGCTACACCGATCTGGCACAGAAACCCGAGGTGTATCAGCTCATCCGGGAATGCGTCGAAAAGGTCAATACCGACCTGAGTCGCGATGCCCTGCTGGCAGGCAGCCAGGTCAGCCGCTTCCTGATTCTGCACAAGGAACTCGACGCCGACGATGGTGAGCTGACGCGCACCAACAAGGTACGACGCGGATTCATCGGCGACAAGTATGGCGTTCTGGTCGATGCCTTGTACGAAGGCAAGGCCGAGCAGTTCATCGAAACCCAGGTGAAGTTCGAGGATGGACGTACCGGCAAAGTCAGCGCGACACTGAAACTGATGGATGTCAAGACGTTCGCCCCGGTCCAGAAGGCCGCCTGAAAACGCGTCTCACCTCACCACGGAACACACTGACCATGGCACACAAGAAAGTGGGAGACGTCATTCTGGACGTCCAGAACATCAGCCTGCGGTTCGGCGGCGTCAAGGCCCTGACCGACATCTCGTTCAATGTGAAAGAGCATGAGATTCGCGCCATCATCGGACCCAACGGCGCGGGCAAAAGCTCGATGTTGAATTGCATCAACGGCGTCTACAAACCGCAGGAAGGCTCCATCACCTTCCGTGGCAAGACGTTCAAGCACCTGAGCAGCCCCCAAGTGGCGGAACTGGGCATCGCCCGCACCTTCCAGAACCTGGCTCTGTTCAAAGGCATGAGCGTGATCGACAACATCATGACGGGGCGCAACCTCCGCATCAAGAGCAACATCTTCCTTCAGGCGCTGCGCATCGGCCCGGCCGAAAAAGAAGAGGTGGCTCATCGCGAGAAAGTCGAACAGATCATCGACTTCCTGGAAATCCAGGCCTTCCGCAAGACACCCGTGGGCCAGTTGCCTTACGGCCTACAAAAACGCGTGGACCTGGGCCGCGCTCTGGCCATGGAACCTCAGGTCCTGCTGCTGGACGAGCCCATGGCCGGCATGAACATGGAAGAGAAGCAGGACATGTGCCGCTTCATCCTGGATGTGAACGACGAGTTCGGCACCACCA
>CAZEZY010000153.1:0-5255 GCA_964516635.1 uncultured Tepidimonas sp. | reverse complement strand
CGGGCATGTGAACCCATGCAAAAAGGGCCCATCGGGCCCTTTTTTTTGGCTCAGCCTGGGGCTGATCAGTAAGCGCGGCGCTGGTCGCGGTAGCCGCCACCAAAACCCGAGCTCTGCTCTTTCGGGCGAGAAATGTTGACCACAATGGCACGGCCACCGACGGTCATGCCGTTGAGGGCGGCGATCGCTGCCTCGGCTTCAGACGGGCTGTTCATCTCGACAAAGCCGAAGCCTTTGGAGCGACCGGTGTCGCGGTCCATCATGACCTTGGCAGACACGACACCGCCATGAGCGGAAAAGTTGTGACGCAGAGACTGGTCATCGATGGAGTAAGGCAGGTTGCCGACGTAAATTTTGCTGCTCATGATGAGCCTTTCAGAGAGAGTGTGTGTCGCTGATGCAATGCTGCGACACGAAGTGAGATGCGGCCGCTAGCGACCGGCACCAGAGAATGCACCAAGCCCAATCGGCTCAGCACATGACAGGGCGTGGACTGCAGGTTTGCAGCCAGCCTTGCGTGAGGGCCACCAGCCTCGCCGCTTCCGCCGACGCATGACGCCGGCTGAATCGGAAGATGCGGTGGTGGGAGGCAGAGCCCTGTCCACTGGATACCGTGACCGAGCCGTGATAGCCGCCGGTACCGGTTTCGTGAAACATGGGCGTGATGGAATAGTTGCCGATGGAAACGGCAGGGAAGCGCTTGGGCTTTGTTGTCGGGAAAAAAGGAGGCATTCAGAACCGCAAGTTCACCGAACTGGTGCTTGCGCAGAGCCGGTCAAAAAAATCCATTCCAGCGCTGGCTCAGGCGAGAGGAACATCTGTAGCGTCAGGCGAGGTGCACTCCAACCGGATGACCTTGCCGATATGCCAGTGTTAGCATGACAACGCAACCCTTAGATTATATGCCGAATAAAAATAAAGACAAGTTTTTTTATTTGTTTTGAGAATCAAGAAGGTGTGCGGTACCATGAGCCGCCCAGTTGCCCCAGACTGCAAGACATGACCTCTCACTTCCCAGCCTCGACACCGGCGGCACTGGACCCCCTCTACCTGGCCGCCACCAGCCTGACCACTTTTGATGGAACCCGGTCCATGACCAATGCCAGCGGGTTCTTCTTTGAGCGAGACCGCCGACTTTACCTGGTCACCAGCCGGCATGTGTTGTTCGATGAGCCCACCGGGCACCATCCGGATCGCCTGGAAATCGTGGTCCACACCCACCCCCAGGACCTCACGCGGTATGTTCACTATTCGATGCCTTTGTACACCCGGGGGGTGGCCATCTGGCATCAGGGGCAGGATGGGGGTGGTCCCATCGACGTGGCGGCGATCCAGATTGACCGGACCCATTTGCCCGCTGAAGCCGTGTTCAGCGCGTTCACCCCCGAGCACCTGAGTGACTCCTACGAATCGGTTGCGGCTGACGCCTCTTTGAGGATTGTGGGCTTTCCGCTGGGATTCCGTGACACGGTGCACCAGCTGCCCGTGTTGCGACAGGCGGCCGTCGCCTCGCCGTACGGCATCCGCTTTCAGGGGAAAGGGCTGTTTCTCACCGACGCACGCACCCACCGCGGCACCAGTGGCGCCCCTGTGGTCATGAGGCAGAACATGCCGTCCGGGCATCCGCTGCACTGGTCGCTGCTGGGTGTTCATTCGGCCCGCATGGACATGGGCAACCGCGACCGCGAACAGGACGAATCGCTGGGACTGAACAGCACCTGGTACGCGCAGATCCTGTTGACGCTGACGCAGCCTCGATAAGGCTACAATCATGGGGTCAGGAGAGAGTTGCCGGCACTTTGCCAGCAGCCGCCGAAGGCGCAGGCACCGCATCGACGGGGCTGAACGCTCAGGCAAAAGGACTGGCAAGCGCTTGCCTTAGGCGGGCGTTCCCCCCTGGAGAGAGGCCGCCCCCGAGGCAGCCCACCGAAGGAGCAAGCGCCCAGTCGCCATCGGCGGCCGGCGTGAATCTCTCAGGTAGAGCGGACAGGCGGGCAGTGGCCGGAAGGCGCCCTGGGGGCATTCCGGCATTTCACCCATATGGGTAGCTGCCTTTTGCCTCCAACATGTCCGATACCGCCTCCTTGCTGACCACCCCCCTCAACGCCCTGCATCTGGAGTTGGGCGCACGCATGGTGCCCTTCGCCGGCTATTCCATGCCGGTTCAGTACCCTGCCGGCCTGATGGCCGAGCACCAGCACACCCGCAACGCCGCCGGCCTCTTCGACGTCTCGCACATGGGTCAGTTGCGCCTCGTGGGTCCCGATGCAGCGGCCGCGTTCGAGACCCTGATGCCGGTGGACGTGATCGGCCTGGGCCTGAACAAGCAGCGCTACGGCCTGCTGCTGAACGACGACGGCGGCATCATTGACGACCTGATGTTGGTGAACCGGGGCAGCGATCTTTTCGTGATCGTCAACGGGGCATGCAAGCACGGTGACCTGGCACACATCCAGGCCCGGATTGGCCGCCGTTGCACGGTGGAGGCGCATTTCGACCGCGCCCTGCTGGCCCTCCAGGGCCCACTGGCCGTGACTGCGCTGCAGCGCGTGGTGCCTGGCGTGGAACAACTGGTGTTCATGACCGGTATGCCCGCCACCTGGAACGGGGCCGACCTGTACATCACCCGCAGCGGCTACACCGGCGAAGACGGTTTCGAAATCTCGGTGCCCGCCATCGCGGCCGACGCCTTCTCCCGCGCACTGCTGGCGCAACCCGAGGTCCAACCGATTGGCCTGGGGGCCCGCAACTCGCTCCGGCTGGAGGCCGGCCTCTGCCTGTATGGGAACGACATCGACACCACCACCACCCCGGTGGAAGCGGCGCTGAACTGGGCCATCCAGAAAGTGCGCCGTTCGGGTGGCGAGCGCGCCGGCGGCTTCTCGGGCGCAGCCAAAGTGCTGGCGCAACTCGATGGCAACGCGCCCGCCACCCGCAAGCGCGTGGGCCTGATCGCCAGGGAGCGCGTGCCCGTGCGTGAACACGTCGAACTTCAGAACACCGCTGGCGAGCGCATTGGCGAAGTCACCAGCGGCCTGATCGGACCGACCATCAACCAGCCCATCGCCATGGGCTACGTGGAGTCCGGTTATGCTGCGCTCGGCACGCAGGTGCAGGCGCTCGTCCGTGGCAAGGCGGTGCCGATGGAAGTGGCCGCCCTGCCCTTCGTGCCCAACCGTTATGTCCGCGGCTGAAGCCGCCACCGATTTCTTTTTTTGGAGCCCCCCCATGAGCCTGAAATACACCTCCGACCACGAATGGGTCCTTGTTGATGGCGACACCGCCACCGTGGGCATCACCCACCACGCGCAGGACGCGCTGGGCGACGTGGTGTTCGTCGAACTGCCCGATGTGGGCAAAGCCTTCACCCAGAAAGACGTGGCCGGCGTGGTCGAGTCCGTGAAGGCGGCTGCCGACGTGTACATGCCCGTCAGCGGCGAGATCGTTGAAGTCAACGAAGACCTGCGCAACGACCCTGCACTGGCCAATAGCGACCCGCTGGGCGCTGGCTGGTTCTTCAAGGTCAGGCTGTCCAACGCCGCCGAACTCACCGAGCTGCTGGACGAAACCGCCTACGGCAAACTGACCCAGTAATTCCTTTTCTTCCGCAGATTGTCCTGACCCGGAGCCCGCCATGCTCATGCCCACCGCCCGCCCCCTGGCCGACCTGGAAAACGCCCACGAGTTCGTTGCCCGCCACATCGGCATTTCGGAAGACGACGAGCGACTGATGCTCTCCGTCATTGGTGAGGCCTCGCGCCGCGCGCTGATCGACAGCATCGTGCCTCGCAGCATCGCCCGCGCCCGTCCCATGAACCTGCCGCCGGCCGTGACCGAAGCCGCCGCGCTGGCCGAACTCAAAGCCATCGCCAGCCAGAATCAGGTGTTCAAGAGCTACATCGGGCAGGGCTACCACGGCACGCTCACGCCGGGCGTGATCCTGCGCAACATCCTGGAAAACCCCGCCTGGTACACCGCGTACACGCCTTACCAGGCCGAAATTTCCCAGGGCCGCATGGAAGCGCTGGTCAACTTCCAGACCCTGGTGACCGACCTGACCGGCATGGACATTGCCAACGCCTCCATGCTGGACGAAGCCACCGCCGCTGCCGAGGCCATGACGCTGGCCAAGCGCTCGGTCAAGGCCAAGGGCAATACCTTCGTGGTGAGTGGCGACTGCCACCCGCAGACCATCGAAGTCATCCAGACCCGCGCCACCCCGCTGGGCCTGACGGTGCAGGTGGTGAGCTCCACGGACGAGTGGATGGCCGCGATTGCCAGTGACGACTGCTTTGCCGCCATCAACCAGTACCCGGGCAGCAGCGGCTGGCTGGCCGACTGGCAGGCCAGCGCCGAGGTGCTGCACGCCAGGGGTGCGGCGCTGATTCTGGCCGCCGACCTGCTGGCCCTCACGCTGCTCAAGTCACCGGGCGAGATGGGCGCCGACATCGTGGTGGGCACCACCCAGCGCTTCGGCATGCCCATGGGCGCGGGTGGCCCGCACGCCGCCTACATGGCCTGCCGCGACGCGTTCAAGCGCTCCCTCCCCGGCCGCCTGGTGGGTGTGAGCGTGGACGCGCACGGCAACCCGGCCTACCGGCTGGCGCTGCAGACGCGCGAACAGCACATCCGCCGCGAAAAGGCCACCTCCAACATCTGCACCGCGCAGGTGCTGCCTGCGGTGGTGGCCAGCATGTACGCGGTGTACCACGGGCCGGATGGCCTGAAACGCATCGCACAGCGCGTGGCGGC
Organism: uncultured Tepidimonas sp.; assembly: GCA_964516635.1. Taxonomy (GTDB): domain Bacteria; phylum Pseudomonadota; class Gammaproteobacteria; order Burkholderiales; family Burkholderiaceae_C; genus CAZEZY01. The sequence goes on along the minus strand of CAZEZY010000153.1, from coordinate 503 downwards.
CTACACCGCTGTGCTGGCGGCTGGCCTGGAACAACTGGGTCTGACCAGCCTGCACCACAGCGCCTTCGACACGTTGACACTGGACATGGGCTCCACCACCTGCGCCGAAGCGGCCCACCAGCGGGCTGCCGCCCAGGGCATGAACCTGCGCCGCTACACCGGCGCGCGGGCAGGTTGTGTCGGCATCAGTCTGGACGAAACCACCACTCGCGACGACATCCGTCAGTTGTGGGCGCTTTTTGCAGTTGAAGGACAGGCGCAGCCGACCTTCGAGGGGTTCGAAAAAGGCGTGGAGCCGCGCATCCCGGCCGAGCTGCGCCGCAGCAGCGACTTCATGACGCACCCGGTGTTCGACAGCCACCACTCCGAAACCGGCATGCTGCGCTACATTCGCAGCCTGTCCGACAAGGACCTGGCGCTGGACCGCAGCATGATCCCGCTGGGCTCGTGCACCATGAAGCTCAACGCCACCAGCGAGATGATCCCCATCACCTGGCCCGAGT
>CAZEZY010000152.1:742-5304 GCA_964516635.1 uncultured Tepidimonas sp. | reverse complement strand
GTGTCCACCGCCATGGTGGGCTCGCCAAAGGCCACGTTCAGCACCACGTTGGCGGTTTTGCGGCCCACGCCGGGCAAGGCTTCCAGGGCTTCGCGCTGGCGCGGTACCTGGCCGCCATGTTGCTCCACCAGGATGCGGCAGGTCTGCATCAGGTGCTTGGCCTTGCTGCGGTACAGGCCGATGGTCTTGATATGCGACTCCAGACCTTCGAGCCCGAGCTCCAGGATTTTCCGGGGCGTGTTCGCCACCGGGAACAGCCGCCGGGTCGCCTTGTTCACGCCCACATCGGTGGCCTGGGCGCTGAGCAGCACGGCCGTGAGCAGCTCGAACACGCTCGTATACTCCAGTTCCGTGTTGGGCTGGGGGTTGGCTGCCTGCAAGGTGGCAAAAAACCGCTCGATGTCGTCCTTGTTCATGATTCGAATTCTCTCCCATGACCGATGCTTCTGCTGTCCGTTTTGCCGATCGCCTGAACAACGTCGAGACCTCTGCCATCCGCGAGCTGTTCAAGCTGCTGGGCAAGCCGGGCATCATCAGTTTTGCCGGTGGTTTTCCCGATGCAGCCCTGTTTGATGTGGAGGGCATCCGCGAAGCCAGCCTGAAGGCGCTCGACGAAGAGCCCGGCGCGGCTCTGCAGTACGGGGCGACCGAGGGTTACCAGCCTTTGCGCGAGCAACTGGCCGCTTTCATGGGCAGCAAAGGGGCCCAGGTGCAACCTGCCGAACTGGTGGTCACCACCGGCAGCCAGCAGGCGTTGGACCTGCTGGGCAAGACGCTGATTTCTCCCGGTGACAAAGTGATTGTGGAAGGGCCGACCTTTCTGGCCACCATCCAGTGCTTCCGGCTGTATGGAGCGGAACTGATCACCGCGCCGGTGGATGGTGACGGGGTGGATGTGGCACGGCTGGAACAGCTGATCGTGGAGCACCAGCCCAAGTTTGTGTACCTGATCCCTACGTTTGGCAATCCCAGTGGGGCCATGCTGAGCCTGGAGCGTCGCCGCCAGGTGCTGGAAATGGCCGTGCGCCACAACACCCTGGTGGTGGAGGACGACCCTTATGGTGACCTGTATTTTGGCGATGCGCCGCCGCCCAGTCTGCTGGCCCTGAGCACCGAAGTACCGGGCAGCCGCGAGCGGCTGGTGCATTGCGGCTCACTCAGCAAGGTGTTGAGCCCTGGCCTGAGAGTGGGCTGGATGGTGGCCCCGGCCGATCTCCTGGGCAAGGCCGTGATGTGCAAGCAGTTCAGTGACGCGCACACCAGCACGTTTGCGCAGGCCACGGCGGCGCACTACCTGAAGGCTGGCCGGATGCCCGGTACCTTGGATCGCGTGCGACAGGTGTATGCCGAGCGGGCGAAGGCCATGGGCGATGCCTTGCGCAGCGATCTGGGCGATGCGCTGGCCTTTGTGCAACCACAAGGGGGCCTGTTTGTGTGGGCGCGCCTGACCGGGGCGGGTGGCAGACTGGCCGATGGCAACGAACTGGCCCGCCGCGCGATTGACCAGGGGGTGGCGTTTGTGCCGGGGGCGCCGTTTTTTGCACGTGACCCCGACGTGGCCACCATTCGCCTGAGTTTTGCCACCGTGGGGGTGGACCGCATCCGCGAAGGGGTGGCCCGGCTGGAGAAGGCCCTGGGCTGACGACCGTTCAGAGCAGGTGCGCCAGCCAGAGACGCGCCCGCATGCCCCAACCCGAGGTGTAGCCCACAGTGGGGTATCGCAAGCGGTTCCCGCTGTCCAGTACTGCAAAGGCCGGTACCGATCGGAAGCCTTGTGCCTCTGCCAGCTGTGAGTGTGGGTCGATCAACGTGGTCCAGGGCAGATCGTGCTGCATTTGGTACCGTCGCACCTGGACCGCGTCTCCCGACTGCATGGCCACGGTCAGCACCGGCCAGTCCTGCGTCAGGCGGCTGATCGTGCCTTGCTGGGCTTTGCAAATGGGGCACCACTCCGCCCAGACGTACAGGGCCATGGGTTGGCCAGCTGGCCTGATGGCCTGGATTGCGTCTTCCAGGGTGCCGCTGTGCGGTTGACCGTCTGGCGACAGCCACTGCACAGGAGCGCTCAGGTCAATCGCTGCGTTGAAGTGCCGGGTCTGCCAGGCCTGTACGCCGAAAAACACGGCCAGGACCACCGCCACCGTGCCCAGATGGCCCCTCCAGCCTGCCCGCAAGCGGCTCATGAGGGTCGGCTTGCCGGGCTGAGTGCTCATGCCTGAACGACGTCGAGCAGCCGGTCGAGTCCACCCTGGTTGATGGCCACCATGGCCTGTTCGCGCACCTTCGGCTTGGCGTGGTAAGCCACCGACAGGCCCACGGCGCCCATCATGGGCAGGTCGTTGGCACCGTCGCCCACGGCCATGCAGGCTTCAGGTGCCACACCGATGAGAGAGGCCACTTCCAGCACCGTGCGGCGTTTTTCGGCGCCATCGCAGATGTCGCCCCAGCACTGCCGCACGAGCTGGCCGGTCAGCGCGTCATTCTCGATCTCCAACTGATTGGAGCGGGCAAAGTCGATACCCAGACGCTGCCTGACACGGTCGGCAAAAAAGGTGAAACCGCCCGACACGAGCAGGACTTTCAGGCCTGCCGCCTGGCAGGCGCTGATGAGTTCGGCAGCTCCCGGATTGATGCGCAGGCGTTCGCTGTAGACCCGCTCCATGTCTGCCAGGGTGACGCCTTTGAGCAGCGCCAGGCGCCGCCGGAGGCTGTCCTTGAAATCGGTGATCTCGCCGCGCATGGCGGCTTCGGTGATGGCGGCCACTTCGGCCTTTCGACCCACGGCATCGGCGATTTCGTCCACGCACTCGATGTTGATGAGCGTGGAGTCCATGTCAAAAGCGATGAGTTTGAAATCGCGCAAGCGCAAGGGGGGAGTGAAGCCTTGGACGGTCAGACCAGGGGCAAATTCGATCGGGGTGAACATTCTCTGATTATTGCGGATGTGGATTGGCCGCCAGCAAGGCGTCCAGTGCCGCTTCGGCAGCGGGAAGGTCAATGTGCCCAGCCATGGTCAGTTGGGCCAACCCATGCACCGCTCCCCAGAGCCCAGTGGCCAAGTGCCGTGCCGGTACCGGTGGCAATACCCCGGCTATCTGGGCCTGATTCACGCAATCGCCCAGCAGGCGCTCGTTCTCGGCGATCAGGGGGGCCATCTCTTCCGATGGCTCGCCAGGGCTGCAGTACTGTGGGTCGAACACCAGGGCAAAGCAGTGCGGCTCTTGCGCGGCAAAGCGCACATAGGCCAGGCCCAGGGCGAGCAGGCGCTGTCGCGGACCGTGGGCTTCGTTCACTCCCTGGTGCTGGGCCTGCAACAGGCGTCGCATGCTTTCCACGCCGGCCGCGCGGATCAACGCCTCGCGGTCGCTGAAGTAGTGGTAAGGCGCTGCGTGGCTGACCTGCGCGGCGCGGGCCAATTCGCGCAGGCTCAACTTGGCAGCAGGAACTTCCGCCAGCAGGCGCAACGCGGCATCCAGCAAGGCCTGGCGGAGGTTGCCATGGTGGTAGGCGCGCTTGTCGTTGGCTGAACTTGACACAAGAAAGATTCTATCGAATACTTCGGTGGTCAATATTGACAATGTAAAGATTGAAACGGAAGGTGTGACTTGGCAGATGTACTCATCATTGACGGGCATCCCCATCCAGACTCCTTGTGCGCTTCGTTGGCCATCAGCCACGCAGGCGGGCTGGAAGCGGCAGGCGCTCGGGTGGAACGGCTTGTGTTGCGCGAAATGTCGTTCGACCCGATCCTTCGTCAGGGTTTCAACGGGGAGCAGGCGTTGGAGCCCGATCTGCAGCGGGCGCAGCAGTTCATTGGAGAGGCTCGGCGCATCGTGGTGGTCGTTCCCGTCTGGTGGGGGTCCATGCCAGCACTGCTCAAGGGCTTTTTCGACCGCACGCTGGAGCGCGGCTGGGCGTTTCGTTACCTGCCCAACGGCATGCCCGAGGGGCTGCTGGCCGGGCGCAGCGCCCGGGTCATCGTGACCAGCGACTCCCCAACCTGGTACCTGCGTTTCATCCAGGGGGACCCGACCGTTCGTTCCCTGGTGCGCAGCACGCTGAGGTTCTGCGGACTCAAACCGGTGGACATGACGCGAATCGGCTCCGTGCACAAGTCCACGCCCGAGCAGCGCCAGCGTTGGCTTGAGCAGGTGAGGGCGCAGGGACAGGCCGATGCCGGACGCCTGCCCCCGCGGGCTGGCATCAAGCCGGCAACGCCGGGTCGGCCACCTTCAACGGTTGCCCCAACGACCTGAGCACATCTCGCACCATCTGCGCACGGTCCTTGGGCTCTGGCAGGGCGCGCTCGATGCGCAGCTTGTCGTTGCCGGCCAGCTTGATGTGCTTGTTTTTCTGCACCAGCTCGATGATGCGCATCGGGTCCACCGGCGGGTTGGGCCGGAAGGTGATGAGGATGACGCCGGGTGTGGCGTCCACCTTCTGCACGCCGTAGGGCGCGCAAAGGACGCGCAGGCGGTGCACGTCGATCAGCGTCTGGGCCTGGGCGGGCAGCTTGCCGAAGCGGTCCACGATCTCTTCGAGCAGGGTGTCGATCTGGTCGG